>JAGWAZ010000084.1:7052-17957 GCA_021296135.1 Chlorobiota bacterium | reverse complement strand
AGACATGCAGGGGGAGAAGCAGGTGCTGGGCTTGTGGATCGCTCCGAGGGAGGGTGCCGTCTCGTGGTTGAACATCTTCAGCGAGTTGAAGGCGCGGGGCATGGAGGATTGTTTTATTGCGTGTGTCGACGGCTTGAGGTTTTCCCTACTTATCCCAAATTGACCTCCTATAAATTTCTTCTTAGTGGTGAAGTCTTTGATGTTCGTAAGACTGCTTCATATACTGGAATCTTGACTGAGTTTGCAAGACATCAGCGTACAGGAATTCGTAGACTAAGTCTGTTGTTGCGATAGGTCCTTTAGCCGAAGAATTGACAAGTACTCATTCGATCTCACCTTATCCTTATGACTGTTTGCTTTGTATTTTTTCCTCACCTGTTTCCAATCAGCATAGACGATGTGCTTCAACCGATTCTTTTGTCCTCACGTTCTGTACGCGCTCTTTGTTCTTTCATTAATTCCTCGGAGCGTTCGGAGAACACACAACGGAACGCCGATCTGATTTCACAAAAGATCGACATGCCGGTAAAGATGTTCGTGGCACAAGATTACAGCTGATTAGTTGAGGCGTTGCGTGCCCGGAGAATCGACTTTGCGTTCTTTGCGCCTGTCAGTTACGTCTATGCGGAACGGATGACAGATGCTAAAGTGCTCCTAAAAGCTGAGAGGAACGGAAATCCATACTACTATAGATGCATTGTTGTTAAAGATGATGATGTAGAGATCAGAAGAAACGGGTCGCTCCTCTAAAGCTTGTTCAAGCCAAGCCTATTGCTTGCCCTGCGCTCCCGCACAGGGCTACTGACGGGTCGCCACTCTGTGGCGGAGTTACTCAATACAAAGATATGCCCTCGGGCTACCGCCCGAGGCTATGAACCGAGGACTGCTACGCAGTCGATGTGAGTCAGTAGCGGGCCTTCCAACGAGGTTCTGAGAGTCGCGTAGCGACCCTCAATTATAGCCCCATGCCGAAGCGTGGGGTAGTCGCGCAGTGACGTTCGGTTGATAGCCCCATGCGGAAGCACGGGGAACAGGGATGAACCTCGATATCCAAGCACCATCGGTGCGAGCCTGGTTCAGTGCACAGCCCTATGGGATACGTAAAGCCTCACCCTGAGCAAGTCGAAGGGTGAGGCGCTTCAGGATACATTAGTGCCAAACTATGATCCCTCGATCCCCGTGGCGGACTCAGAGAACTCCGTTGAGCTATCATGCACCACCTCGCGCAATGTCGGTCCGGGGGAACTACTACAATATGATCTCCGGCTGTGTCTGCTCAGCAGTCATATTGCGGGTTGATACAGCAGCAGCAACATTCCGAGCAACAAGCATGAAAGCGTCGGCCTGAGGTGAATCGGGCTGCTTTAGAACAATCGCCATTCCGTCATCACCCGCTTTACGTGTCTCAATTGTCAGTGGAATTTCGCCCAGGAAGGGAACACCAAGTTCATCGGCGGCACGTTTTCCACCACCACGTGAAAAAATATCATACTCCGTTCCCGTATCCGGCGCTATGAAATAGCTCATGTTTTCAATGATTCCAAAGACCGGTACCTGTACTCTCTCAAACATGCGGAGTCCCTTGCGAGCATCGGCCAGGGCAAGCTCCTGTGGTGTTGTGACAA
This sequence comes from Chlorobiota bacterium, assembly GCA_021296135.1. Classification (GTDB taxonomy): domain Bacteria; phylum Bacteroidota; class Ignavibacteria; order OLB7; family OLB7; genus JAGWAZ01. The sequence continues at coordinate 16,332 of JAGWAZ010000084.1, read as the reverse complement.
TTACGGCACCTGTCAAAGGAATGGTCTGTGAAAGAGTCAACTGAATATCACCTGTGCCGGGCGGCATGTCAAAGATGAGATAGTCAAGATCACCCCAATCGACATCTGTCATAAACTGTCTGAGCGCTCCGGCCGCCATGGGTCCACGCCAGATTACCGCCTGATCGGCATCCATTAAAAAGCCGATCGACATCACCTTGACACCATGGGCAACAAGCGGAACAAGTTTTCGGTCACCATCCGAGGTCTCATACATATCGGGTCGTTTCCCGTCGAGACCGAACATAAGCGGAGCTGACGGTCCATAGATGTCAGCATCGAGGAAACCGACACTACTCCCTTCCCGTGCAAGAGCGGAGGCCAGATTGGTTGCGACGGTTGACTTGCCGACGCCCCCCTTACCAGAGGCAACCGCGATTGTGTTTTTAACGGCAGGAAGAACCGCTCTCATCTTGGGATTGTTTTGCCCAACGACCTGTGCCGTCATCGTAACCTCGACCTCAGTAGCGCCAAGCTCCGTCAATAAACTCTCAGCTTGGGCTTTCATTTGATCTTTTACCGGGCAGGCCGGCGTTGTCAACTCGATTGTTACCCCCACCTTTTCCTTGGCAATCTCGATTTTTTTTACAAAACCAAGAGAAACGATGTCACGCCCAAGATCGGGATCGTTTATTTGAGAGAGCGTTTTACGTATCGATTCTTCCGTCATATTTATTCCGCTCTGGGACATAACAAGCTCTGTACTGTTATTGAATACTCCGTATGAGATGAAGGCAGCCGAAATGTACGAAGGTAAACGTGGAATGAACATGACAGTTGGTCAAGGAGTTCCATCGGAACCCCGGCGTGTCGAAGAGTCGAAGGGTCGAGAGTCGAAGGGTCGAGGAGTTGGGAGTTCAAAGCTGAGTGCTCCAATTTTTGATATTTCTCATTAACTCTCCTTATCCCTTCACGCTTCCTGGAATTCTTCCATCTCCCTAACAACCCGATGTTCTGCCTGCATCTCTTTTGCTCTCAACACATCAGCAAAAGGCTTCTCCTCAATCTTGCTATCAAGCCAGGATATCAAGTCAAATTGCAGAACACCCCATAATAAATATTCCGGTCCATATTCGAGCAACTCCTCACGACAAGTCTCGAAGGCATTGATCTGCTCATCATGATCAACAATATACAATGGCTTCCTTCTGTGCGCCTGCCTCGCCTGCTTGGGCAGGCAGGTAAGCACGGGGTAGTCGCTGGGATTAGGTGTCATAACACGAGATGCCGAACCAAAAAAATCAATCTGACGTCTTCATCACTTCTTCCGAAACCTTCTAAACGCCCAGGCATGTTGTTTGAAGTAATTCTCAGGAAAATTCTCATCTCCAAGACCATACCCCACAGGCTTCCTGCCACTTGGGAAAAATGCGGTACCGAATATCCAGTCCCAGATCGCAAACTTTGTTCCGAAGTTCATGTTATGAGCCTCATGATCAATCGCATGATGCCAGCGATGCATTTCCGGCCCGTTGATTACGTATTGCAGAACACCTGAACGAATGTTGATGTTTGAGTGAATGTACATTCCCCAGACAGCATCGAGCATACCTTTGATTGCGATTGTTTCAGGTGCACAACCAAGCAGTATCAATGGCGCAAACTCCACAGTCTGATTAATGAGAATTTCCAACGAGTGAGAGCGTGGACCGCTTAGCCAGTCAACATCTTCGGTGGAATGATGCGCTTCATGCGTGCGCCACAGGTACCGGTTATGATGCTGCCAACGATGGAACCAGTAGATATAGAAGTCATGAACTACAAGTGATAAAAGAACCTGTCCCCAGATTGGCCAGCTCGAGAGAAGACCATACGATGAGAGTTCCGTTATGCCGTCAAGCCAATAGGCAAAGCCGAAGATGATCTGTGAGAGAACAAAACTCTGCACGAGAGTGTACATACCCAGATCATTCCAGAAACCTTTACGCAATAGGGACTGGTGAGCGTTGTATGGAAAAAGACGCTCAAGAGAGATGATAACCACTCTACAAAGGATGACGATACTGGTAGCCAGAATCTCGAAGTTGATGAAACTCAAGGGCCGAATTCAAGAATCCAAATGAATAATGAAACGAGAAAAGCAAGAACGTATCACTTTGATTGAGTTGTTGGTTCGAGCACTCTGCGAAGTTTCTTTCGTGGTACCTGCTCGCTCTCGTACACCCGTTTTATCCCGTCGCCGAGAGCCAGCTCAATGTCCCGGATGTTTGCCACAAGGCGGATCAATCCTCCCGGCTCTATCGATGTGGCCTGGTCGCTTCCCCACATGGCACGGTCCAAAGTAATGTGCCGTTCAACAAAGTCGGCACCAAGTGTCACTGCTGCCCATGTTGTGACAAGACCGGTCTCGTGCCCCGAATAACCTATAGGAACGGTTGGCCAGGTCTTCTTCAGAGTGTGGATCATCTGCAGGTTCAACTCATGCGATGGACATGGATAGGTTGATGTTGAGTGGGCAATTAACAGGTTTTCGGTGCTGAGAAGACCGACAGCCATTTCAATCTCCTCAGATGTTGACATACCGGTAGAGATGATCATGGGACGCCCGGTCTCCTTTCATATGGTAGGGCGGCTGTTCTGGAAAACTGAAGAGCAAATGAAATTGTAATTGCTGAAGAAAATCCTTGAATTGCATCACTTGTTTTTCTGAGAAGACATGACCCACCTCCAAGGTAATTCTATAGCCTTTGTTATTCCAATCCTTGGTGTCTGGCGAACTTGGCTGTCGGGAACCGGTTCCCCGGGCAGAAGGTGTACTGGGCCGGTCGTGCTGAGAAGATCAATTCCGTCATGAGAGAGATTGATGCCGAGCGCCTGGGTCAATTTGCCGGGACCATTTGCCAGATCACGATCCCGTACTCGATTCCCACGTCGCTCTCTCATTATCTCGATATGTTCGATCGGCTCGATACCACGAATCAACACTGCCTCGCCGTAACCCTCAACTCCTGCGATAATGTTAGCACAATAGTGAATACCATAGCTGAGATAGACGTAGAGATGTCCCCCAGGAAGGAACATTGACTTGTTTCGCTCGGTTTTACCCCCATAACAATGACTGGCAGGTTCATCCTGTCGATACGCCTCGACCTCGACTATGCGGCCTGATGTCCGCAGACCGTCAACCTCGGTTACGAGGATCGATCCGAGAAGATCACGGGCCAACACAGGAGCCTTACGTCGAAAAAAATTACTCTTGAAGATCATAGCTTAATAGTGGTAGTAACTACAGGGTTACAGATCTCAACCACACTATGAACTGGTATGTTGCTCGATGGTAGATAGTCGTTAGAATCCAGATCATCTCTCTGCTAACTCTCGACTCTTTCACTCTATAAACTCATGACAATACAAACCCCAACTCTATTCTATAGACTCATACACTCTTCTCCTTGTGAACTCAACCACATGGCGGTATGTTTATTCTCTTTGCAACGCAACAGAGAACGCATGAAGAATATCCGCAATTTTTGCATCATTGCGCATATCGATCATGGCAAGTCGACGCTTGCCGACCGGCTCTTAGAACATACCGGGGCGATCACAAAGCGCGAGATGACAAACGCCCAAATCCTGGATGATAATCCACTGGAGCAGGAGCGTGGGATCACGATCAAGCTCCATGCTATCCAGATGAATTATCAGCGCACGAAAGAGACAGGCGATAAAGCCGTCTATACCCTGAACCTGATCGATACCCCGGGACATGTTGATTTTAGCTACGAGGTATCGCGTTCACTCAAGGCATGCGAGGGTGCGCTCCTGGTTGTTGATGGGACCCAGGGGGTGGAGGCCCAGACGATCTCCAATCTTTATCTGGCTATTAAGGCTGATCTGGAAATCATCCCGGTCATCAATAAGATTGACCTTCCTGCCGCTGCTACAACGCTCGAGACGGTCAAGACACAGGTGATGGACCTGATCGGTTGCAGCGAGGATGAGATGATTCTTGCCTCGGCAAAGTCAGGAGTTGGTATCGAGAAGATTCTTGAGGCGCTCGTCGAGCGTGTGCCCCCTCCAAAGGGTGATCCTGACGCTCCGCTTCGTGCCCTCATCTTCGACTCAATATTCGATTCGTATCGAGGCGCCGTTGCCTATGTCCGCGTTGTGGACGGAAGACTGCGAAAGGGTGATGAGATTGTCATGACGCACAGCGGCAAGAAGTTCGAGGTGGACGAGTGTGGACTTCTCCGCATGAGGCGTGTGCAGGGGGAGGAGATCCGGTGTGGTTCTGTTGGATACTTTACCGCCTCAATCAAGGACGTGAAGGATACGAAGGTTGGTGACACGGTTACCTTAGCGCACGGTGGAGCGGAACATCCGATTCCTGGATACCAGGAGGTGAAGCCGATGGTCTTTGCCGGTATTTACCCGGCCGACTCTGATGATTACGAGGCCTTGCGTGATTCGCTCGACAAACTTGCATTGAACGATTCATCCCTTGTCTACGAGCCGGAAACATCGACCGCTCTTGGATTCGGTTTCCGTTGCGGGTTTCTTGGTCTGCTTCACATGGAGATCGTGCAGGAGCGTCTCGAACGGGAATTTGAACAGACGATTGTCACAACGGTACCGAACGTTGAGTATGTCGTTACCAACAAGAATAGAGAAGAGATTGTCGTTGATAATCCGGCGAAGATGCCGCCAATTGGTGAGGTAGAGACGATCTCTGAGCCGTTCATCCGTGCGCAGATCATCTGTCCGTCCGACTACATCGGACCGGTTACAAAGCTCTCTATGGAGCGTCGGGCAATCTACATCGATACAAAGTATCTTTCGCAGGATCGAGTTGACATGACCTTCGAATTGCCACTTGGCGAGGTGATCTTTGATTTCTACGATCGCTTGAAGTCTATCTCGCGGGGCTACGCTTCGTTTGATTATGAGGTGATAGATATGCGGGATGAGGATCTCGTGAAGGTGGATATCCTCCTGAATGGTGATAAGGTAGATGCTTTGTCTGTGATCGTCCATCGCACGAAAGCCTATCATTATGGACGGAAGCTCTGCGGCAAACTGCGGAAGTTGATTCCCCGTCAGATGTTTGAGGTGGCGGTACAGGCAGCTATTGGTGCGAAGGTGATTGCTCGCGATACAATCAAGGCTATGCGGAAAGATGTTATCTCCAAATGCTATGGTGGTGACATCACACGTAAACGAAAGCTCCTTGAAAAGCAGAAAGAAGGAAAGAAGCGGATGAAACAGGTCGGTTCGGTCGAGATTCCGCAAGAGGCATTCCTGGCGGTCCTGTCGATGGATGATGACTGACTAGAAGAGAGATGGTAGTCTAGGAAAGAGACCGGTCTGTCCTACGCTGCCATAAATGAATCAAGTAACTTTGTCAGCCCTTTCTCCGTAGGAGGCTGGGCTCCGTTCTACAAGCAGTCGATTACACTTGATAAAAAAGAAGGACGATTTGATGAATCCTGAAGAACGAAAGCAGATTCTCTCCGGAAAGGGAAAGAAAATCCGCCGCAAACCCCAGGTAGAGAATAACAAACCCCAGGAGGGGAATAGTAAAGGGAGGCCGAAGAGGAGGGGGAAGCAACGGCAACAGCCGATGAGCTTGAAGGAGCACACGATCTCCTGGGCAAAGACAATCCTCGGTGCGTTGTTGATTGTGATGATTGTTAACGGTCTGCTCATTCAGTCTTTTGTCGTACCGACTGAGTCGATGGAAAACGAAGTTCTTGCCGGAGATTTTCTCTTTGTCAATCGTTTTATCTATGGTGGCTCCACCCCGCAGACGATTCCATTTCTGAACATTTCCCTTCCCTATATTTCGTTCCCGGGCATCCGCGATCCGGAGAAAGGTGATGTGATCGTTTTTATCTATCCAGGCGACCGGGATCAAGTTGAGGCAAAAGACTTTCAATATTATTTGAAACGCTGCGTTGCTGTTGCCGGTGATACCCTTGAAGTGCGGAACGGATATGCCTATGTTAATGGCGTGAAGGAAAAAAATCCGCGAAACATCTTTTTCGATCCGAGAAGATCTCCTAATCCCCAGGACATTTATCGCACCTTCCCACGTGGTCGGAAGTGGAGTCCTGAAAATTGGGGCCCAATGCGCATTCCGAAAAAAGGGGATGTGATTCAATTGAATGATACCAACTATCAGGAGTGGGAGATTTTTATTCAACGTGAAGGGCATGACATACGGAAGAATAGTACTTTGATCGTGATTGATGATAAGGAGGTTGCCTCTTATACTGTTGAACGTGATTATGTCTTTGGCATGGGAGATAATCGAAAAAATTCGCACGATAGCCGTTTCTGGGGATTCATACCGGAAGAGAACGTTGTTGGAACACCGTTGATTGTCTACTGGTCCTGGAAAAACAAGGAGGGTCAAGGTGAATCTTTACGTGAGTATTCACTTGGGGAGAAGTTCGGGAACATCCGCTGGAATCGGATCTTTAATGGGGTGAAATAAAAAGGTATCGTTGATGGAGACCATTCTCTTTTGAGAGAGTAACTGGTATAATGAATGATGTGGGTGATGTGCAAAAACATGAAGAGGAAAGATCGGAGCATTCCGAAAGAGTAGATTCATCCTCCGGCTCACTGAAGAGACTAGTAAAGATCAGCGCCCTGGTTCTGCTGATTCTTCTTCTTCTTCGAATATTCGTTCTTGCGCCCTATCGTATCCCGACAAATTCTATGCAGCCGACTATCGCAGCCGGTGATGCGGTGATTATCAACAAACTCCCCTACTATATTCGCACGCCGGAGTACATTCCTTTCACTGCTATTGAAGTTCCACATCTTCAGGTAAAAGGACTCGGAAATTTGGAGAGGGGGGATGTTGTTCTTTTCGAGTCAACCGAGCCTGGACGGAGAGAGGGGACTTCGAGGCTCGTAAAGCGCTGTGGGGCTATTCCGGGAGATACTGTTTCCCTTGTCAACGGGGTGGTTCTCGTGAACGGCAAACCTTCCGACCTTTCTGTAAACTCGCATTCAATCTCTTCTCCTCCGGCCAAACTCGAACCGATGAACGGGAAAAAAGCCTATCCACTCCTGCGAAAGGAATCGGAAGTTGTTGTTCCCTATAAGGGATATGAGTTACTTCTCGATTCGGCCAAGGCAGATGCCTGGAAGGATGTTCTCTCCGATGAGGGAATTGCCGTCAGCTACAAAAACAGCATTGTCTTTCTCAACGGGCGACCGGCAACCCGCTATCGATTCAAACATGATTATTTTTTTGCCCTTGGCGATAACTCCCGGGATAGCCGCGACAGTCGTCATTACGGTTTCGTGCCACGTGAGAACTTGATTGGTCAGGTAATGTTCATATTCTGGTCTCATGGTGATGAAGGGGTTCGATGGGGGAGGATAGGAGGCATAGTTAGATAGTTGAATGGTTTAGTGGTTCATTAAGTTAGAGAGTGCCGAAGTTAAGAGTCAGGAGTCGAGGAGTGGGGAGTTGATAGAGGTGACTTCGGATTCACCGCGATTATCTATTATCGACTATCAAGGTTCGAGTAGCTCTTATCTCTTTTTGCATGTACTAAAGTCTCTCGCCTTGTCCGGTCTCTACGTTCACATACCGTTTTGCCAGAGGAAGTGTGTGTATTGCAGCTTCTACTCGATTGAATCTTTTGCAAAAAAGAGAAGGTTTCTCGATGCTTTGCTGCAAGAGCTTCGGAGGTTCTCGTTTGTCGATGAGCGTGAATCCAAAGAGGTCTCAACAATTTTTCTCGGTGGTGGCACACCCTCGGTCCTCTCTCCTGAAGAAATTGCCTCGATTCTCAACGCTCTTCACAAGCAATACGACGTCATTGATACCGCAGAGATTACAATGGAGTGCAACCCCGGAGCGCTTCAGAGGGAATGGTTGGAAGGGTATCGTGATGCGGGGGTAAACCGGCTCAGCTTCGGGGTACAATCCTTTCACGACGATGAACTTCAGTTCCTGAGTCGGATTCATACTGCAGCGGAAGCAGAAAAGAATATTCGACTTGTTCAGGATGTCTTCGACAACGTTTCGTTCGATATGATCTTTGCGCTTCCTGGACAAACAGTAAAGCGTTGGCGCAAGAATCTTGAACGTGCGGTCGATCTCGGCACCGACCACATCAGTGCCTACGCGCTGATCTTTGAGGAGGGAACCCCACTCAACGCCATGCGCCTGAACGGGCACGTGAAGCCTGCCTCAAACGATCTTGAAGCCCGTATGTACGAGGAAACCGTCGAATTCCTTGGTGAGAACGGCTTCGTGCAGTATGAGACAAGCAACTATGCCAAACCCGGCTTTGAATGCAGACATAATATCGGTTATTGGGAACGGGGCAGCTATTTCGGGTATGGACCATCAGCACACAGTTTTGCTCGCCGAGGAGTTTTGGGCACACGGTGGGCGAACGTCTCGAGTCTCACGGCTTATCTCAACGCAATAGAGTCGGGAAAGAGTCCGGTGGTGATGCGGGAGGAGTTGACACAGGAACAGGGTATTGAAGAGATAGTAATGCTTGGACTACGCTACAGGGGAATCAATCTGCACGATTTTCGAGAAGCTGCAGGGGATAGACTCACAACGTTAGCCTCTGACGTTGTAGAGCAAATGATCGTCAGTGGCTTTGCTTACCTCGATTCGGAGCGACTGCAGCTTACACCGAAAGGGAGTATCTTTGCCGACCGGTTCGCGCTCGAGATTATTGACGCGACCGAACGATCCGGTCAACCATCGTCGATATGAGTCAGCCTGAGCGTCAGCGTCGTAACCTACATCGTCCCTTGCATTCCTTTCGTTTCTGATTACCTTCATCACGTACTATCTAACATCCTGGCCATCGGTCTCTCCGGAAGACTCAGGTACACGTGCCGCTGCCGATTATCTCCAAGAGATACCGGATGCACCGGGCGCCCCACTATGGATAATCGTAGCTAATACCTTTGCCAAGATAATGCCGGATGACCCTGCCCGACTCCTTACTCTGTTCTCTGCGCTATGTGGCCGCTTTGGGGTAATGATGGTCTATCTCATCACCACATCCTTGAGTTCTTCGGCTCAACCACCATATCAAGGAAACAGCAGCAGCGATGCCAGATCAGGACTTGAAGGAGACGGATGAGAGTGAGCAAGACATTGCTTCAGAAGGCTATGTTCTCAACAGCATATTATTTCGAGTGTCACCCTGAGCTTGTCGAAGGATGATGTAGGATGTACGATTTCAGATTTACGATGTTAGAATGCCGAAGCATGCCATCCTGAGCTTGTCGAAGGAGAGCCTGTCGAAGG
>JAGWAZ010000084.1:0-7029 GCA_021296135.1 Chlorobiota bacterium | reverse complement strand
TTACGGAGATTTCGTTGTTACTAGGAGTTCATAACGCTAAAGATACATATCTATTTCAGTTCTTTATTAGAACATAGCACTTCAGAATTGAGAGCCCATCCCAAATGAGAAGTGTGGGACCTGGCATCTCTAGCTGGGCAGGACTTGTTGCCGCTCTGGTTAGCGCATTGTTCCCGCATTTGCGTCGAGGGGCGCTGGGAGCAACGTTTTTGATTCTCTTTGTTCTTCTTGGCTACACTACACATATCCATCGAAGGTCGAAGAGTCGGGAGTCGAGGGTTGAAGGGTCGAAGGTCGAAGAGTCGGGAGTCATGCTTTTAGCTATCCATCTCCGATCCCTTTATTTCCCCGACATATATTCCATTCCAGTTCTTGACGGAAAGCTTTCTGAATCGCTCCAGTTGCAACCCTTCTTCAGGCGAGATGAGCCCGAGCCGATCAAGCAGAGAGGTCATTACAACCGGCATTGGCTTGTTATTCCCGTTCTCCATTTTGGCGGCGATTCCAATAGGACCATGCTCTTCGGTGCGAAGTCCGAACAACATAATACCCATCGCTCCCCTCTTTGCATAACACCTCCCATTCAATGCTCGTATCAACTCCGTATCAAACCCACCCTCCGAGTGGACCATTTCCGGTCTGTTAGTCATTGCCTCAAGCAATCGACGCTCCGGTGTTTTTTCCTTTTCACCCCTCTCGATAAACCGGGCGGCCCCAAGTCCGGCATTCCGCAGCTTCATGAAATATGTTGGAAGTGAGCAGCCATCTATGCCAAGGGGTATCTCTTCCTTCTTCAACTCCGTGTATTCAGCTATCAACTCAAGAATACGTTGCTGCAAAGGATGTTCGATTTCCAGATACCCCTCGGTAGGCCAGTCGTTTGCCAGGCAGACTGCCAACATACCCGCATGTTTACCTGAACAGTTGTTATAGATTGCTGTTGGCGTTGCCTGAAGACGAATCAAACGTTCTCTCATCTCCTTGTCTTCGGGCAGGTGTCCACCACACTTCAAGGCACTCTCACCCAGCCCCATCTTCTCAAGCATCGTTCGCACGGTTGTCACATGGTAGTCGGCGGCTGTATGGCTTGCGCAGCAAACCGCAAGTGCTGCATCATTGAACTCAAACTTCTCTGCCGCCCCGCTCTCAATAACAGGAATCGCCTGCACCATCTTGATTGATGATCGCAGAAACGTTCCGTAGTCCGGGTTACCAAGATTATAGAGGAGATCACCATTAGCCTTCACAACAACAACGGCACCACGGTGAATCCCTTCAACATGGTCCTTGCGCGTTGAGTAGGCAAGAGGAGATGTCGTCATACTGGTATTGCTGATTGTCGAATTTGGATCTGAATTTTGATGCCTGATAAATCTAAGGAACGGGAGTCATGTATCGTCGGAATCACGCGGCGTCTGCCAGGAACGTTCACGGTCTGTGTATGGTGCAAGAGCTTCCTTCAATCGATCCGGGATTGAAATCGACCGTTTGTCATTGCGCCCCACACAGACCAGGCGACAATATCCTTCTGAGAGAAGAATATCATCTTCATCTCTTTTGAATCGAAAAGAGATGGTGAAAGAGGTTCTTCCCCAGTGACTGATCCATACTTCGATCCGCATCAGATCATCAAGTTGGGCAGGAAAGCGATATTCAGAATGGTACTCCGCACGGATCGGAAAACATTCAATCTCCCTGAAGGCGACTGAATACGGCAACCCAACCGAGCGATACATCTCGGTCTCGGCAATCTCAAAGAAACGAATGTAGGCGCCGTAATAGATGATGTGCGCTGCATCGCAATCAATCCAACGAACACGCTCGGTAATTGTAAAAGGTTGACCCACTCTCAGGAAGTTCGATTGACGAATGTTGATCCATATGCGGCGGACACTTGAAAAAGGATCGTTATCGATCTCTCTCTCATCTCAGGAAAACGGACGGAAGATAAGGGAACCGGGGGTAATGGACTATCGAAAGTCAGCACCCCAAATTCCTCACTGCGCAATTTCATTTGAGCTGACAAACCGGATGTATTCAACCGGATGATCGAGCGTGACTGAACTCAAGAGTGACCCCCTGCGAGGGACTCGCTCGATTGTGTTTGGCGCATCAGAGGCAACCGCGTACAACAGATCTGTCCACTCATCTGCCCCAACAACGTTGTAGGCTTTCCCAGGCAGGATATTATTGAACTCTCCCCATGCTTTTGTATCAACCCTGATAACTCCTTCCCTTGTTGCCAGATAGAGAAACGAATCACGAGTCATCGACGCAAAGTTTGGATGGACTCCGAGATGTTCCAGCAGCGGAGGGGAAATAAATGGTTGCCCAAAGATAATCTGATCGATCAGGAGATCGACGACGAAGAGCGTTGGATCAGTCTCTATCTCAAATGTCCCGGGATCATCCTCGGGTTGACCTGGAACGATCACTGCCATAAACTGATTGTCAGGGTTTATGCCAATAAAGATAGGTGGTCGAGGGAACGTGACCAGCTCCCTGATAACACGGTCCGGATCGTTGCTGTGAAACGTGGCGAGCGATCCTGTGCCGTTATCCTTTTCGAGACTGACATAGACACGATTATCCCTAAAGTCATCTTCCTGGCTCCGGTTTAGCAGATCGTTAGTTGCAACCGAGGTTGGGTTGCCTGGTAACGGAATTGAGCCTACCATCACGTGATTGCGGGCGTCGACATGAAAGATTGAACGTGCTCCGTACGCAATTGCCCATCCTTGCGAAACATTGCTGAAAGCCATCCCGCAGAGAGAGGCGGTATCACCGGCAGGGAATCCATCAATCTCTGCAAGCTGTCTGCGTGTAGAAAGATCGAGCACGATGATTTTTCCTGTCGGATTGCTATGTAACCAGAGTTGCTCATCCTCCTCATAGATTGCGTTAATCGGAACACTTAAAGCCTGACCGTTTGCCGTTTCATACTCCGATTGCGTGACCGTTCCTGTCACCTCATAATATCGAGCAAGTTCTCCAGCTCCCGATTTATTAAGAGCAATGATTGCGGTTTCGGTACGCTTATCCGCTTCCGGATCAATAACATCAGGACCCTTTGTTGTGCAGGAAAAAGAGACGGTAATGACTCCAAGCATTACCAGGGGAATGGACTGTCGCATAATCATAGAAATCCGTGGCCGCAAAAATATTGTGTCAGGAATAGTTCGATGTTCTGTTAGTAAGAACCCTCATGATCAACCATATTTTCAGGGCAATCCAGAGTTTATGGGGTGTCCGAACACGTATCTTCTTCTGGCCATATACATTGAACTCGTTCAACTCGATTTTTTCAAGAAGTCGATAGTAGATCGCATCCATGATCTCGGCAGCAAACATTGTCTTACGTTCATCCGGTCGCAATGCTGCCCGAGCCCGGCCATAATATTCACGAGCACGTCTTGTCTCAAACCGCATAAGCTCGATAAAGGGCAGGTTGTACCGGTTTGCCATCAAATCAGCCTCGCTATATCCAAAAGCTCGTATATCCTCCATCGGAAGATAGATTCTCCCCTTGTTTACATCTGCTTTCAGATCACGCAGGATATTTGTCAACTGCAACGCAATACCGAGATCAACCGCATACTCCTTGGTTTCCTCATACCGGTAGCCAAAAATTTCGATGCAGATCAATCCGACAACCGAGGCCACGCTGTAGCAGTATTCCCGCAATTCCTCAAACGTTTCATAACGGTTACGGACAAGGTCCATCTCCACACCATCAATCAACGTCAGGAAGTATTGTTTCGGAATTCGGAAGCGTTTTACAATAGCTGAGAGTGGAGCAAGAATTGGATGACGTGACTGACCTCGGTAGCACCGTTCAACTTCAAGGCGAAGTCGATTCAGACATTCGCGTTTGCGAGTGATCTTCTCCTCTGGCGTTCCGATAAAGCTCTCAATCGTCTCCTCGTCATCTTCATCTACAATATCATCTGCGTACCGACAGAAGGCATAGACCGAATGCATCGCTGTGCGCTCATCCCGTGGCAGAAACGAGAACGAGTAATAGAAGCTGGTCTTTGACGGTTGAGTCAAAACCCCGGAACTTTCGGTATCAAGAATGATATTGCTCACAAGTCACAGTAAAATGCGAAAATCAAGGGGAGTACACCAATTGAAAGATCGTCTGTGTGCTACTGATAACGCACAAGTTTTGGGTCGATTGTTTGAACAATGAATCAAATTTCCCGGAAGCGTTTGGAAGTATGTGTCGATATCCCTACATTTATTCTTGACATTAGGTTTCATAATGTCCCTCTAAAAAGGTAGGTTGGAGATATGCTGGGTAACCGGTATGATCTCGGAGGTCGCGCGACTAAGTAGCAAATCGCGCGGCTTTTTTTATTGGCATTGTATAAAAAAGCGTTATCGAATTTTTCGATAACGCTTTTGTTGTTCACCATACGAGCTTACGGCTATGCCTCCGCAATGTGTTTATCGCTTCTTCCAGACTGTTGTCCACCATCCCTCTGCCCTGTTCTTCCCTCATCCCTGATTCTCTGTAACCCATCCATAACTCGCCGATTTCTCCAAACCGAGATAACTTACAGGCTATGCCTTTTGATTACGATGCGATAATCATAGGAAGTGGTGCTGGTGGTGGAACGGTCGCCTGGAAGCTTGCTTCCATGGGGAAACGTGTGCTGCTGATCGAGCGAGGGGAACGCTTTGTTGATAGCCAGGCCTTTTGGGATGAAAAACGAATGCTGATTGAAATGGCAGCATTTGATGATCGCACGTTCGAGGTAAATGGTCGTGACGCACGGCTCTACATTGGCGGCATCCTCGGAGGCGGTACAGCTCTATATGGCGCTCTTCTTCTCAGGCCAAGTCGCGATGATTTTCATCCGGGTAAGTATTACAGCAAATGGCTTTCCAGTGAAGAATGGGACTGGCCGATCAGCTATGATGATCTTGAGGTCTATTACGACCAGATTGAAGAGCTGCTCGGCATAACCGGGGACGCTTCAGCAGCCATGCCCCATGTAGCAACTCCTCGAAACGGTTATCAGCAAAGCCCGCCAGAACTTGAACCCATCAACCTGAAATTGAAGCGTGGAATTGAGGCAAGTGGTTTTCACCCTTTTCATCTTCCTCTCGGCATCGACTTCATCCGTTGTCTCCGCTGTTCCACATGCCCCGGCTTTTATTGTCCAAACGATTCCCGAGCATCAACGGTGAGCCGGTTAATTGACAAAGGAATCGAGGCGTACAACCTTGAAGTCCGAACCGGAGTTGAGGGAGAACGCCTTCTTCTCAACCCAAACGGGAAGGCATATGGCATCAGCGTCCGCTCTCGTAAGAGGAATGTTGTGCAAGAACTAACTGCTGAGACATATGTCCTCTCGGCAGGTGCCATCGGAAGTTCGGCAATTCTGATGAAATCAGGCTACAAGGACCGGAGCAATCAGCTTGGGCGGAACTACATGTATCACTGCGGAGCGCTTGTAGCTGGCATCTTTCGCGAACCGACTGGTGGAGCAGATCACTTTATCAAGCAGCTTGGTTTCACAGATCTCTATTTTGGGAGCAAGGAGTTCCCGCACAAACTTGGATACGTACAGACACTCCCATCCCCTGGTCCTCTCTCTGTACGTGAGAATGCTCCTTTCCCTCTTCCCCTTGCGCGATTCCTAAATCGACGCATGTTGATTATTTCCGGAGCGGTCGAAGACTTGCCGCAACCGACCAATCGCGTACAATTTGATCCCTCAGGTCAGATTCGGCTGACACACAGGTTCCACCCTTACGATGTGGAACGCTCTCGGTGGTATCTTAGAAGACTGAAAGAAGTAATGAAGCGGAGCGGAGCGACTTTTGTGTTTGGCGCAACGGGAGAGAAGGATGACCGTCATACGGCACATCAGGTTGGCACGGCCCGGTTTGGGAACGATCCCGAACGGTCAGTTCTCGATCCCGATTGTCGCCTTCACGGCTATGAAAACGTCTACGTCGTGGATGGTTGCTTCATGCCGACATCGCTCGGGGTTGGACCGGCCTTGACGATTATGGCAAACGCACTGAGAGTTGCAGAGAAGATCGCATAACTAATATAAGTGGATAAGGACCTTTATGGACGAAATAATTATTCGTTCCCATCAGCTATACCCTAACCAGAGGTATTTATGAAAAGAGTAATCATCACCGGAATCTCCGGCACACTCGGAAAAGCTTTAGGAGAAGAATATCTCAGAGAGGGCTGGCACGTCATCGGTGTCTCACGGAAAAAGGACTTCGAGGGAAAAGGTAAAAGTTTCTCCGAACTCCACACTTCGCCTCAAGCATCAGTCGAGGATGCAGCTCGCCTTCTCGACTTAAATCCCGATCTTCTTATACTGAACGCTGGTCAGATTGAGACCGCAATCGGGGAAGAAGGACTCCCGTTGACCGAAATGGTCGAGAGCATGAATCGTGTGAACTACACGTGGCCGGCAGTCGTTGCCACCGAGGCAGGCAACAGGCCGTGGGATCATCCACTGGAGATCATAGCCATTGGTTCGATTGCCGATGGCGCTCCTTCTCCGTTCGGTCCGGTTTACCATGCGGGAAAAATTGCGATCCACTACTTCTGGCTTGGTGTGGGTCCGATTCTCTACTACTCCAGCAAAGGCAAGGTAAAGATGCGACTCTATCGTCCAGGAGCGATTAAAGGCCCGCTTGCCTGGGCCCCTGTCAACCGCCTGAATGAAAAGGGATACAAGATCCGAAAGAAGCGTGTCGACGGTGCACCGGAAGCTGATCGCGTTGCGAAGGACATAATCAAATGGATTGAGAAGGGCAAGGGCTGGGTTGGCACGTGGGATGAACCCTTTACGTTTCGGATATTCAAACATCTCCACTCATTCTTCCCGAATCTTTCCTATAAAGTGCAGATGCTCGGGTGGCGAAAAGCGAGCAAGTGGGGAGCGCAGATGAACACCGATGAGCATGATCGATAACCCACATTCAAGTCTGAAGTGCAACAGGTGGAGGAGCTTTACCACAATATACTTCCCAGGGTCTCTTCCACCCCAG
>JAGWAZ010000083.1 GCA_021296135.1 Chlorobiota bacterium | reverse complement strand
CGACCGAAAGAATCAGGGTCGATACAGATGGCGATGTAGGTATTGGAACGAACGCTCCTAACGTGTCGCTCGATGTTGACGGAGGTTTTGCGATACGGCCGCCAGAGGAGATCACCATCACCCAGGACAACGTAACGGTCGATCCGGGCGACAGGTCATTCCTGCGAATTGATTCGGATAGCTCTCCTGCAAACAGGACCATCGTACTTGCTGATGGAGATGAAGGCGGACAGATTCTGGTTATTCAGTGCATAGCGTCGGCTAGGATTGCTGTTAGTCAAAATTTTATGCAGAATAAAATCGTGCTGCAGCAGCAGAATGGAATCGAGCTACTCATGAGCGAACAGAATCACGCCTTTACCTCTAACAAAAGACTGGAAAACCGGGATAATCTCTATCTGATCTGGGATGAGGCGAACATCTAACCAGACAGAAGGGTCGGTAGTATATGCTATGTCCTCGTGCACGGGAACGGCGTAGGCCGTTCCCTTTCTTTTTTTTCACTTTTCCGATGTCGAGGAGTCAAAGGTCGAAGGGTCGAGAGGGAAGACAGGGAGACAAGGAGACAAGGAGACAAGGAGACAAGGAGACTGGCAGAATGGCCTCGAGAGTCGAGGGTCTTTAGATCGAACATCGTTAATCGTTAATCTGAAATCGTAGCCCCGGCGTTTAGGCCGGGGTCAGCAGAGTACTCTCGATGCAATCAGGCCATTTATGGCCTTACCCTCGAGAGTCGTGGGTTGAAGGGTCGAGGGTCGAGAGAATCACAATCTTCCCAGCCGTAAACCGCTGGGCTATGGGTAGCCCCGACGTTTACGTCGGGGTCAGCAGAGTACTCTCGATGCAATCAGGCCATTTATGGCCTTACCCTCGAGAGTCGAGGGCAATCTTCCCAGCCGTACACGGCTGGGCTATCTTCGTCCTCATCCTTCGACAAGCTCAGGATGGCATGCTTCGGCATGGGGCTATCTGTGGAACGTCACTATGCGACTACTCAGCGGCCTTCTATTGTGCGGAAGGCGGGACTTGAACCCGCACGTCACGATGGACACTACCCCCTCAAGATAGCGCGTCTGCCAATTCCGCCACTTCCGCTCTTCAGGGACTCAAAATATACGTCGTCACAGGTCCGCTATACAATAGCAAGGTGTGTCATCTGTGTTCATCATTATAATCTCTCGGCTTAACACTTGACACAGATTATTTACGCTTTTTCTTCTTATCTGTGCTTACCTGTGTTATCTTCTTCTCCTTCAGCCAAGCAACTGCCTGTTCAATCGTCACATTCTCTACAGGCACATCTTTCGGGATCGAGGCGTTGATTCCATTATGCTTCACATAGGGACCAAATCTGCCGGAATAGACTTCAATCGGTTCTCCCTCCTCAGGATGGTCACCAACAATTCTGATAAGTCCACGCTTACCAAGCCTTTTGAATTCGAGAAGTTCCAGAGCACGTGGAAGCTCGATGTTCAGCACATCATCGGTTCCTTTCAGTGATGCGTATACTCCTTCATGCACAAGAAAGGGACCAAAGCGTCCTATACCTGCCTTGACCTCTTTGCCGGTTTCAGGATGGGTGCCGAGAGATCGCGGCAACTCAAGCAGCTTTACGGCTTGCTCTACTGTGATGTTCTCAGGCGTAATGCCTTTCGGTAACGAAGTCCGGACAGCTTTGGCACCTTCGACTTCATCACCCAACTGTACGTACGCACCATACGGTCCAACCTTCACGTAGATTGGATCATCAGTCCCCGGATGGTGTGCAAAGGCTTCGTCGCCACTAAGTTTTCGTTCGATGATCTGTTGCGCCGCCTCGGGTGAGAGATCGGCAGGGCCGAGATCATCCGGTAACGATGCACGAAGAGGCTCACCATCCTCCTGTGTCTCGAGAAAAGCCCCGTAACGACCAACACGAACCTCAACCTCGCCAAGATCATCATACTGAAGCCTACAAGCTTTTCGAGCATCAATCTGCTCCTCATGGAGCTTCACCTGTCCTGCCAGTCCGTCATCCCCCTTATAGAACGCATCGAGATACGGGAGCCATTCGGCATCTCCGGAGGCAATCTCATCAAGAACATCTTCCATGCGTGCAGTGAACCGGAGATCGACGAGATCGGGGAAATGATCCTCAAGCAACCCGGTAACAGCCATAGCTGTAAAGGTAGGTACAAGACGTCCTCCCTGTTTGCACACGTAGCCACGATCCTGAATTGTGCCTATAATTGAAGCATAAGTGCTCGGTCGGCCAATCCCTTCCCGTTCGAGGGCCTGCACCAGTGATGCTTCTGTATAGCGAGCCGGTGGCTTGGTCTTATGTCCGAAAGCTTCGAGCTCCCTGCAATTGACACCATCACCTATTTTCAGATCAGGTAGTGGTATGTCGCGATTTTCCAGAACGGCGTCCGGATCATCCGCACCCTCAACATAGGCCCTAAAAAATCCCGGGAAGAGAACCCTCTTGCCACTCGCACGAAACGTGGCGTTCTTCACGGTAAGAGTTGCTGTGACAAACTGAAGACGGGCGTTGGCCATCTGCGTTGCTATCGTCCGCTTCCATATAAGATCGTAGAGAGCAGCCTCCTCTGCATCAAGCTTAAGATCACCGACACTCGGCATCGACTCACCTGCAGGACGAATTGCCTCGTGAGCCTCCTGTGCCCCCTTCGACTTCGTCTTGAATCTGCGCGGTTCCTGATTGATGTACTCGTTTCCATACTTCTCAGCAATAGCTTTGCGAATTGCGTTGAGTGCGCTTTCGGACAAGTTTACCGAGTCGGTACGCATGTATGTTATCAGACCACGCTCGTAGAGTTTCTGAGCTATTCGCATCGTCCGACGAGCGGTCATACTCAGCTTCCGATTTGCCTCCTGCTGAAGAGTCGAGGTGATAAAAGGTGGCGCAGGATTTCGTGACTCTTCTTTCTCTTCGATGTTCGAGACACTCCACTCTGCATCAAGCAATTCCTGTCTGAGCTTTGTGGCTTCTTCCTCTCCAAGAAGAAGCACTTTCTTCCCCTTGGAAATTTTTCCTGTGTCAGGGTCGAAGTCCTTACCTGTTGCAAGACGGAGACCACCCAGGGCTGTCATTATTGCCTGAAAGCCATTGTCATCCCCGTCGGCAAGAGTTGCAGAGAGATCCCAATAGGTTCCGCTGTGAAACGCACGACGATCCCGCTCGCGAGTTACAAGCAGACGAACAGCAACGGACTGTACTCGACCAGCAGAGAGGCCGCGGGCAATCTTCTTCCAGAGAAGTGGCGAGATTGTATAGCCAACAAGCCGGTCAAGGATTCGACGTGTCTCCTGTGCCCGAACCAGCCTGTCATCAATCACTCGTGTATTCTTTATGGCTTCCTGAACAGCCGACTTCGTGATTTCATGAAAGACCATTCTCTTCACAGGAACCTTTGGCTTCAGGACTTCAAGTAGATGCCATCCAATTGATTCACCCTCACGATCTTCATCAGTTGCGATAATCAGTTCATCCGTCCCCTTCAAAGCATCTTTCAGCTTCTTGATGACTTTTTTCTTTTGTGATGATACGATATAGAGTGGAGAGAAGTCATCCTCAACATTGACACCGAGGCGTGTCCACTTCTCCTTCTTGAGCTTCTCAGGAATATCGGCAGCTTTTGCAGGAAGGTCACGCACACTTCCCATTGAGGCTTCTACGACACAATTATCTGGCAAAAAGTTCTTTATCGTTCGTGCCTTTGTTGGCGATTCTACTATAACAAGAGTTTTTCCCATATCGAGCTATCAATTCGAGTATGATGTTGAGTCTTTAGTTATCAACGATGAGACATCAGATATAATCCTTATCGAGCCAATTCACAGCATCATCAGTATTTGGTGGGGTGGAGTTCACAGGGTTTACAGAAAGAGTTCATTCCCTCTCATACGAACTACTATTCGTTATCTATAAACTAATATCTCCTTCCCTCACTTCCTCTGATATTACTCTATATTCAGATAGACGAATGTCGTTCGCCTCTATGATCACCTTTCTCTTTGTCCCTATTCTCACTCTCCCTCTCTCGGCGCTGCCAAGGCCTCATCTGCATTCTTCCACAACCAATGATCCAAATCAATATTGGGGAAGAGACGGTCGCATGCTTCAATACGACAAAGCTCATCGAAGAGATCGAGTCGTTCGGCACTCTGACGAAGGGAGCGAACATATTTGGCAATCGTCTCAAATGCCTCTATGTGTTCGCGAAAGCGTTCTCTTGCATAATCAGCAGCAGTTCCTGTTGTAATCAGAAACTGCCAGTCAGAAGACTGCAACAGCAGAAGCTCTCTCGCCATCTGTTGTAATCCCCGTTCCTCAAGTTCATTCTCACGATTTCGCGACCGTACCAATTCAAGGAACTCCCGTTCAAGCCGCCAGATAACCGGCCAGGTCCAGGCTGTCTCTTGGTTCAGCCAGACACGATGATCTCCTCCATCTCCCCACGAACCTTCCGGCAACGTGACCGGAAGCCCCGCTCCACGACGGTCTCTCTCTTCAGGAGTAGTTCGGCTCGCAACATGTTCATCTCGGGATAAGAGACGGATTACTTCTCCGAGAAAGATCGGCCCTTCAAACCACCAATGTCCGAACAACTCTGTATCGAACGGCAAACAGACCGTCCCTTCGCGACTGGTCGTCTGCCAATATTCGGCTAATTGCTTCGTAATATGACCAACGAAGTCCTCTGCATCTTTCCGCACTTCTGCATCGGCGACCCCAGGATGATACATCCGTTTTTTAGCAAGATCATTCTCCTTATCACTAACACGCCAATATCGGTGACCACTTCTGTGATGCTTCTTATGAAACTCCAGATAATCTGGATTACCAGGATAACCGCTCGTTCCACTCCAGACCCTCAAGGCCGTATTAATGTCACGCGCAAGGACAGAGACGGAGCCATAGGATGGATCGACCGAGGAATGGATTTTATAGACTTCATAAACGCTACGCGGATCGCTCAATGGAAGGCCGCTTGAGCTCCCAGGCAAGGCATCATCTCCCTTAAATTTTGCAACATACCAGTTGACCGGCGTTCCAGCCTGCACTACGTGAGCATCGACGATAGTATGATCCATTCCACCAGCGGCAATGACCTGTTCCACACCGAGCCTGAACCCTTGGCTCGCATCTTCTGAAGAGAGTGGTGGTTTCCTGAAACCACCTGAACGATATGCACATTCCGGCATCCAGATCCCGCGTGGTCTGTGATGGAAGTGTCGCCAGTGAGCGTCGAGAGCAACCTGCACCTGGGCATGAATCGACTCATCGAAACCGAGCAATGGGAAGTACCCATGTGTCGCTCCACAGGTCTGCAAAGCAATTGCTCCTCTATCACGCAACTGGCGAAACGCAGCAACAAGATCACGATCATATCGCTTGGTAAAATCATTCAGGCGAGCTTTGTACCAGTCACGCCAGAACAAAGCAACGGGAACGAACTCGCGCTCGTCAGGCTGTCGCTTGAAATACCTGCTATCTCCTTCAGCAGCTTCGATCCGCTCCTTCAGGTAGGATTCCAATAGCGAGGGGAACTCTGCGTCGGCTAATTGTTCAAGCAAAACGGGCGAGAAGGAGATCGTAATTCTCGCATTGATACCTTCATCCAGCAGATCGTAACACTGATTCAGAAGAGGTATATAGCATTCGGCTCCTGCTTCACAAAGCCACTGAAGTCCATGTGGCCAGCGTCCGTGACGGATAACGTACGGAAGATGCGTGTGCAGAATCAGAACGAACGATCCGGCCATCAGTGAATCTTGTCTCCTACATCAGGGCCTTGAAAACCACCAAACTGCGGCCCTTGTTGCGTCATCTTGATCTCACCGTATTGCGCTTCATAACGCTGGATATTATCCTGCATTGCATTCAGAAGCATACGGGCATGTTGTGGTGTCATGATAATGCGCGAGAGAACACGGGCACGTGGAACGCCTGGCAGAATCCGTGTAAAGTCAATCACGAACTCTGCCGGAGAATGGCTGATGATTGCAAGGTTCGAGTAAACTCCCTCGGCCTCCTTTTCCCCAAGCTCGATATTGATCTGCTGCTGATCCTGCTGATCCTGCTTTTCCATAGTCTTTTCCGGATTAGTCATACTATATGCTTTTCTTCTATATGCTGTTCTTGCTTTTCAACCTTCTTTTTCCCAATACCGATGAAGGATTGAGCGCTCTATCTGAACCGAACAAAGGTCTGCAGCGCTATTTACGCACCATCGCAGACCTTTGATTCACTTGATATTGTTATAAACGCCTACCCAATCAGCGCAGGCCTTCAGCCTTTGTTTCGGCCTCTTTGGCCTTCTTCTCATTACCAATATATGAATAGAAATCGCCGAGGACCGCCCAGAACTTTGCTTCTCCGGCAATGGTCTGATTGCTCTGTAACTTCTCGAACTTCTTGATTGTATTCCTTAACCCTTCTGCATCACCAAGCAGAGCATGAAGATTTCCTATCTCCGTTAGCAGTTCATACTCCTCAGTATTTCCACGTACTGAACGGAGTCGCGAAAAGTACTTCAGGGCATCGCGATACTTTGCTTCGTACTCATCGCGTTGTTTGTCGGTTACGGAACTTCTATTGGCCACCTCTCGCTCAAGCTGTACTCCCCAATTCTTACTAAACGCCCCGAGGTTAAAAATTATATCCTGATATTCTTCACTTGACTCGTCACGTTCGTATTCGAGAGCTCCGTCGAGCACGCTTATTGCCTCGCTATAATTATCCTCGTTGTGCAAGAGAATGGCATAGGTAATTCGATTCTTTGTATTCCTCGGCTTTTCTCCGATCTTTCTGAGTAACAGAGCCTTTGCCTCCTCCATTCGATTCGTGGCGAGGTATATCTTGCTCATCAGGCTACTGACTTCCTCAAGGGTCGGAGCGACCTTCTCTGTAAGCAGCAGCAATTCGAGCGCATCATCATAGTTCCCGGCAACATAGTCGTTCAGCGCAACGTTAAAGAGTGGATACCCCGAAAACCAATAATCTACATAAGGGAAGACTTCCGGTTGGCTATAGTCATAGTATTTCCACCCTTTTACCTCAGAAGGTTTGTCGGCACTCTCACCACCGATATAATAAACGGAAAGCCCCGAGGTTTTATACTGGTCAGCATAAAAAAAACGGTCCGGATCAAAAGGGGCATCGGGAGTACCCAAGGTTGATAAGACCTGTTCTCTTCCCATCCCAAGATACAACCCTTTATTAACGCCCTTTTCAATGTCGCTTCTGACAAGCTCTACATAATCAATATAGTTGGAGTTTGCCTCCTCCCGATCCTTTTTACCCAAGTAGGCGTCTGCTTTCATATCAAGAATAATCGGCATGCCGGGCATCACATATTCAGCATCGTCGAGGATTGCGATTGCCTTATCATAATCTTCGGACGTATAAATCAGTTGTCTCGCCGATCCCCACAAATCTCCCCAGGAATTATTGATTCTCAACCGTATATCAAGAGTTTCACTCTCGGTAATCTCGCCAGTCTCCGACGCAGCATGTTCAAGTGCTTTTATAAAAGCATCCTTCATCGATCGATGCTGTTTCTGCTCAGATCGAACAACGCCGAGCATGTACCATGCTTTGGCGTTATCAGGCCGCAAAGCAACCTCTTCCTCCAGTGCCGCCCCCGCCCTGTCAAATTCCCCGTTCTTGATAGCAAGCTGAGCCGTGTTCATCTGCGATGAAGCACACTGAAAACCACTCAACGATAGATAGAATGTGGTTCCTGTCAGAACTAATAGAAGATGTTTCATATCATCTGTAAGCCGGAAAACTGTTCAATCCTTCAAACAAGGGAGGCCAAACCTACTGAAAAGAGCCTCCCCGCGCAAACACCGATGGAGACAGATACAATACACCGATAGGCATAGATAAGATACAGGAATGAGATCAGATAGATATGCTGAGATGAACTCAGATACAAGCCATAGATAGAGTGTAGAGAGGTCAAATAGATAAAAAGGGATGGATCCAAGAGCTATTCTTCTCATTATTCACGTTTATCTGTGTTACAACACCCGTACAACTACGCTATCGGTGTTTATCTGTGTGTATGGCTCTCTCCTGTTTATCTGTCTTCCTTTTGTTCTTATCTTCACGTTTCTGTCATTTGGTCAAGAGAAAAACGACAGTTCTCAGCACATGCCGTATACGAACGAACGACACTCAGCGGAGAAACTCAAGGATATTGCAACTGAAATACGCCGTGATATCGTACGATCACTGGTGGTTGCGAAGTCTGGTCACTCTGGAGGACCTCTCGGGTCTTCCGACATCTTTGCCACCCTCTATTTTGGAGGGGTGATGAACTACGATCCGAAAGATCCGCGGAAAGAAGGACGCGATCGGTTCGTCTTGTCAGCCGGACATATGTGCCCGGTACTCTATGCTACGCTCGCTAATGCCGGTTTCTTCCCACGCTCAGAACTACTGACGCTCAGGCAGTTTGGTAGCCGGTTGCAGGGGCACCCGGGACGGGATATGGGACTTCCCGGTATCGAAACCAGCAGTGGTTCGCTTGGTCAGGGACTTTCAATTGCAGTCGGCATGGCAATCTCAGACAAACTGGTCGACAGAAATGATGCTCGTGTCTACTCCCTGACCGGCGATGGTGAGTTGCAAGAGGGATCGATCTGGGAAGCTGTGATGGCAGCCGGACATTTCAAGCTCGACAACTTCTGCATGATTGTTGACAACAACGACTGTCAGATTGATGGTCGTGTTGGCGATGTAATGAACGTCTACCCTCTGAAAGAGAAGTTTGAAAGCTTCAACTTTCATACAATTGAAGTTGATGGCCACGATCATGCTGCACTGTTGGCTGCATTCGACGAAGCAAAGAGCGTAAAAGGGAAACCGACATGCATCATTGCAAAAACATATATGGGACAAGGCGTCTCCTTTATGGAGGACGATTACACGTGGCATGGCAAACCACCTAACGATGAACAGGCAGAACAGGCCTTGAAGGAATTGGGTGTTCTCTCGTAGGATAACAAGTTATAGGGGCGCAAAGCCTTGTGCCCTACAGGAAAGGGAATTCAACATATCCCCTCACCCTACGCAGCAATCGACAGACAACTGATACAACGCTATGAATCTCGAGAAATACGATAAAAAACCGACTCGTCACGGCTTTGGCAAAGGCCTGGTAGAACTTGGTGAAAGAGATGAGCGCATTGTTGTGCTTGGAGGCGATATCACCGGCTCAGTGATGACACAATGGTTCAAGGATAAATTCCCTGATCGTTTCTTCTCCATAGGAGTTGCCGAGCAAAACGCAACAACGATTGCTGCCGGATTGGCACTCAGTGGAAAGATTCCATTCTTCGCAAGCTATGGAGCCTTCTGCGCGCTTCGCAACGCCGATCAACTTCGCATCTCAGTCTGTTATAACGAAACCAACGTCAAAATTGGTGGTGGACATTCCGGTATTTCGGTCGGCCCTGATGGAGCTACGCATCAGGTTCTTGAGGACATAGCCTTCCTGAGAGCCCTACCAAACATGACTCTTGTTGTCCCTTGCGACTACGTTGAGGCTCGCAAAGCAACTGTTGCACTCGGCGAAATGGTTGGTCCCGGTTACATACGTTTTGCCCGTTCGGCGACGCCTGTTTTCACACGAGATGACACGCCATTTACACTGGGCAAAGCAGAAGTCTTTCGTCAAGGAGGGGATGTCGCAATTATCGCTTGTGGTCCCTTAGTCTGGGAAGCACTAACTGCCGCGGAAGAACTATCAAAAGAGGGTGTTGACGCCCGCGTTATCAACCTGCATACGGTCAAACCACTTGATGTCGAAACCGTAGTAACGGCTGCCCGTGACTGCGGCGTGATTGTGACGGCCGAGGAACATCAGATTCTTGGAGGAATGGGATCGGCAGTTGCGCAGGCAGTCGTAAAGAACGCTCCTGTACCAATAGAGTTTGTTGGTGTTACCGATACGTTTGGAGGCTCTGGTGATCCGGATCATCTCATGGACGTCTTTGGACTGAGGAGCCAATACATCATAAAGTCAGTGCGGAAGGTACTGAAGCGGAAGCAGAAAGAGATTACAGGTATACAGCCAATCACCCAGGTTGGTGAAGAAGGTGAAGGGCCGGTCAACTATCCAAAACCTTTGGAAAAATTTCTGTTAGATGAGCTACACAAGGCAGAGGAGAACTATCCACCCAAAGGTGTTCCGGCAGAAAGCCTGGAGCCAGTCACATAGCGTTTTTCACAGCATCGTATACAAACAAAAGCCAGGGCTGCTATTTTTTGATGGCCCTGTCTCTTGTCGTGGTGTATACTTTCCCTGCGAAGTGAACCTGAGTCTATCGAAGGATAACGTACAGATTCATTCATAGCCTCGGGCGAAAGCCCGAGGCTATGAACCGAGGACTGCTATGCAGTCGATGCGAGCGGCCTGCCTGCGCCGAGTGAGGCTCGGCAGGCAGGGGTGGTGTGCCTGTCATTCCAATGTTTCCGAGTCGCATAGCGACGCTCCATAGATAGCCGAAGCATGGGGTAGTCGCGTAGCGACGCTCCATAGATAGCCACGTGCGGAAGTACGGGGAAGAGGATCAATCCCACGTTTCGGACACGATTGATGCCATTTGAGTCGCGTAGCGACGTTTGATCTAAGAATGTCGATCAACGATGTTCGATGTATGACCTATTTGTTTTGGCTATATGCTGAATAAGCGGCTGAATTGATACCCCGGCAAAAGCGTAGTAAGCCAGGTGTTGACTATCGCCTTGAGTCGTATAGCGACGCTCCATAGATAGCCCGTGCGGAAGCACGGGGAAGAGGGATAAACCTCGATATCCAAGTGCCATCGGTGCGAGCCTGATTCTGTGCACAGCCCTAATAGGGGAGCATCCCTGCGAGCAGTCCGATCAGGAAACTCCCGGTAACGTTGGCAATAAATGTCCAATGCGGGAATGGTACAACATGCGTTCTCGAGAAAAAGGAAATCGGGTAACGGAGAACTCCTCCGGCGGCGGAACCAAAAGCGATAACAAGAAGATCGACAATCATTACGTCTGTATAGATATGGCCGAGTTAACACATCTGGATGACCAGGGAGCTGCCCGCATGGTCGATGTTTCTGAAAAGGAAGTTACCACACGCAGAGCAACTGCCGAGGCGCTTGTTCAGCTTTCGCCCAACGCGTTTGCAGCCCTACAGGACGGAACCTTGAAAAAGGGAGATGCTTTGGCGGTCGCTCGTGTTGCCGGCATTAGTGCTGCGAAGCAGACCAGTAGCCTGATTCCACTGTGTCATCCGCTGCCAATTTCTGCCGCAACAATCGACTTTGATGTTGAACCACAGAATTCCGTCGTTCGGATTCGTACTACAATAACTATCGCAGCCCGAACCGGAGTAGAGATGGAGGCATTGACTGCGGTATCGGTTGCTGCGTTAACGATCTATGATATGTGTAAGGCTATCGACAAAAGAACTACCATTACGCAGATTCGCCTCCTCGCAAAATCAGGAGGGTGCTCCGGAGACTTTAACAGAGAGGAATAATCACGCAAGCGACTACCCCGTGCTTCCGCATGGGGCATATCTATGGAGCGTCGCTATGCGGCTTGAACATTTACAGGAATGACAGGCATACCACCGGCTCACTTGGAGTTGATTATCGGCTCTCTTTTTTGCTATCATTTTGCAAGGTTTTTATCCAATATCGCACT
>JAGWAZ010000082.1 GCA_021296135.1 Chlorobiota bacterium | reverse complement strand
GTTTTTCTGTTCCATTTGCTGTGTCATAGTTTAATGAAGATGAACAATTATCTATGACACAGTTTTTTGAACACCCTCTCAAGGGTCTACATCTGACGGATGTGAAGCATCATGTTCAGTAGCCATATTTGTGTAGTATTCTCTCAGGTACTCATGATACAAGCGACATAACCTATTATATGCTTCCATAGAAATTTGCCCTTCCTTGCTGTCGACATAGCCTTCGAGGCCATCTGCAAAGCCATGCCAACCGGCTACGACTCCGACCCAGTGCGTGCCGGGGCCTCCAATCTGAGCACCATAGGTAGAATAATTCTCCTCTTCTTTATTGGTGTTCTGAAACGGCGAGACGAAATCGGGTGGCAAGCGATCTATGATTGAGAAACTGCTTCCTTCTTCTTTAGCCGCTACCTCGAATCTGGTTATCCCTCCGTCGGCATTGTTAAATTGAATCGATTCCATAGGATTCAATTCGCCAACTGTGCCCTCCCATCCACCCTTAAACGAAAAGCGGCCGCCTACTCTGAGGTCTATTTCGGTCGGCATGAACCACTGACCAAGCTCTTCTTCGGTGGTAATCGCTCTCCATACGCGCTCAATATCAGCATCAAGCGTCCGTTGAAACTCGATTGTATTTCGATCGAGAAAGGTTGCTACGTTTGGTATCTCAATCATGTTCGTGCTGTTTGTAATGGTTGGTATTATCTGCAGAATCAACTCAGTCCGGTTTCTATCCTGGAAAACTCCGGCTGTACGTTCACCCCACCCAACTTTCGGTAGGTGATATCCTCTAAGGAGCATAATAACCACACGAAATTGCAGGGAAAACCAGGTGCGGCAACGTTCGGGTGATACCCTTTTACGATGACTACTGCGTCGTCTGCATAAACGGGATGAGCAAACTCGGGATTCTCAAGTTGTGTGTAGATGAACTGTGTTGCAAAGCCCGGAGAAGGTATATCGAAGAAAAGATAGAGCTCTTCCTGTGTTGCTGCATGTTCATGCGGTGGCCAGCTTGTCCAATTTTCCAGTTTTGAAAGTGTGACGCCATTCAAGAGTTTGCCACCTTCAACGTTTTCAGCAATCACTTTGTAGATGTCCCGATATGCAGGTTCCTGCCCCACTTTCAGGTACATATTCTCCTGATCTTTTATCTCGTCCCACATTCAAATCGGATATGGCAAGGGACAGTCTCTACTTCGGTTGGTGCGCTTCCTTCGAAGATGTCAAGGGAGTCATTGGTTTCGACAGAAAATTCCATACCTCGTGGAACATAAATCCCATCAAACTTGCCGACGTTATAGCTCTGGTCTCCAACCTTTACATTACCCCTTCCGTTCAGAACAAGAAGGGTTGTTTCAGCCCCCTCGTTCACTGCCGTGAGATTGGAGACTTTATTATCAAGGACTATTCGTCCGGCGGAGATATATTGAAAGTCACTGTTCTCTGGTGTGACGGAGATGTTCCGTCCCTTTTTTGAAGCGGTGTTCCGAATAAGCCATTTGTGATCTGACATGTCGTTGGTATCTGTTGAAAGTTTGTGCCTTGTTCGTTGAACAGAGAATATAGGGAGTTATCATTAGTTAAATCAAATTCTCGATGTTATATGAGATTCATTTGGAAGATCCTGAATTCCCCGTTGCTCGTCATTCTATTTCTGTGGCCGGTAATTCTTGATCTCTCCGGTTGCGAGACAAATCCTGCAACCGGTGAAGACGAATTCCTTCTTCTTTCATCGGAGGATCAGAGACAGCTCGGAGCAATGGCCGACGCTCAAGTCCTAAGTGAGTTCGGAGTGTACGAGGATCCTGCTATCCAGGCGTGGGTCGAGGAGATTGGACGCAAAGTCCTGGCTCACAGCAATGATAATCGTTTTGACTATACGTTTCGGGTTCTCGACAGCGAGGTTATCAATGCCTTTGCGTTGCCTGGAGGCTATATCTATGTCACACGTGGTCTCCTGGCATATCTCCAGAACGACGCTCAGCTTGCGATGGTTCTTGGACACGAGATCGGACACGTTGCGGCCAATCATTCGGCAAAACAGTATACGAACAGTATTTTTGCCAATATTGGTCTTGCAATTGGAGGTGCCCTCTTTGAGGATGTCCGTCCGTTTCTCGGAGCAGCACAGACAGGGCTTCAATTGCTTTTTCTCTCGTACACCCGTGCCAACGAGACCCAATCAGACACTCTCGGCGTCAAGTATGCGACGCTTGCCGGGTATGAGGCGGCTGAAGGGGCTGAGTTCTTTGTGACGCTGCAACGCTTGCAGGAACAGGCTGGTGTTGCCATTCCTACATGGACAAGCACCCATCCCGACCCCGTTGATCGTGAGGAAAAGATCATTCAGAAAGCTGAAGAGTGGAAGATTGCCCTTGGGGGAGGTCTTGGCGGAGTTAATCCCGAGATTTATCTGCCGAGAATCAATAACATCGTCTTCGGACAGAATCCGCGCAATGGTTTTGTGCAGAACGGAACCTTCTATCATCCTGACTTACAGTTCCAGTTTCCTGTACCAAGCGAGTGGCAGGTTGGCAACTTTGCTACGCGGGTTCAGATGATCTCGCCTCAGGAAGATGCCGTTACAATCTTCACAACTGCCCCTGGGTCAAGTCCAGCCGCTGCCGACGCCTTTCGAAGTGGAGAGGGTATTCAGACTCTCGAGCAGACATCCCGCACTATCAATGGGTTCCCTGCCATCCGGCTAAGGACAAACGTCCAGGGTCAAGGTGGTGGCACACTTGTGGTTCTGAGCTATTTCATCGAGAAGGATCAGAACGTCTACGTCTTTCATGGCTACAGCGATCCAAGTCGTTTTGGGTCATACTTCAACACGTTTGAGGACGTCTTTACCAATTTCAGTGCCTTGACGAATCCCTCCATCCTAAGTGTACAACCATTCCGACTCGATGTCTTCCAAACGATACAGTCTGGTATCTTTAACTCTCTGGTTCTACCGAACGCGTCTGCCGGCATGGATGTTCAGTCACTTGCAATCCTGAATCAGAAAGAGATAGATCAACATGTTGGACAAGGAACATATCTAAAGCAAGTGGATTGAAGTTGGAAGTTGGAAGTGCGAAAGGGGACAGGGAAAAAAGGAGATGGCCCGTTGACCCTGGACCCTTCGACTTTCAGACTCTACGAACTTTCAATGCTTTGAAGATCAAATCAACTAACGTAACCGGGTCTTTCTCGAAAACGATGTTCGTTTGATTTTTCGCCTGAATGTTCTTCAACAGTTCCGATAGTTCGTCGGCAATATTTCCCGTCCCAACGAGTACTCCGACTACTTTCCCGTAGTCAACGAGACTGCAAAATTCGTGAAGTGTTCCCCAGCGACCACTGATGATGATTCCCGCATCACAGTAAGCCGTTGAGATAACATTCCGGTATTTCTTGGCGACCTCAAGTTCATCGAACTGTGGTAGATCGGGGGTGAATTCGATGCGATTATAGAGGGCGAGGTCGTCCTCTGGCGTAAAGTGGCGTTGTTCTGCCATGTTTCTGGTTGGCGAGAAGCCGATTGCCATGGAACCAAACGCAACTCCTTCTTTCAGGGCAATATAGGGAAGACCCGAGCAGGCGCCTGTAATGATGGTTGCTCCTTCTCTCCCAAGTTCCTGGCCAAGGACTTTCGCTTGCGTTACAGCATACGTTTCTTCCACAACCGCTGAACCATAAACTCCAATCTTCCAGGACATCCTTTCTTAGTTTTAGTGAACAGCTACATTTCGAGCGTCCTTAACTCCACTTAACCTCGTTATCTTTCAAGCAGGTACTGTTGAACAAGGCCTACAAAACAATCAAGAA
Organism: Chlorobiota bacterium; assembly: GCA_021296135.1. GTDB lineage: Bacteria > Bacteroidota > Ignavibacteria > OLB7 > OLB7 > JAGWAZ01. The sequence goes on along the minus strand of JAGWAZ010000082.1, from coordinate 7,250 downwards.
CATCTGTGATTTTAACCGACAAAGAAATCCTGGGTGCAATTGAGAATGGCGAGATTGTGATCGAACCATTCCGTCGCATCTCACTTGGCACAAACAGCTATGATGTCCACCTCGGTCGCTGGCTTGCGACCTACAACGACGACGTGCTCGACACACGCAAGCACAATACCGTCAAGACGTTTGAAATTCCGCCCGAAGGATTTGTCCTTACTCCCGAACGTTTCTATCTCGGAGTAACTGTTGAATATACCGAGTCCCACAAACATGTTCCGTTCCTTGAAGGAAAGAGTTCGATTGGTCGTCTTGGTATAGACATTCATGCAACAGCCGGAAAGGGCGATGTAGGGTTCTGTAATCATTGGACTCTTGAGATTTCGGTCAAGCAGCCTATTCGGGTCTATGCTGGAATGCCTATCGGTCAGTTGATCTACTTCACAATCAATGGCGATGTGGAAGTACCATACAACCAGAAAAAGAGCGCAAAGTATACGGAGAAATCCGACAAGCCGAAAGAGTCGATGATGTGGAAGAATTTTGAGGAAAAGTTGTTTGTGGAGGTGGGGAGTGAGTAGTGGCAGAGGTAGTATGGGGCCGGTAGTGAGTAGTGAGGATTATGGAGGTCATTGAATGGGGATTACTTTGTTTGAACAACTTGACGTGTGGCAGAAGGGGCATGATTTAGTATTGAAAGTCGATAAGCAATCGGCCCTCTTCCCTTCGGAAGAACGTTATGGTTTGATTCCACAAATGCGTCGAGCTGCTGTTTCCGTGCCCGCGAATATTGCAGAGGGATTCAGTCGGCGTGGTCAACAAGAAAAATTTCATTTTTACAACACTGCGAAAAGTTCGTTAGAGGAGTTACGATGCTATTTTATCCTTTCACGAGATCTTGAGTTCAGGATTGAGTTCAACGATATAATGGCTCATGCAGATCAGACTGCCCGTATGCTGTCCGGACTAATGAGGGCAGTTCAAAATCGTACCACTTAACCCTCTATGCTCGCTACCGACTACTCGCTACAGCTATGGCAGGTATAAACGATGAAATAATCGATCGCGTCAAATCCGAGGCAAACATCGTTGATGTTGTTGGCGATTACGTTCGACTGCGAAGAACAGGAAAGAATTGGGTGGGACTCTGCCCCTTCCACGACGATAAGCGTCCGTCAATGCACGTGGAGCCTGTGAAGGGAATCTTCAAATGTTTTTCCTGTGGCGAAGGAGGCAATGTCTTTACATTCCTCATGAAAATCAATGGGTGGTCCTTCCCGCAAACTGTGCGCAATCTTGCTGCGCTCCTTGGAATTGATCTCCCGGAAGAGAAGGTCACGCCGAAGGACTATGGTGAGCGTGAACGTCTTGTCGCCGCGATAAAGGATGCAGCCCGGAGATTTCACAATATACTCAGGGCAGATCGGGGAGAACATGCTCTTGCCTACTTCAAGGGACGTGGTTTTAGTGATGAGACGATCAATAAATTTGGTCTTGGTTATGCTCCTGACGAGTGGGACTGGCTACTCAAGGAACTAACCACGTCCGGCTATACTGAAGAGGAGCTTGAAAAGGCCGGACTTGTCATCGAGCGAAGTGAACGTTCCGGATATTATGATCGATTCCGCGGCCGTGCGCTCTTTCCAATCTTCGAGGCAACAGGTCGCCTTGTCGGCTTCGGTGCTCGCAGGATGAACGATGATCCCGACCAGCCGAAATACATCAACTCGCCAGATTCAGCGGTCTACAACAAAAGCCGTCTTCTCTATGGTCTTTTCCAGGCCAAAGAAGCAATTCGGAAGGAGGGATATGCCCTTTTCGTCGAAGGATACTCCGATGTGATCTCGCTTCATCAGGAAGGGCTTGCAACAGCTATTGCAACCTGTGGAACGGCCATTGCGGAGGAACACGCAAGGCTCATTACCCGCTACACTTCACGTGCAGTCCTTGTCTTTGATAGCGACGTTTCCGGAGAGCGTGCAACCGAACGGGGGATCGATGTGCTTATTAGGGGGGGACTGGATGTTGCCGTTGCAAGGCTACCTGATGGAGAAGATCCTGACACATTTGTACGCAAGTTCGGTGCTGATGAGTTCTGCAATCGTATCCGAGATGCCCGCTCATTTCTCGAGTACCTTGCCCGTATCAAGAAGAACAGAGGTGATTTAGATTCTCCAGACCGACAGGCTGAGGCAATTCGATCTATCGTGAGAACTATAGCTTTGATTCCCGATCGACTCAAACGAGAACTATACGTCAACAAAATTGCGACCGACTTCCATATCAGCGAAAGCTCGATGTTCCGTGAGCTTGAGCAAGCATTGGGACAGGCAAAAAATCGGGAACGGAGAAGATCGCGGCAAACATCGACGCAACGTGATAAACCTGAAGAAGGGAAGAAAAAACCCACGGGAGTTGCACCCGTAAAACGTGAGGGCGAAATCACGCAGATGGAATACCCTCCTGCCGAGCTACGTCTGGCGAAAGTGTTGGCTATCGGCGATCCTCAATTGCTTGAGGCAACGTTCAACCATATCAGCGCTGACCACTTCAGGCATCCTTTGCTTCGTCAGTTTGTGGATGTGATCCTTGCCTATTACGTCAATCAACGTTCGTTTGCACTTGAAGAGCTTTCATTGGAAGAGTTAACACCCGAACTTCGCAACCTGGTTACCTCGCTTGCAGTTGAAAAGGAGACGCTTTCGGATACCTGGCGTGTTCTTGAGCCGGAACTTCGCGATCCCGATCCGTTCAAAATTGCTCGCGATTGTATTGCGCGAATGCACCGAGACAAAATTGAAGCAGAATACAGGGAGGAACAAAATCGTCTTCAGGATCCTGAGCTCTCGGATACAGACAAAGCGCGCGTGCTCAAAAGAATTGCAGCATTGAATCAGGAACGGCTTAAATTAAACAGCTTGGTTGGATCGACTTAAACTATTACTTTAAGAAATGGGTCTCTCTGTTACGCATCAGGGGCAATGCGTCATTCGAACAAATGGCCTCATATTCAGACAACGAAAGGGCTTGACCTGCATCCCGAATCAGCATAGTTTTCCGGCATGAATCGTACTGACACCAGATTAATACTCATACTCATAATTGTAGCTGGCTCTACGTTTCTCTTCTCCTGTCAGGGGTTCCGAAATTTCACGACGTACTATAATCGCTTCTGGAATATGGAGCGAATTATGGCAGAGGTAGAGGATGAAGTCGAGTACTTCAGAGCACAGAAAGAACCTCCGAAACCTCGTTACGTGATCCCCTTTGACGATGTGGGGGGAGAGAAGTTTTTCAGCGATTATCTGAATAAAAGAACGCTCGATCCAGAGGAGGTTCGTGCCAACAAAATCAAGCTCGATTCCATTATTCTGAAGGGATCGCTCCTCCTGAGTCATCAGGAGAAGAGCGACTACGTGGATGATGCCGTCTTCTACATCGCAAAAGCCTATTTCTATGAACGAGAGTGGTTCCAGTCGCAGGAAAAAGCGATTGAACTGATTGAAAATTTTCCTGAGAGTAAGTGGCAACCTGAAGCCCACTTGATTTATGCAATGGATCTGCTGAAACAGGGAGAGCTAGCTGAGGCAGAGGATATGCTCTCGAAAACAGTCGATGTTGCGTTCAAATTCAAGCGTGCCGATATTCTGACCGAAGCCTTTCGTCTCAATGCCGATGTACAGCTTGCACAGGGAGAACCGGAGCAGGCGATCAAACCGTACGAACGAGCAATTTTGCTTAGCGATGATGACGAGGAACAGGCGCAGTGGCAGAAAGAGATTGGCGTTGTCTATTTCCGTGCGGGACGCTTTGGCGAGGCCATAGCAGCATTTGATAAAGTGGAAGAGTATGATCCCGACGATGTGACGAAGTTCGAGGCTGGTTTGCAGCGAGCTGTGGCATTGAGGGCTGCGGGACGCTTTGATGAGGCGGAAGAGCAACTTGAACTGCTTACTGAAGAGGAAGATTACGAAGACTGGATCGGCTTGGTTGAGGTGGAACGACTTAGTCTTGAGGCAGACAGACAGAATTTGAGCACGTTAGACTCGCACTCTGTCAAGGCTCTGGATTCACTCGATGCCGGGGAATATATACTCTATGGTATTTATGAGCGGGGTGTCAGGGCCTTTAATGACCGCAACTATGAATATGCGAGTGTCAACTTTGCAAAAGTAGCTTCAGCAAAGTCTCCGTACAGCAAGAAAGCCCGAACCTATTCAATCTGGATTAACTTTTTTCGTGACGAGAAGCGAATAGGTGATGAGGCTACCAGGATTTATCTGCTTCCGTTCCCGGACTCACTCGGCTTGGTTGCTGCCCGAGCCTATTACAACGTAGCCCGTTTCTTTCTGAAATACAATATTGACGACTCGACAGAGCGCTACTATCGGGAGTCATTGCGTTGGGCGCCTAAGGGAAGTGAGGAGGGGGCTCGCGCACTCTATGCTCTTTCCGAACATTTCCGGCGAAGCGGATACGGTATTGAGGCCGATTCGCTCCTTACCGTTCTGGCCGAAACCTATGGTGATAATGATTATGCCGACCAAGCCCGGCATCGACTTGGCTATTCTGAGGATTGGGTCGTCGATCTTGCAAAACGGGACTATGAGAACGGGCTGAACCTTATGCAAAATGCTGGTGAATATCGGATTGCTTTGTCGGTGTTTTCGCGTGTTCATAACCAGTATGCCGGTTCCCAGTATGCGGCTATGTCGCTCTATGCAAGTGGTCTGATTTTCGAGAAGTTTCTGAATAATCTCGACAGCGCCCTTTACTATTACTCCCTGCTGATTGAACGCTATCCGGAGAGTGAGCAGGCAAAGGCAATGCGCCCTGCTGTAGAAGTTGCTGTTGCCGAGAGAGGAAGCGATGTGACCGCAATCGAGGATGGATTGATTCCCCTTGATGAGACAGAAGGAGATCCTGAGATCACGCCGACGACTGATACTACTTCTTCCGAGCCCGAGATTAAGTGGTACGACGATGCTCTTTACGAGCCGAGGCCTGAGCTTGCGATGAAGCGACGAGGAAAACGGACGATCGATGAAGAGTATAAGCCGTAAGAAGAAGGTAGAAGATAGTATGTAGAAGGTAGCATATAGAGATGTTGAAAGGCAGAGAGGTATTGTCCTCGAGTACCGTTCGAGTCACACATCCTCTTATTTAGTTTCCTTCGGTCTTCCTTCGTTTGTTACGGTCTTTTGAAAAACAAAAGGAAATTGTGAGAGAAATTCAAAGAAAAAAAATTGCGATTTCAGATTACACAAAAAAAATTGAAGATTTAAGACACGAAATTGAATCCATAATTGGTGGGCTTTGGCAATATTAGACAATTAATATGTATGAAGACAGAAAGATTTATCCAATTGAGAAAAGAGGGGCTCGAACCACATTTTACAAAAAAATCCCTAACAAAATTATGGAGAAAGAAAGTTAAGCGCCAACTTCGCAACTCTGAAATCAGAGATATCTTTGACTATTATGATTTTAACTACTCAATAGAAAGTAGGTCGGAAACAATACGTTCCGATGTGCTAGACGGAGCTTACCGTGCACAAAAACCACTTGTGGTGAAAGTGGAAAAGAAGATGGGTATCTGCCGACATCTTATTTTCCCTCACCCTGCGGATGCACTGGTACTACAAACAATCACAGAGTTTGTCTTTGATGTGATAAAAAAATGTCAACCTTCAGAAAATGCTTTCTATAGCCGTGACAGGACTTCAAGAAAACTGCCGCATGAAATTTCAGATGACTATTCACAAGATTGGTTTTCGCAGTGGAAAAAGATGCAAAAGACTATTTTGGGGTTTAGTGAATCCAAAAAATTTGTAATTAGTACGGATATCGCTAATTACTATGACAATATCGACCTTGTAACACTGAGAGAAAAAGTACTCGGGTATGTTAAAGAAAAAGACGAAAGTGGGGTTTTAGTTGACTTACTGTTCAGAATAATTGAAGACATATCTTGGCGACCAGACTACCTGCCCTACAAGAAGCAGGGGTTACCCATAGTAACTTTGGAATCTATTCGCCTACTTGGTCACACATTTCTATTTGAAGTTGATGCAATTCTAAAATCTAAAACGAAACAAAACTTCACTCGCTGGATGGACGACATCACAATTGGAGTTGACTCCAGAAAAGAAACAAACGAGATTTTAGGTGGCATGTCTGACACCCTCAAGAGTAGCGGCTTGGAACTCAACTTAGCCAAAACGCATCTCTATTCATCGGAAGATTTTGCTTATAATTTTTTGATAAAAACAAATATATATTTAGACAGCCTTAAGGAAAAAAAATCTTTGAGTGGAAGCGAAAAGAAGTCCTTTCGTAAAGCTTTTACCGAACACCTCAGAGACAAAAAACCACAATACTGGTCAAAAATAACAAAACGTTTCATTCACCTACACGCTAACTTTAAAATAAAAATTTCAAAAAAAAGAGTTGGAGAACTTTACGTTGAGCATCCAGTTCTCAGGGATAAGCTTTGTAAATATCTCAAATCAATGGATTACTCATCTTGGTCTAGCAAGCTGGTGATAGAAATACTAGATCGTCTAGACATGAAAGACGATATTGCTTTGTTTTATGTAGCTGATTTAGTGACACAATGGAATATTCCTGTCACTGACCAGTCAAACGATTTTATTAACAAAATGTATTGTCGCATTGAGCTAAAGGAACCCTTTCACTTTTTGTGTGCTTTGTGGATTAGAACTAAGTACGACCACCCAGACAACCTTTTGCGATTTGTTTTTGACTTTGAGTCAGAGTGGAAGAAGGAGCCCTTTCTCAGGAGACAAGTTACGGCTACTATGTCTAGGATTTATAAATATGACACCGAAAAAATCGAAAGTGCCTTAAAAAGCCAAACTCAGTCAAACGATATCAGCACTGTTTCTATAGCTAATCACATTCTTGATTTTGCTGATAAGAAAACTATTGAGTTTCATGTGAATAGCTATCTTTTTCCAAATAATCTACGCCGCTACACCCTAGAACGCTTCCTTGTTCTTTGTTCCGTACTTAACTCTGACGAAGTGAGACAAGAAGGTGAAATACAAAGGAAAGTTAAGAAATTCGTCACCGATAAATATTACTTAAGGTGGTTAGATGTAAGCTACAACATCAGTTAATATTGAAGAGATGGGAAATGCACCCCTCAAATCCCCCGGATTCAACTCTGAAGTGCAACGGCTGCTGGAGGAGTCATAAGGCAACGGAAAATCGGCCTGAAGGCTGAAGAGGAAGCC
>JAGWAZ010000081.1:5810-16917 GCA_021296135.1 Chlorobiota bacterium | reverse complement strand
TCTGGGGTGGAAGAGACCCTGGGAAGTATATTGTGGTAAAGCTCCTCCACCTGTTGCACTTCAGACTTGAATGTGGGAGGTGATTGATCGGTGTGTCAAGTTAGCTGGTGAGCACGGTGTAGAACTCAGGCAATCCTATAAGCGTGTAGTACAGCGTTTGATCAGAGAGCACTACAATGGCAGACATCCTTAGCGGGTCGGTTGGTTCGGGAATTGGGACGAAAACTGGATACACAAGTATTCCTCTCTCACTCGGAAGTCTTTTAGAAAGATTTTTAAAAGTCAATAAATATTAATGTCTTTTAGAACCCTTTGCAAAAGGGTATATTTATATTTTATAAATTTAGAAAAAACAGATGATGAGACAATTACTGATGCAACCGCAATGGTTCCGAGTGGTCTGAGTGGTAGTATGGGCTCATTCAATTCGATTACTTTATTGCAGATGTTCAAATCAATTGCTCTCAAGGCAATTGTGATACGATCAGGATTCCGGTTTCAGCTATTGTTGCTATTGACGGGACTGATTTTTGTGGTTTCTTCATCACTTTATGCCGATGAAGAAGGGTCTCCTCGATTGGCTGGTGCAACATTGAGTGGCTATATCTCCGATGGTAAGGACGGGGAAGAACTGATAGGCAGTACGGTGGCTGTGCTCGGCACAAAAGTGGGGGCAGCAGCAAATGCCAGTGGCTATTACGTTGTGAAGAATATTCCGGCCGGTACATATATCGTAAGAGTCACCTCGATCGGATATGAACCCCTTGAAGTGGAGATGACTTTTGCTGAAGGGGAATCAAAGAGGCGGAACTTTGAGTTGAACCAGGTCTCTGTTGAGACGGAAGAGGTGACGGTGATTGGAGAGCAGGGGAGGAGAGAGATTACCGTCAGCAAGGTGGAGATACCGGTTAAGCAGCTCGCTCAGCTTCGTATTGGTGGCGAGCCCGATGTCTTTAGGGCATTACAATTTCTTCCCGGAGTTTTGACCTCTTCGCAGATTTCGAGTGGACTCTATATTCGGGGCGGTTCACCCGATCAGAACCTTGTCTTGGTTGATGGCTCCACCGTTTACAATCCCTCTCATCTTCTCGGATTTTTTTCCACGTTCAACCCCGACGCAATCAAGGATGTAGACCTTATCAAAGGAGCTTATCCTGCGGAATATGGAGGACGTCTCTCAGCTGTCCTCGATCTTCGCCAAAAAGATGGGAACGCCAATGATTTCGAAGGAACGGCTTCTCTCGGTTTGGTATCATCACGACTATCTCTTCAGGGGCCAACGCCATTTGGGAACGGCTCGTATTTCATCGGAGGTCGCCGTACATATCTTGATCTGATTACCGGATTGCTTCCTGAAGATCCTGAAGAACCATTCCCCGACTTTGCTTTTTACGATGTCAATGCCAAGATTACGCAAACGCTTTCAGCAAACGATGTTCTGCAAGTGAGCGGCTTTCGAAGCGCTGATGATTTGGGGCTGGAGGCAAGCGGACTGGAGTTTAATCTCGGTATCTCGAATCTCGTTGGTTCAGTCCGATGGACTCATACGTTTGCAGATGATCTTTTCTTTGTTCTGAATGCCGGAGGAAGTAGATATAGAAGCGGTTTTGACGGACGAAACTCCGGCTTTTTCTTCGAGGTCAGAAACATTATTACGGACTACACAGCGAAGTCGAAGCTTGAGTGGTATGTCAGTGATAAGTTGACAGTAAAGACCGGACTGGATGGGACAGACTACAGGTTCAACTATTTCCAGAATTTCTCCGGGGATTCGGTTGATGTTGTCGACGAAGGGACAAACGAAGATGGTCAGATGAATCTGCTCGTTAACGATTGGACGTTGGCTGGATACGGTCAGGCAAACTACTTCCTGACAGACGATCTTTCAGTGCAGGGGGGGCTTCGTGTCTATTATTTTGATCTGAGCGAAACGGTAACCTATGACCCGCGCGGAGCGATTCGTTGGCAAATGGTGCCGAACGTTGCACTAAAGGCCGGGTGGGGAATCTATCATCAATATCTTCGCCTTGCCACACAACCCGATTTCACCTTCTTTGATACCTGGATGCCGACCGATTCGACGGTTGTTCCGGCAAAGGCAGTTCACTATGTTCTCAGCGCTGAATCAGAGATTACCAGTGGCATTAATTTAAATGTTGATCTCTACTACAAGGACCTGGAGAACATTAGCGAACTGAATACCACCGTGACAGAAGCCGAAAATGTAGCCGATATCTTTTACTCGGGAGAAGGGGAAGCATATGGTGCGGAGATCTTCTTACAAAAAAAGAGAGGGCGTCTTGTAGGGTGGCTGGGTTATGCTCTCGGTTGGATCAATGCTCGGTTTGATAGCGTTAATGGTGGGGAGACGTTCCGTCACAAATATGATCGGCGACACGATTTGAAGGTTGTGGCACAATACCAACTGAGCGATCGATGGGATGTGGGAGCCTCATTCACATTCCAGTCCGGGCAGTCCTATACCGGAGCTACTTCGCGCTTCCGTACAACGTTGCCAGATGGCACAGGTGGATATGATTTGGTAGTTCCATCGCAACGGTTTGGACTACGATTGCCCCCATCGCACCAGTTGAATTTAAACGTCAACTACAACTCAACCCTGTTTGGTCTTCCAATGCGACTCCTTCTCGATATCTACAATGTCTACTCGCGTCGTGATATCTGGTTCCGTTTCTACGATGTTGATGATGGAGACCAGACTGAGGTCAACGATGTTCGGGTGTTGCCGATTATTCCTACGGTTGCCCTTGAAGTGAAATTCTGAGTGAAATCCATTGCCTTTATGGCAATACAGATCTATTGAACAGAGTATAGAACGAAATAAGCATAAAGAACTGATATGATCCCCACGGTCTCAATCATACTTATTACAGTGGCAATACTCTTTGCCGGATGTGAGGATCCTGTACCAACTGACTATATCCCACGGTATGTATTCACCGGTTATCTCATTGTTGATGAGCCGGTTCAGGCGATTACGTTAACAACGTCATTACCGCCTCTCGATTCGTTTGAGTACAGGAACGCAGCGATTACCGATGCACAAATTCGCATCTGGAGTAGTAAGGATACGTTCGATCTTCAATACGTTCCTTCGGATTCAGGAGTTGGAGAGTATCGTGTCCTTGACACAACCAGACTGGTAGAACCTGGCATTGAGTATTTTATGGAAGCACGGCTCTCTGATGGCACGACTCTGAGGAGCTCAACAACGACTCCAGAGCGTATTGAATGGGTCCAGGCACCACGTGAGATATTGCAGTATCCGATTGATACGGTCAATCTTCCGTCGCCAGACTCGCTGAAGCTGATCTGGACTCGTTCTCCGGGAGTAACTGAATATCTGATCAGCATTGAATGCCTTGACACGCTGAACTACGGTTCCTATCTGGAGCCTGTTAGCAAGGAAAAGAACAGAAGAATTGAGCGATTCTTTGAGGATGATGCCCCCCGATATAATGAGGTAGTTCGCTGGGGCTTTCTGCAAAACAGGGAAGTAAACGTTGTCTGGTTTGCCTTCAAGTGGTTTGGGCTGCACGAAATCACTATTTATGCTCCTGATCCGGCACTTCTCGAGTGGTTCAAACAGGTCCGATTTGGTGGGAGTCAATTTGAAACGCTGTTGAGCAATGTTGAAGGTGGGATAGGTGTCTTCGGGTCGGCTGCAGTTGCACGACAAAACTCGTTTGTGCTGAGCAATCAACCGTAGTCAGCTCTCTCAATTGTTATTATTGCGTCCGTTGTGTACTCTCGATTGCTGTACAAAGGGACGCAAATGGGATGGCTACTGAACAACGATCACTCCAATCTGTTCAGAGAAATTCTCCCCTGTAAGAAGAGAGCGGTAATGCCCTGCCGGCAATCCTTCCACCGATAACTCTGCTTGCCGATTTCCGTTACCACGGAACGATTCAGTCAGATCGGCGACAACCTGGCCAATACTATTTATTAGCACGAGGCGACTCGATGAAAGCTGAGCAGGCGAATATCCCTGCAGACTGATAAGAACATGGTCTCGTGCTGGATTTGGCGCCACCCGCAACGAAGCCACAACCCCTTCCTCGGTCCTGGGGCTGGATGTTGGCGGTCCGTAGATGCGCCGACAAAAAACCTCGCCGGTTCCCGAGGCAACAAAACAGGTCATGGTGCTATCACCACCTCCGGTAAAGGAGATCGTCCACGTTCCTTGATCGATTGGAAAACCATTTGGCAACTGCAATGAATCGGGATCGATTACCTGGCTGAAGGTCACAAACTGCGGAAGCGATTCTGGCAGATCGGTTTGATAATTCTGGAAAGCTGTGTCGGTCTTCAATCGTTCAGCCATGTTATCGCTATCGGCATACGTGCCGGAAGTATCGAGTTCCGTTGTTAGATTTCCGGGGATAGGGAAAGGGAGTGTGCTAAGTTCAAAGGCCTGATACGCAAGAAACCGGATAACAATATATGTTGCAAGCTCACCTGATGATTTAGAATGAAAGACATAGCCCCAGGCATTTGATCGGCCCGTGTCGATATCGAATGAGAAGTTGAAACTCTGGAACTCGAAAGCTCCTGGAGCGCCGATCAGGACAACGGATGCATCCTCTCCCAAGGTTTCACGCGCTGAACTCTGTGCCGTGGGCAAACCCTGAAGCGCTGTAAATCTGAATTGGGCGTTGAGATCGGTTATACCTGGCAGGAGAAGACCGATAGCAAAGAGAAAGCGGTATAGCATAGGAACACAGGCCGAAAAAATGGTTAGAAGAACTCCAGTAATGTAAGATACTCTTTTTAAGAGAAACGTCATCAACAAAGCTGCTCCTTTTCCTCCCCAGTTTCACCCTTGCCAGCCCTCAACTCTGTCCTTCTCCCTTACTCTCCAATCGAGAGGGAAAGCCCAACTTGTGCTCCAAACGTCGTAAAATCGAGTGTCTGCTCTTCTTCAGTCGGGCTTACGCCACGTACTTGCTGATTATAGGGCACAACGCGAGAAGCAAAAGGTAGAATATCGAGAGCGAGTTTGTCCGTGATGCCAATGCTTGCCGGAAGCTCAACTCCATAGCGGAAGGAGTGTTCGCCTACTCCGAGATTGACTCCGGCCTCGACGCGGACCAGATCATTATTCAGCAACGCGTAGCCATAACCAATTCCCGCCCAGAGTTCGTCGTCAAAGCGTTGTGATTGAACGTAGGAAGAGTAAGGGCTTGTTGCTGTGCGCGATCCCTTCTTCTCACCATTCTCTATCGATAAGGTTTGTATTTGTGTTTGTGTTCGTGTTCGTTCCCACACAAGAAGTGGACTCTGACCAACGGCAAGAGAGAGGCGATGCTGGTCGTTCAATCTTCCGTCAATGCGGACGTTCAAGTCCTGGGCTGCAATCAGGCTCTTGTCAATCATCGAAGCAGCAACACCATGATGGTAGGAGGCTCTGAGCCGATTGCTGACTTTCGACGTTGATGGAGCAGGTAACGATGGTTGAGTCAGCGAAAGGATGTTTTCTGCAAACAGTGCCTGATGTTCCGGCACCGTTGGTGAGTTGGGGCCTTCAAGGTCTTCTGATACGTTGTTGTTGGCATATGGAACTTCAGAAGTCCTGGTTTGGCTCGCTTCTTCATTTATAAGAGGCCGGTTTTTCTGCTTTTGATCATCGTAGCTATCGCTCGTTGAATTGCTCCTGTTATCTGTCGGGAGAATTTCTGCTTGGGCGTTGTTAGCGATTGCGATTCCGACAGGCACCGAGGAGATATACTCCGGCAAACGTTTTTCAGACACCTTGTTCTTCTCGCCAAAGGCATTGATTTCTGCTTTCTGCGATTCCAGATGGCCTGGTGTAATAGCATCAGCAGTTGAAAGCGTCGTGGCAGCCGATAGCCCATCTGCTAACATTGTTGTCTGATCTGCTCCGGTTCGGTCGAGAGCAAACCAGACTCCACCCCCAAGGGTAAAAATCAGTAGTAGTGCGGGAACCAATGAGCCAGCTTTCTCGCGTGCAGACTCTGTGAGTCGAAAAAGAACGGGGACTATTCCACGCTGGTTCTGCTCAACAGATTTTTCAATAAAGAGTTGTTGGAATAGTGCGCTCTCGGCCTCAGCCGAGAGGGGAGTTAACGCCGGGAGGAAACGTGCAACTGAACGGATATCTTCCATCTGACGCAGCATCGCTTCTGCCTCAGGGGATTCCTGAAGCAACCGCTGGAACAGTTGTTCCTCTTTAGGAGTCAACTCTCCATCCAGATAGCGCGATATGATCAACTCAAGGTTCTTCACCCTTAAAGCTCAATTTATGAGCGACTAGTTCGATTCCGAGTTGTTTCTGTATCAGGCATTAAGGTGCTGCGTATTGTACTTCTTGCCCTGCTTAATCTCATGCGTGCGGCCTCTATTGAACAACCAATGAGTTCCGATGTCTCTTCATAACTCATACCATTTACTTCACGCAATACGAATACCTCCCGTAGGGAAATCGGCAGCTCTTCAACAGCTTTAAGCGCCTTATGAAGCAGCTCCTCTTCTTCCTGATGTTTGCCAAAAAGAGTCGGGTAGGCCTCACTGGTTGTTGTTACCAACTGGGGAGTATACTCGAGTGGTATTTCCGTCAGATAGCTTTCGGAGCGGAGCTGATTCAGTGAAAGATTCCGGGCTACCCGGAAGAGCCAACCGCCAACGTTTGTAAGTGATGACTGTCGGTTTTCATCGATACGATTTTTTTCGCGATAGAGACGTAGAAATGTCTCCTGAAAAATGTCATTGCCAGCCTGATTCTCGGCTCCGAGGAGCGAGCGTATATAACCCATTACCCGGGCCGCATAGCGGTGATACAACGTTGTAAAAGCACTCTTTTCTCCTGCAAGAAAGCGCTCGAACAATTCTGCATCACACAATGCTGGCAATACTTCATTGAGTTGTCTGGTATGCTTCACAATGGCTCAAAGAGATGAATGAACATATTTCGGCAAACTGCCAAAGAGAGAGACACGAGAGGGATAAACGTAACAGGTGAAGAGTTCGTAGAGTTGAGTTGGAGAGTCTATACTCTACATCTATAACAACTCCGCGAACCTCTTAAGTCTATGAAATTCTCAAGCTTCATACAACGAAGCCACATACTCGCCATAGCCATTATACTTCCTGGTATCGACACGAATCTCCGGGTCACCGAGCAAACGTTCGGTTGCCTGCGACCAACGAGGATGTGGAACTTCCGGATCAACGTTCGAAATAAAGCCATACTCCTCCGGACTCAAGTCATTCCAGAACGTTTTTGGCTGATTATCCACGAGTTCGATCTTCACGATCGATTTAGCGCCTTTATAGCCATACTTCCAGGGTACTATGACGCGAAGAGGAGCACCATTCTGCTTTGGCAACTCTTTGCCGTAGAGACCTGTAACGCCCATTGTAAGCTCGTTTGTAGCCTCTTCAATAGTCAGACCTTCGTAATAGGGCCAGTTGTACCAGGTTGCCCTTTTCTGATTCGGTGCCTGCGTCGGACGATAGAAGGAAACGAAACGGACGTACTTAGCCAAACTGGTCGGTTCGGCAAGCTCGAGAATCTTTTTCAAGGGAATACCAGTCCACGGGACGGTCATTGCCCAGGCTTCGACGCAGCGGAACCGGTAGACGCGCTCCTCTAACGGAAGCTTCCGTACCAGTTCGTCCACTGTCAGTTTTTGTGGCTTGTTTACCAGGCCGGTAATCTCGAACTCCCACGGTCTGGTTTCAAACTTCCCGACTTCCTTGTATACCTGATTCTGTTGTTCGGTGAACTCGTAGAAATTATTGAAGGTCGTTGCGTATTCTTCTTCGGTCATCTCACGGTCAGCCCTATACGCTTCATTCCGTTTTGCTGGATAAAGGTCAGCGTTCGGGGATTCTTCTTCTGGAGTATCATTCGCCAAGCCGTTGTTAGCCTGCGCCTGGCCATTCTTGGAGGTGCAACCGATCAAGCCCATTCCGATAGCTCCAATTCCCAGAGTCTTTATGAACTGACGTCGGTTATGATAGAGTCTCTCAGATGTAGCCTCCCGCTCGGAACGATACCAACCCGGACGAATAATGATGTTTGCCATAACGTGTTCCCCAAAATCTCTATGTTAAAGATACTAATCCCTTATCAGTAATCATAGTAGGATTCCGGGAGGGATGCGGATTATTCCAGAACACAGATGGAACAGACTCTTGACTCTTTGATTTCAGAACCTCGATTAACGATGTATGATGTTCGATGTCAGAATGTCGATGCTCGATGCCAAAATGGCAGTATTTGATGCCAAAATGGCAATATTTAATGTCAGAACCCAGATTCAAGTCTGAAGTGCAAAGGTAATCGAAGTTGATCAAATAGAGAGGAGAGGAGTTGCAGTAGGACATAATTTGTGGAGCGTATTCGGTAGCCGGCCATACTAACGGTGAAATTTGAGAGATTTTGACGTTTGCTCTCGTTACTACTGAGACCACCGGAAACAGATGCGGATGTTTGTCGAGAGCATTTACGCTTAGGACCGGGACTAATGCAGTAAGTTACAACGCTGACGCTACCAACGCAGCCCCAGTTTTTCGGCCAGAGTTTTGGCAGACTCTATCTGCTCATCGGTTAAATTCTTTGGCATTACAGGGTTGAGTCGGATGAAGAGATCACCTGTTCCAGCCATTGACTGATAGCCCATACCCGATACACGCAACATCTTTTCCGGCTCTGTTCCTGCTGGAATCTTGACTGTCACCTTCTTTCCTGAGGGAGTTCTGACACGAACCTTGCTTCCAAGGAGCGCTTGAGCCAGATTGATCTTCAGGTCGACATAGGCATTGTTCCCTTTTCTCTTGAAAAATGGATCATCTGTTGGCTGCGGCTCGTTACTCTGAGTCGATTGTGCACTCTCCTTCTTCCCTTCACCAAAGAGATTGCCGATCAAATCATCCAGACCACCGAAGCGACTGCCACCGCTTGATTCGCCGCCATACCGTTCACGTTGGGTTCGTGTGCCAAAATCGCGCATGAAGTCGGCATATTCCTCTTCGAACGATCTTCCCGATTCAGTACTGGTCGTCCTGCTGCTGCCACCTCTACCAGGTTGAAAGCCGAACCCGAAGCCACTACCTGTCGCTCCAAGCTTGCGAAGCTGATCGTACTTGGCGCGTTTTTCCGTATCGCTCAACGTATCATAAGCTTCTGTTGCGGCCTTGAATCGTTCTTCGGCCGCTTTGTCACCCGGATTCTTGTCAGGATGGTTCTCCTTGGCAATGGTGCGATAAGATTTCTTTATCTCATCGATAGAAGCGTTCTCAGCAACTCCAAGAATCTCGTAATAGTCTTTCCCTTTCATATCTCTAAAATATGCTATACCTTTCGTGATTCGCCAACCTCTATCTCTGAGAAACCGGAGGATGACTCTCTATCGTTTCCTTCTTCGAGCAATTCAGCAGAGAGATTCGTTATCTCATCAACAGATACACGTGTCGAACAAATTCGATCATTTCGCAAACAGCTTTTACTCATACAGGGGCCGCACGGAAGATCCTCGCTTCCAACAGATCGCGTGTGTTTGCCAACCGGACGACTCCAGGTGCGGCGACTTGCACCGAAGATCCCAATGGTTGGCACTCGGTTTGTCCAGGCAAGGTGCATCAGGCCTGAGTCATCGCTTACCATAAGACTCAAGGATCAAACCAATATCATTGCTTCGAGTGGTGTGGTTTTGTCAACAAGGTTGATAACGCTTTCGCCAAGTTCATTGTTGATAGTGGCCGCACCATCCTGCGCATTCTCTGTTCCGAGCAACAAAATTCGTGTGTTCCATTCTTCTATCAGGCGTCTTCCGAGCGCTACGTATCTCTTCCTTCATGCCGATTTTTTTCCTACACGTGAAGCAATCACGTCCATTCAGCAGAGTTTGTCCGATCCCGGGTTTCGCATCGTTCTCTTCCGACTCCGTTTTGACAACGACAGATTAATCTACAGAATCTATGCTTTTTTGCCCGATTCGATTCAGTCTGGACGACGTTCGGAGATCAGGGGATTGTAATCAGTCGATACTTTTATCATCAACTTAAAGGCTTTTCCGACTTTCCATTACTCGAAGATGTTGAGCTGTTACGCCGTGCACGCCGCAGAGGAAGGATCAAAAAATACTCCGCTGCGATCGTTACCTCGACTCGGAGATTTGAACACGAAGGCCGGTTATTCCTTCAATGGCAGAACCTGATTCTCTTGACATCCTATCTGATAGGGCGACCGGTAGAAAACCTTTCAAACCGATATCATCTCCCAGATTAATCTTCGGTAACATTGTTGTCATTTCCCTTCTCCGTATATTATTTGCTGGTAAGCGACAACAACCGTCTCTTGCAGTGGAAACAGTACGATCAACCTCAAGGGGAGATTTTGTGAAGAAGATCACAACATTGATGACGGCATCCCTGATTGCAGGAACGTTTGGCCTGATGTCGTGCGGTGAATCATAACGATGATACCGCAAACGATGCAGATACCACTGCTGCGGCCACATAGCAGACGCTGGCATCAGCATCTGAAGCAGACAATGAATCGGCATCACAGAACACCGAAGCTCCCTCAACAAGCACCACTGAGAACAATACTAAAAACAAGGAAGATGGAAACGTGGTAGAGCAGGGAGCACAGAAGGTAAAGGAAGGGGCTAAGGAAGTACAGGAGAGAGCGGAAGATGTTAAAGATGCCAAGAAAGAGCTGGAAAAAGGATTGGACGATGCCAAGAGTGTTTTTGGCAAGTAGGCATAAAAGTGACCGATAATCTGAAAGGCCGGGGGTCGGGCAAGTGGCTTCCCCCTTTTCCTTTATGTGAATATGAAAATCGTCGTTTTGAAACGACAACCCGATATGCTATGTTTGTTATTCTGCATGATGGGAAACCGGATTGCTGTTGTGTCATTCTACTATAAATATAAATTTTAGGGAGTTTTCGCATGAAGAAATTCACAACACTTCTAATCGCACTTCTGACCGTCGGTATGATCGGTATCTCGGCTTGTGGAGATTCGGCAGAAGACGGGAAGGATGATGCCGAGCAGGCTGTTGATGACGCGATGGATAAGGACGCGATGGATAAGGACGCGATGGATAAGGACG
>JAGWAZ010000081.1:0-5778 GCA_021296135.1 Chlorobiota bacterium | reverse complement strand
GACGCGATGGATATGGATAAGGACGCGATGGATATGGATAAGGACGCGATGGGTGATGATAAGAAGGAATAGTACTCTCTTGTTGGTACTTGTATAAAGAAGGTTGCGGAGGAGCAGACTTCGCAGCCTTCTTTGATGCTTGAAAGCGAAATTACTACTGTACAATCAGGAGTCTTTCTTCCGCTGTACCATGTGGTGTTGCAATCCTGAGTGTATAGATACCGGTCGGCAATTCCGAGACATCTATACGCAGTTCATGCCAACCGGCTTCAACGTTGGCTGGTGGGAGAACCTTGATTATCTCTCCCCGAGGTGTGATAAGGTCTGCTCCGAGCCATGCCCACTCACCCAGAACGAATTCAGCAACAAGGTACTCTGATGCAGGGTTCGGTCGTATCCGTTCGAGCTTGGGTACTCGCGAGACAAGGTGCAAACCAATATCACGACATGTTCCAAGTACTTTGAAATTACCATTTTTTTGGGTAGTAGTGATTGAGCGATTATCCCACGTGAAGGCTTCGAAGACCAACGGTGTCTCTATCTGACTTGCGAGAAGTGCCCTTCCGATCAAGCTCACCAGGGTATCTCCCTGCCTCTGATCAAAACTTCCGCGTATTGTAATTGCCAATTGACTTTTTAGCGGATCCCATTCCCTGTCAACGATCTGACCGTTAGATATCCCCTCGAAGAAAAACGTAGTTCCTACGAAACGAATCTTTGTTGTAAAGGTATCCTGATCATCAGGAGGGATTTTACCCTTAAGGCGGTACCTTATCGGTAGAGAGACCGTTGTGTTGAAAAGGGCAGAGTCATGAGGCAGCCAGGCAGCAAGCGCTCCAGGCACATCGGCTGTTATGAGTTGCAGTATCTTCTCCGGTTTCCTGCAGATGCTGTCGCTTATCGTCAGAAGAAGTTTTTTTTGTAATCCACTTGTTGGTCCGTCATATCGAAGCATCAGTTCGGAACTATCATTGACTGGGGTCACCGGAGGGATAAGGGAAACCAAAGTATACTCACCAACGGTCAATGGAATTGACCAAGTGATCGGACTCGTTCCCGTATTGGTGAGGGTGATGCTCCTGGTATTTGGTGATGGTGCCCGAGGGTCGAACGTAAGCGATGTTTCCGAAAGAGAGAAGGAGATCACGCCCTTCTCTCCAGCCAACGAAATTTCCTCAACTCCATCTTCAGTGTTCGCGGTCAACTGCAGCGTTGCTGTTTTTGAACCCGGCGATTCTGGTTGGAATCGCACTCGAATTGTTGTTGAACTGCCCGGTGCAAGAGTGATTGAGTCGATGTCGATGTCGAGATATTTAAAGTTATCTCCGGAATCGTTCACTATCGAGATCGGGGAGATCTTAAGAGATGTCCCTCCATCATTGCGGAGCGTTATCGTTGTATCGATGAAGGTTGGATCATCACAAAGCAAGGGCGGGAATGTGAGTGTTGTGGATGGAAGAACCGTCAACAACGGAGAAGAAGCACTATGGAGAAGATCGATGGTAATCTGGGGGAGATCACAAGCGGGTGAAAACTCGAGATCGAGCGTTGCACGATATTCTCGATCTTCGGTCGGTTCCAGTATTCGTACAAGAATCGTTTTTTTCGCTCCAGCCGGAATCTCTATCGGAAATCGATTTTCGGGAAGAGCAAAGAATTGGTAATCGTCTCCACGCACTTTTCCGCTGTCAACTTTCATGGTCCGGTTGCCTGTGTTTTCTATCTCTACTATAGTATCACGTGGATAGATAGCATTCTTGTCACGTCGTACCGTCAGCCGAGAGGAAATAGCCGATAGACGCAGGGAGTCGCGCTTCCCACTCAAGATGATCTTAGTTGGACTTCTTGGATCGTTCGATTCAATCTGAAGTGTTGCCAGTTTTTGCCCGGGCGAAGAGGGGGCAAACCGGATTGGCAGATTCACAGTATCTCCAGCCGGGATAACCAGGGGTGAGTCCGGTGTTGGTGGAGGGTCGGCAAGGGAAAAACCTTCATTGTTGCTCGTGAAAGATATAGAGCTAATCTCAAGAGATGTCTCCCCCTGATTCCTCAATTCGATTAGAGTATCAAGCGCATTATCGGGACAGATCATTGGGGGAATATAGAAGCGTTCCGCGCTCAATCGTGCTGGACTCAACGCGAGAGCCCGTAGGGTTGTTGTCCCGACTCGACCGCAGGTGATCGGTATACCGTAATCAAGCATTGCCATGCTGAGACCAGGCTCTGTCGGGCTATAACGAACCGTCAGATCAAGGCATTCTCCTTCTCTAAGAGAATATGGCCCACCACCCTCGATCAATTCGAACGCTCCATCGGCTGAGATAAGTTGAAGTTCACCGGGGAGAGTTGATCGGTCGTTATTGCATAGAGAAGCGGTTATAACGGAATCCTTTGCCGGAGCGTTGAAACGGCTGCTTCCGAAATCGACAATCTCGATAGCCTCTGCGCCACATTTAGGGGTACCTTCACCACGCAGTCTTAGCGTATCAGGAAGGGCACAGGCTCCATAGAACAGAAGGAGAGCGCTGCGAATTCCAAGGTCGGTTGGTTTGAATTCAATAGTGATGGTTCTGCATGCTCCCGGAGGTATCGGATCGGGTGTAATACCGCCGACAACCTGAAAATCGCTTGCATGTGCTCCGTTAACCTTTGCTGAATCAAGGACGAGAGGTGCATTGCCACTATTACAGACAAGAGCCGTGAAGATCGAATCCTTGATTGCACCAAGACCAACCTTACCGAGGTCGACCTGTTTGTTGATGATTGTTTCGTTGATGAGCAATTCGGGTGCGGATACGGAAAAGGGAGAGCTTGAGGAGTCGAGTCCGTCAGCGCGGTAGAGGGTGATGGCCCGGATTCTGTTGTTCAGACGATCCGAGACATAGAGAACGTCACCACGAACAACCAGGCCTGATGGACTGTTCAGGCTTGCATTCCAGGGTGGGCCGCCATCCCCACCATAGCCCGCAGTACCGTTCCCGGCAAATGTTGAGATGATGCCGGTTGTCATGTCTACCATGCGAATCTTGTTGTTCAACGCATCGGCAATGAAGAGTGAATCACCGTAGAAGGCAACGTCGCGCGGGAGTTGAAGCTTTGCACGCACTGCCGCATCACCGTCGCCACCATCCCCTATTTGTCCGTTTCCTGCAATCGTTGTAATGATGTTGTTGCGAAGGTTTACTCTTCTGACCCGGCCGGCGTCCCGCTCTACAAAAAAGAGCATGCTATCCTTGAGCACCATACCATACGGTCCAGTGAGTTTTGCACGAGTCGCTGGGGCGCCATCACTGTCAAATGATGTTCCTCCTCCGGCAACTGTCGAGATAATTTTTGTGGCTCGATCAATCCGTCGGATTCTGTGATTACCGGCCTCGCTAACGTAGAGGTAGCGGTCATCAATTTCTATGGAAGTCGGGAAACTCATGACTGCGGTGTCCGATTCCATATAGGTCCCATCGGGACTGAAGCCTATCCGACCTGTTCCTGCATACGTGTAGATACGACCGTTTACTCTGTCGACAACACGAATCTTGTGGTTGTTAAAATCCGCAATGTAGATCGTGTCGTCAGTCACGAGGACATCTTGCGGGCCGGTAAGCCTGGCAAGGGAGGCAGGGCCTCCGTCACCTCCATTTCCGATCACACCTGTTCCTGCAGATGTCGTGATAATACCTGAGACAAGGTCGACCGCCCGAATCCGATTGCGTCCGCTCTCGGCAATGAAAAGAGTGTCATCGCGCGTGTCGAGACCGATCGGAGAAAGAAGGGTTACTTGCGTTGCAAAGATGTCATCTTCATCCAAAGGGCCTCCGCCCGCGACTGTACTGATGATGTGTGGATTGACAGCGTCGGTTGAAATCTTGATCCGATACATGGTCCCGGGGGCAGGAGGAAGCCAGCGATGCTCGTAACCGACAGCGGAATCCGTAATTGTTATCCAGTTTATCCCGTTGTCACTACTGTACTGAATTCTCACCGGCTCCTCAGGCGGAATGCCACCCCACGTAATTGCAACCGAGTCACAAAGGCCGAAGGCTTTGCCCCCAACAGGTGAGGTGAGACGTAGTGGGGTGCGTTTATCATGTGGTCTTTTGTCTCCTCCTGCCAGGAGTACTGTTCGGGAAGGACAGGGATCGCCAGAAAAATGTAGTGCTCCGGCATATCCGGTTGTGTCGGTAGGGGCAAACTGGACACTGATTGTTCTGCTCTCGCCATCGTTCAGTGTAAAGGGTGGAGGGGGGCCTCCCCAACTAAAGATGCTGAAATGTACAGAGTCAGTGAAGGTGGCCCCAGTAACGGTAACCGCACCATTGCGGGCGGTGATTGTCAATGTTTGCTCTGGCGTGGATGGAAATGCTACTTGCCCGAACCATAGGAATTTCCTCGTTGATTCCAGAAGTATCAGGCTTTTCTCCGGAAGACTATAAACGCTGTTTGCATCAACGCCAAGAGAGTTGTGCGTAATTATCACGTGACGTTCTACAGGTCCTGGTCCACATTCAGTTTCGGAACGCCAACTGACGGTACAGGGCCGAACACCTCTGCTTATCAGAGCAAGGCTCTGCAGAATTGCCGTTAGTTCCTGACTGCTCGACACATACCCCCAGGAGCTTCCGCCCGTTCGGTTCGCTATTGACGAAAGTTCCGGAGTCATTGGAGTCCCAATGGTGATTGTGTACACTTCAACATTTGCATCCAATGCCTGGGCAATAATGCTTGTTGAGTTCGGTGGCGAATTTGGTTCGCCGTCAGTGACAAAAATCAGAATACGTTGCACAGAATCGGGCCGCGTACGGAGAAGGTTGATGCCACCAATCAATGGGTCGAGAAAGGCTGGGTCAAAGATTGTTCCTCCTTCAGGGGTCAGAGTCTGCATCGCAGAAATCAGGGGAGGGGCCGATGTTCGGAAATAACTAATAAGAAATGGTTGCTCGTTGAACGCAGTAATGGAAACTGCCGTCGGCGGTGTAAAGAGCAGCGTTCGCAGAAACTCTGTCGAGCCATCAATAATCAGGTCGAGAGGTGTGTCGCCGTTTGGAAGTGGGGAGAGCATCGATCCGCTCCGATCTATCACTAAGCCGACACTCAATGGAATCGGATCGGTCGGCACAGGACAGCTTGCCCCTAATACCTGAGGTTCGTTTCCATCTTCAAATACCCGCAGGTCGTCCGGATCAACAGAGGTGAGCGCCTGATCATTTGCATCTATGGCGATGACAGAGGCTTCAATCGTTGGGAAACCGGATGGATCGATGTCAAGAATGGAAAGGCTTTGTGCGTTGACCGAGGGAAACAAGAGATGAAAAAAAATGGGTGCCAGCAGAAGCCTGCACCAGAAATTTCTTCGTCTACCGATGCCGATATACAAAGTTTGTGAAACAGAACGAGCAGAGTGAATGAGATCAGCTATAACAGAAGGACGTATCGTCAAAGCACTAAGCATTCGGTTTTCGTGCGTGGAGGGAAACACTATTATCATAAGATAACAAACGAATCGGGAAGAAGTTTCTTGAAAATCAGAAGTTAGAAGTGAAAAGTTAAAAGTAGGGAGTTAGAAGTAAGCGTAGGGAACTCTACAAGTTAGCACCGTGCTTTAGCGCGGTGATCCGAGCTATCACTGCTTGTGATTCACATTAGAAGTCAGAAGTCAGAAGTTAAAAGTTTGGAGGATGAGGTTAAAAGGTGCTCAGAAGCTATTGAGGGTGTTCAAAAAACTGTGTCATAGATAATTGTTCATCTTCATTAAACTATGACACAGCAAATGGAACAGAAAAA
>JAGWAZ010000080.1 GCA_021296135.1 Chlorobiota bacterium | reverse complement strand
CTTCCGCCTTCAGGCCGATTTTCCGTTGCCTTATGACTCCTCCAGCAACCGTTGCACTTCAGAGTTGAATTCGGGAAAGAATTTAAGAGAATGCATAAAACGTTGTTTTATGCATTCTCTTAAAAGAAATCAAATTCAGATGCAACTATAGAAACAAAAATTTGTATAAATAAGTCTCTGTATGTTGTCATGACCCATTGTCTTTTAACCCTTTAAATATTAACGGAACGAAAAATATGATTGCTGCACCTATCAAACTAAAGATAATTGACTTATTTAATTTATCATCAATAGAATAAAATATAGAAGTCAGGACTAAGGCAGTGGGAAAATAAACTATCAGACTCTTTTTAAATTCGATTTTCATAATCCTATTACATAAACTGATAAAGTAAACTTGCTCCAGAAGCCCAAGCCGCACCCCATCCAATAGCTCCTAAAATCGTTCCCCACGACATAGGCCCGAAACCAGCTAAATACCAAGTTCGCAATAAGACACCGGCGGCTCCTGCCCCATCTGCATAAGCTATAGCCTTCCATTTAATTGCAAGTGAAGGTAAAGGTACCTCTTCCTCAAAATCATCTATGAAAGATGACCCTATTCCGGAGCCCCCCTTGGAAGCTGGCATCCATAAATAGCTGGACTTCTCGAATGTTTTTAAAAAAGTTAAGGCTATATCTAAATCACTTCCTGTAATACTTTCTGAAGCAAACGCGGTTTGTGTGGATACTAAGTTCTGAATGTCTGAAAAATTGCAATCAGGATTATTTGATAAATACTCTTGTACATTGTCGAAAACTCCAATCACATCTGGGTCATCAGTATTTAATTTAACAAAATTATAGTTATCATTATTTGAAGAATCTAAGTAAATCGTTATATCTTCTAAAGTCATTCCAAAATCATTTGAACCTATTACTTCAAAATTGGAATACATTTCCGACTCGTAGTTGACATTTGAAAAATCAAAATTATTAATTACTTGAGTCATATATAGATTATGCATCAAAGCAATTGAGTCAACTTGAATGTCACTTAAGATTCTAGTTGATGTTGATCGGCTATAGGCTACATCTGAAATGTCTATGTTATCGTGGTTAGGAGTTAATGAATGATTTTTGTCATTACAAGCCGGTGTCCCCAGAACCACAGCCGTCAAAATAAAAATTGCAGTAATATTATATCTTTTCATTTTGTATTATGATTTTAGATTTTAATGTTAGTAGAACAATTACAAAAATGTAGTTTGCCGTCTTTGAGCAAACATGCAACCAAGCCTTCGGCTTTTGGCCGGCGGTTTTTCCTGGTTCTGGTTGAGAAATATGTAGGTGGGTCCCTACACTTTTGGTAGGTTGTTAAGGGGGTTTTAGATGGAGTGCGTTCAGGTGAAGCGTTGTCCGGTTGTCCGGTTGTCCGGTTGTTCCTGCTCTGAGAAAATATGCTTAAACATAATGAGCAAAGGTAAGATTTTTTTTCTGAAGTTCAGAGGATTGTTACAAAAAGATATAACTGAGACTGAACGCCCGTTGGTTGGTTGTTGGTTGTCAGAGGCCAAGAGAATCACATCGTCCCAGCCGTAAAGGGCTGTGCAATCTTCGCCCCTATCCCTTTCGCTTCGCATCACTTTAGGCGTATCCTTCATATAGAGATCGACGGGAGAGGTCGTACTGCTGGGCTGGTCGGTGCAATTACATTCCCACGTCTTCCACACATCATCTACTGTCAACACTTCCTGCCCGAGCAGATCGGTGATGCGAATTATCGCCTTGTCTCCTTGTCCCCCGCTCTGTCTTTTGATCACTCATAGTGATAGCTCCGTTCGATAGGTTAACCAATCACCTTCCTTTCTCGATATAATCATTCTGTCAGCTTTTGATGACAAGACCCCCGTCTGATCACAGGAGATTGCCAAAGCGTTCGGATTGGCCATTCGGCACTTCCGCCTTGCGAAAGGATTCTCTCAAGAAGAACTTTCTACGATGACCGATATCGGTCGTTCCTTTCTCTCTGATTCATTCGTTACTGTGGACTTACGGTTGTATTCGGAGTGAGAACCGTAGTGGATGAATTTGTCGTTCCGTTAGGGTCTGTTGGAAGCTCTCCATCTCTGACAACTCCTGTCTTTGATTCTGTCGATGTTAAGACGGAAGGAGCTTTGCTTGTGCTGAGAGTTCCGGTTGTTGATTGAGTCGATGTCTGCGGCTTTGCTTTGGAAGTCTCACGTACAACAGGTTGTTGCTTTGATGCCTTCTGTTGTTTCTGCTCTTCTTTTTCGACAGGTCGTTGTATCGAGAATATTTCCTTTGTCGATGTTGAACTTCTTACTGTCGTAGAAGTTGTTGCCGCTTCTCTTGTTGGTCTGCTGGAAGGAGATGTTTCTGCTCTCGAGGTTGAAGTGCTTACCCTGTTCCTTCGAGCGTCGCTACTGTTGGTCTCTGCGGATGTCTTCCCTTCCTCTTTGATTGCCGGCACAAATGGTGAAGACTCAGCTACCTTGTCCCCTTGTCTCTGCTTCTCCTCTCTCGCTTCTACCGGAGGGGATGAGACATAATCTCCGGTAATTCCGCCGGTAATATCCTGTTCCAACATACGGGGGTCTCCATTCTCATAGGTGTCGTTCTGATCATTCTGATCCTCCCAGCCGTTGATTCCTTCAACTCTTGTATTGTTGCCGCCGTTGGTTGTTGATCCGAGCGGTACCTCCTGTTCCGAAGAACCGACTGGATATGTACTTTGCGGATAGGATTGGCTCTGAGGCAGAATTGGAGGTGTGCCGGTCGCTTCCGGAAGGTAGATAATGCGAGGCCTGTTATCGGTGCGTGTTGGTGGAGAATCGTTACGATTCCCAACGTAGGTTGGCGTGCGTACTATTTCGGTAGTCCTCGTACACCCTTCACATGATGTGCTGCTTTGTGGTGAAGCAGGATAAGGATAGTAATAGGGGTAGTATGCGTAGGATCGGGTGTTACCAGAGCACCTTCCGCAGCACTGATCCTGAGTGTAATAAGTAGTAGTCGATACGTTTGGTGCGTCCGAGACGGCCGAGCAGTTACAGCCGGAAGAGGCAACGTAGCGAACTGGGTGGTTCTGCTGTGACCGAGGTTCACCGTAGTGATTCTGGACGGTGACACATCCGGTCAGAAGTGAGCAACAAGAGCCGATCATCAATAGTGCATAAAGTAGTCGAATGTTTGTCATAGATCATCGCGTGGTTTTTATATGGTGCAACAGACATTCCAGCAAGGCTGGAAGTAATCAGATCTCAGAGAATAAAAATCCCCGATTCTGCATTACCAGGATCGGGGAACACATCTTGAGCAGTCGTGCCATTCAACGTATCGCTGTATCTTAACCATTGCTCAAGATTTCATCCCGGGTCATCAACCATCATTCATTACAACAGTCGTATCGCGAGCAACAGACCAAGCTTTTTTGAAAACGTTTAATCGAAGTCGAAAAAAATGCGCACCTACGGATCAAAAAAAAATTTTCTTGCTCTTGAAGCTCAACATTCATCGCTTCACAGCTCCGAAATTGCCATTGTCTCAGCCCCATATGAACATACTGTCAGTTATGGAAGCGGGACAAAGAACGGGCCGAAAGGGATTCTGGGTGCTTCTGCCTACGTGGAGTTCTACGATGATGAGTTCGAACGAGAGTTGTGTTTTGAAAAGGGAATTGCGACCATTAGGCCGTTAACGTTCAAGAATAGGGTTGATCAGGGCGCCCTCGACGTTATTCATGATACCGTTGCGAGTTTGATCAATGCCGGGAAGTTTGTTGTGACGCTTGGTGGCGAACATACAATATCTACTGCACCGGTTTCAGCCCATCTGGAACGTTATCCGGAGATGTCTGTCCTCCATTTTGATGCACACTCTGATTTGCGTGATTCCTACGAAGGGTCGAAATACTCGCATGCTTCGTTTGCGGCCCGGGTTGTGGAGAAACTGAATCCGAAACAATTGACTCAGGTCGGTATCAGAGCGCTATGTTTAGAGGAGGCCGAATACATCCGCTCGAACGGGGTTCATACGTTTTATGCGAATGCTATCCGGCGGGGCGTATATGGTGGTTCATGGCAGGAACGAGTTATCGATACCCTTGCTGATGAGGTTTACGTCACCTTCGATGTCGATTATTTTGATCCGGCGATCATGCCGGCAACCGGCACACCGGAGCCGGATGGCTTCCTCTATTCCGAAACGCTCGATGTCTTCCGCGCCCTTCTCAAGTCAGGACGCAGAATCATCGGGTTTGATGTTGTAGAACTATCCCCGATACCCGGCCTGACTCATCCCGATGTATTGACCGCGCGACTCATCTACAAAATGTTGAACTTTGCCCTTGCCGAAGAATTGCCCGAGGATTCAAGAATCAGGGTTGATAGAGTCCGTGGAATGTAGGAGTGATCGGATCACTTCAAGGGGTGTTAGTGGATAGATAACCGATGGTAGTTAACAGGAGATAGTAAGAACTCCGCGAACTGCTATCTGCTCTCTTAAGAAAATCAGTTCTATGAGACTGCTCCCAACAAGATTTCCCACACAACTGACTCTTCTTTGCCTTGTTATTTTTTTAACACGATTGCCATTCCTCTCTCCTGGATATGGGAACGATGGTGATGCTTGGAGAGTTGCAGATGCTGCCCTTCAGATGGCAGAGACGGGAAGTTATACGGCGTCTCGTCTGCCGGGATATCCTCTCTATGAAATCGTTGCCGCCTCTATCGTACGTTTCGGATCGTTCGTTCTCAATGCCTTCTCAGCCCTGATGGGAGTGATTGCGGTTCTCTTCTTTGCTTTGACATTGCGTAAACTGAAGTGTCGTGACACATTCCCGGCAACAATTGCCTTTGCTTTGACTCCTGTTATCTATATCAACAACGTTTCGTCAATGGACTTTATGTTGGGGCTTGCCTTCGGAATGATTGCTCTTTACTTCACATTGCGAGGTCGTCTCCTTTGGGCAGGAGTTATGCTTGGTATGGCAATCGGCAGTCGTATGACCTGGGGAGCGATGCTCCTTCCATTACTTATCCTCTCGTTACCAGAGAGTGGACGTCCTGACAAGAAACAGTCGGCCTTTGTTCTGATTACGCTCGGGGTTGGCACACTCTGGTTTATTCCGGTCTGGCTTCAGTATGAATGGGGCTCTTTCTGGTTTGCAGATATGTATCCCCCGCTGGTTTATGTGTTCTATCAGTCGACTGCCGGATTTTGGGGGAGTATCGGTATTGTGGTCCTGTCGCTGCTCACCATCCTTCGTCTCTTTCGCGGGCCGACTCCTGATTGGTCATCTCTTCTCATCGATCTCTCAACAACCAAGGGTCGTCGCCTTCTCATTGCTTCGATCCTTGGGATTGCTCTCTACCTGATCGCATTCATCCGACTTCCCCACGATGCAAGCTATCTGATTCCGGCTCTTCCCTTTGTCCTGATATTGCTTGCTCTCTGGTTCAGTCGTCGTCAATTCCTGGTTCTGTGCACTGCACTCTCCCTTTCTCCTTTTCTTCTGGCTCTTGATAATCATGGAGTATATCTTCCCGGGCCAATCTTCTTTGATCATAGCGAACGTACATCGCAGATAGCGTATGTGGAAGCAGTGCTGGATGTTGCAGAAGAAATGAACGAGTCGAGTTTGATTGTAGCAGGAAACTGGCTCTACAAAATCATCGGAACCGGTCGTGAACGCAAATGGTCCAGATCAGTCGAGTTTGTCTATCTGCTCGATTCCGCAGAGGCCCATGGTTACCTTGCCAGAGGTTGGACGATCTACTTCCTGCCAAAGCAGGAGCTATATAATGCCGATGTCTACGGATTTAGTCTTCCCGAACTCGGCGCCATTCCGTTTCCATCCGATTCGTCAAGCAATTGAACTTCCGTTTGCTGGTGAGAATACTTTCCCATCTTTGTGTAAAGCCAGGCAACAAGAATTCCGAGTATGCCAAGGTCATCGAGCCAACCAATCAAGGGAAGGAAAATTTCCGGGATTGCATCTGCTGGAGAGAGGATATATGCAACTAAAAGCAGAATAAACCCTTTGCGCCAGATCGGAACGCTTTTATCACCTAAATACCGTGGCAAGAGCCGCAGGCGTGCAATTATTGAAAGTTCTGTTCCTATTGCTTTGCTCATGATTTATATGTAAGAGAGAAAGACATCAGACCTCCTTTTCGTTTTTCATTCGAAATACCTTTTGATGGCCAGACGGAGATCGTCATCTATGACCTGCTCGGATTTGAACGGCTTCGCGTTGTAGATGAATTTTTCTCAGCAGGGACTTATGACCTCTCAATTCCCGTTCGACTTCTTCCTCCCGAAACCTACATTCTTTGCTTTCGCAGTCGGCAGTTCACTGCAATCCGGCGACTCGATATAGTCCGATAATTTTACGCTTCCTGTTTATCGAAATAATCGTAGACTTACACGTCAAAATTTTGACGACATCATGCGATGAGAGAACCGGAAATTCCTCTTTTGGATGGTAGAAGATTCTTCAACGACTGTATGATTGTATCACGGTTCATATTTCTTTTCGGCGTAATCTCTTTCTGTGCACTGCAGCTATGTGCTCAGGATGATTCTGATGGTCTCATCTTTTTTGATGCTCTCTCCTTTGCCGGAGGGCCTGATGTTTCCTCCAGTCGCATTGATTTCTACGTTGCAGTTCCATACAGTGCTCTTGATTTTACGCATGGAGGCGATGGCTTCACGGCCCGTTATCGCGTTCGGTTGATCCTGAACCGTTCAGATAAAGGGGGAGTGTACGATACGTCCTGGACACGCTCGATTCAAACGTTGGAGTATGATCGCACCACAGGAGCAATTCCGGCTTTTGAATTCTTTCAGCAGCGTGTCGCGGTTGAACCGGGCGAATACAGTGCATCACTTGAAGTGCTCGATTACGGAACAAATCTGACCAGCAGTGCGAAACGGACCGTAAGCGTGATTGATTTCCCGGTCTATGAATTCTCCTTGAGCGGTTTGATGCTTGTCAACAAAATCCGAGAGAACGAGTCGGGGCATATGATCTCTCCGTTGCTTACAAGCAATGTGAGTCTCGTCAAAGACTGGTACTTCGTCTTTTTTGAGGCTTATAACTACACTCTCACTGACACGTTCGATCTGACTGCGCTCTATCGATCACGAGATGGTGAGATTGTCTGGAGTGAAACCTGGGAGAAGCCGATATCAAGAGGGAAGTCGCAGCAATGGTTGCGTCTTCCAGTTGAAGGGTTTGGGCGGGGTAACTATCTCGTGGAGATCTTTGCTACGCATAGAGGAGCGCCGGGCGATACACTTGCGGCTGCGAAACGAGCAATCTCTTTCCAGGGAACGGCAGAAAGAATGCCGTTGAGCAAAGCCGAGTTGAACGATAAGATCAAGAAATTGCGGTATGTCGCAAACCAGAGAGAAATAGACTATATCGAGGATGGGGGGACGTTTGCAGAGGAGAAACGTCGATATGCCGAGTTCTGGAATGAGCGGGATCCCTCTCCCGGCACCCCGAAGAACGAGGCAATGCTTGAATACTTCCGACGTATCGACCATGCCAATAAGAATTTCCGCAGTTATGTCGAAGGATGGTTGACCGATATGGGACGCGTCTACATTGTCTACGGCCCTCCGGATCGTATTGACCGCGATCCCTTCGCAACCGATGGCAGACCACGCGAGACCTGGGAATACTACGCCCGCCGCCTCAGCCTCCTCTTTGTTGACCAGACCGGCTTCGGTGATTTCCGCCTTCAGACACCGGTGCCGTTGTCGGAGAAGTATAGGTATTAAAGACGCTGGTTCTTAATTGATTATTCCCACACAAAGATCAGGAAAGTAATACAGAACAATTTATCATATAAAGATTTCATGGTATTTGTTGTGTGACGCTCAGAAGAAGAGAGCATCGAATTACATTCCTCCCTCCACGACATTCTAGAGATCTATTTTTCTACATGATGGCTTTCCATCGCGGAAAATTACTGCCGCAAGAGCATGTTGGATACGTCCTGGTCTCTGCAAGCGATCGAGACAAAAGAAGAATGAGAAAATCTCAATCCGGGTCAGAAGCTGCCGATCCTCCTGGTCTTTCGCCTGAAGACGTAGAGTTCGCTCATATTTTAGAAGGAATTGCCGAGATAGGTGCCGTTGGTGACCCAGTCGCTCTCCCCGAGCCAAGGGAGATAGGGGATAGACCATCCGTTGTAGGAGGAGAGAGTCTCTCCGTTCGGGAAGTCAGGGATAACTTCGCTCAACGAGTTGCTTCATTTGTTTGAAAGCAGTTGACTGCAGGGGGTCTGCTTGATATGCACGCACTCCCTGAACATCAGATAATAGCGGTTCATAGTCTTGCGGTTACAGCCCAGTAAGATGCTCGCCTTAATTGCATCGACATCCGCGGAAGAGAAGCGTATGATTTTTTTGACCTTGTAATCGCTGAGTTTGCTATAGTTCATAAGGCTTTCAGACCACAATTAAATCAATCTTTTGGTCTAGAGCCAGAACATTATCCAATCACTGACGCAGGATAATGATGTTCTCGTTGTAACGAAAAGCTTTTACCAGAAGTGGTTCGATAGGTTAGTCGGTAATAGTATACCCCTGGTCGAAGAGTCGAGGGTCAAGAGTCGAAAGTTCAAAGCTGAAAGCTCAAAGTAAGAGTCGAGGAGTCAGTGGGCAGTGGAGGCTAATCCCCTTCACTGCTTACGGCTCAATGCTCAATATCATCACCACCCGGTTCAACTGCTTCTTTGCTATCCTTGTCAGTTTCACCTAACTTTATTGATTTCCTAAGCATTGGCTAATAAGTACATTTGAGGTGTATAACCACTTCCACAAGACATTGAATGATATTGCTCTTGGCATCGTCATCAATGTCATGATAAAACGATGAGAATAGTGTATCCTTTAACGGCTTTCAGGGTCTTAATCTATGAAAGGAACTCGATAACCATTGAAGGTTGTGGAGATCATCGGTCAGGGACCGCTGAATAGTTGTAAACAAGCAGGTTGAAGATAGATGATAACCTTCTTACGCCATCCATCAAAAATGTCTCCTCCCCCCCTCCTGGCTCTTTTCTTCCATGGAAGGAAAGGGTTGTTAGCCCTTGTTTCCGCTCTTCTTTTTATAACAGCATTCTCCGATTCCTTTGCACAGATCGTCTCGGTTCGCAACGACTATGTTGCTGCATTTGTCAATACAGCCCAGAATGCCGGCCGCTTTTGGATTTCAGCCGGGCCGAAAAAAGGAGGACAACGTTTTCTCTTCCACGGCAACACATCAGTTCAGATGATTACCTCAAATGTGATCTTTCGTGTTGAGAGAGGAGGAGGCGATGTGGAATTCTTCTGCAATACTACAGAAGATTTTTTCCTGCGGGGTCAACGCCCAATGTTTGGATCGGATGCGGTACGGTTCATGCCGTATGATACCATTCGGATCAGTGGCGATACCATTGAATTGGAGTACGAAAATATCGCTCTGTACAGAGTAAAGCTACGCTTTATAGTTGAGGAACCTACAACGGTTTATGATAACGGCGCGGATATTCTGATTGAGTTTGAATATGAGCCTGCCCCCTGGGCAAGCAATCGTTCACTTGGTATCATGATGATGTTGGATGGTGATAATGGCGCTGCTCAAGGACCCATTTCCAGTGGAGATCATACCTCAATTGTAACGACGGAAGGTTACTACAACACAGCCAAATCGGGCTATTTATTCAGGCCTCCATATGATAGTATTCCTGAATTTTATCACGTCGGGAATTTCGGATACAATCCATTCTACATAAAGACGAACCGGATACTGCCAATTCATCGCCTCCGGGGAGTCTCGAATGGTGGAGTTCCTCTTACCGAACCGAACCGTTTTGCCGTTGGTAACTGGAGGGTATACAGAACGCTCGCGTGGAACCCCTTTAGTGTGAACCATGTCGGAGATGTGGCCACATCTGTGCAGTGGGAGAATCTGCGGGGTAAAGGTATTGTCAGAACTGCCTTCGGATCGAACAATGAAGGACGGAATAATATCTTTCATTGCCGAGATAAACAATTGTTTGCTGATATTCGCACGGTTCGATTAATAGAGCAGGAGAATGAAGACGGGCCGTACTCACCTTCACGTTTTGCTGTTGAGATGTGGGTATCGAACACGGCCTCGGACCTGATTCATAAAAAGATTCGGCTTGTTACCCCGATACTTTCGGAACCGGACAACACTGAACGGGCATTGCTTGATCCCTCAACACCACGGCAACAGGAGATTGTCCTTCTTCCAACCTTCACAAAAAAACTGACCTGGATTCTTGATCTGAATCCCAACTCTGCAGATACACTGATTCGTCTGCAATTTGAGTTTGCCGATAAGGATTTCAACACAAACACCTATAAGGACTTCCAACCGTTTCTGGATGCATGTACTCCATTGATTACGGTCAAACCATTCAGACCACCGCCGACAGATACTCTTCCGCCTGTCATTGAGTGGCTTGGCTCAGGAAGAAATGCAACGGCATTCTGGAACCTGCGAACGTTCGACCGCCATCCGGGATTCGATTACGATACCGGTCTCGAAGAGATCCGGGTTGTTACCAATAAAACATTCAACTTCAGGTTGAACCGTTCGCCTGATCCGTTCAGGAAATGTGATGTGACTGAAACAGTCGATCTCCGAATGGAAGTGATCGACACGACGCAGGAAGGTCATATCGTAGTAATGGTACGTGATTGCAATGGAAACGTCTCATTCGACTCTGCACAACACACTCCTCGACCTGACCCCTTTGCACCACAGGTCTTATCACGCGACAGCACCGGATCGTGGGACCCAGTCGACTGGCCTTGTAATGCTCGAACTCGTATCGTTACTGTAATAGATAGTCTGCACCAGTTCGTCAACGCCGGAGATTACGGCCTCGGCACTATCAAGGTGGTAACCCTGAACAATTTTAAGGAACCTACAATAATTAATAAGGACGGGATTAGCGGGGGGCCCATCACGGACTTTGACCCACGTGCCAGCATTCTCCTTGAAGTAATAGACACGATGACAAATGCCGAAGCAGAGATACTTGTCACCGACTATGCAGGCAACGACACAACCCTCTACTTCTTCTACTGCACAATTGATGATTTTCATCCTCCGGTTGTAACGCATCTCCAGCAATCGGCAACTGAGTGGGAAGTCACTGCTACGGACAGCGCTGAATGGGATCGCGGACTTTTAGATGCTATCGTCATCTCAAGCAGCAACATTCTCTTCCGTTGGCCGGACGATACCCTACGCACCGTCCCACCTGATATCTCAAAAGGGGTTCGGTTTAATCGATTGCATATCGAGGTCGCGAATCATTGCGATTCGGCAGAACTGATCATTCAATATCGCGACATCTATTACGAGAGCGATCCACCAAACCATGGGGCATTTGACACAATCCGCTATGATGGAATTCCCGATACGTTGGATCCAAACATTCTCATCATCCCAGGTTTCGATGGCTCGTCATATTTCTACGAAGTCCGGATAGATGATATTCACATCGAACCCTTCGGAAGTGAGATCTTTGAGTGCGATCGTGGTCTGGAAAGCATCGAAGTTAATCTCACATCGAACCTTCGCATACGACAACCACTGAGTTGGAGTAGTCCGTACGAAGCTTCGCTCAGTGTCGAGGTAATCGACACACTGGTAATCGACCAGATCGATACGCTCTGCATTACGGCAACTGACAGTGCGGGGAACATCTCAAAGGCTTGCGACTTCTGGCCCACAACGCCAGATGATAAAAGCCCGCTCTTTATCGGAAGACTCGATCGAGGGAGAATGACGATTACCGGTGTGGCAAGCGATAACCGGGAAAACGATCGTGGACTCGGTTCAGTTACTCTCCGAAGTCCTGTCAACCTCGACAGTAGTTTCAGTCTGCCCAATCTATGGAGAAAAGATACAACGAACGTAATGATCGACGTAATCAACCCTTTGAGGGAGATATCGGGCGAGTTAGTAGTGCAGGACCTCTACGGAAAAACTCTGAAGATTCTCGATTCTTCATTGCATACGGTTATTCTGCAGTTCGAGCTACCGGTAGTTCGGCTTGCCGTTGAGATGCCTGAGCTTGTCGACGCGGAAACGGAATTTGCAATGCAAATCAGAACAATGCATCTGATTGAGAGCGAACTTGTTCAATCGATTGTCTTTGACATCACGATGCAGGGTCCGGCACAATTTATCGATGCAGAGAGATCCCCATCCTTGAACGGAACGTTTACTGCCCTTCCACAGCCAACGAGGAACTACACTGTTCGATATGAGCTTGTAAACGGAGAGACAATTCCGGCAGGACGATTGCTTGGTTCTCTGAGGTTCCGGGCGCTTGCGCACAACACGCACGTTGTACCCTTTACCGTACACGTTGTTCCAGGGACGGAGCTGACTAATGATGGAAACGATAGAGTTGTCTCCTCAAAGAAAGTTGAGAACGATCCTCTCAGTTCACAGTTGATCCTGCCTCCCCCAATCCTCCTGACAGGTGGCGATACGCTCACATATGTCAATGGAGACTGCAACAGGGTGCTGACCTCATTCGGAGCAGGCAAACCGCGTGGATTGGAAATTCTTTCTCTTGACCCGCAGCCTGTATATAATGCTCATAGAGGAGTGAACGCAATTTTGCGTGATGTTCCGGAAGATGGCGCCGTAATTGAATGGTCTACACCTGACGGACGTCGACTGGCAAAGCAACAACTTGACGGATCGGAAACCGAGGTGACGCTTTACCACATTCCCTTGCCGGAAGGAGCACCGAAAGGACTCTACTTCATTCGTGTTAGTAGCTCTACCGGAGTTGACACTCGTAAAATTCTGATCGTACAGTGACCGAAACGGGTCGCATTATATCCCTCTCGGAGAAGATCTTTTGAGGTTATGGTCTTGCGTAACTGTATTTGCGACGGCACGCAACCGGAGTTACTCCTGTTAACTTTTTGAAGAGTTGTCTGAACGACTTCAGTCGCCATAGTTGGGAGAGAGTTCTATTTGTGGGAATAGATCACGGAGTACAAGTCGGTTGAGTCATAGGTAGTAGAAACATCCCACCCCTCTTCTTCAGTAAAACCCCTGCTATCCGGTCGTGCCTCTCGCTTCTGCTTCCGTACTTCCAGGTAGATAAAAAGGAAGAGTGCATCTATGAGGAGGAGTGCTGAGAGGATAATAACAAGCTCAGTATTCATGGGGTTGAAGTTACAAAAGGAGAAATCGTGGGCATCCTGTCGTCCATGACTATTTGCGGAATCAGGCATCGGTTCAGCCTTCTACGCTTTGGCCTAAGATGGAAATAGCAGAGATCGATCAAGTCGAAGGTGGTAGGCGCAGGTCTTTTAGCCTACACTCGAAGTGGTTGTTGAACCAGCCGTAGAGGCAAAATATTAACGAACACTTCTCCCCCGTTGCTCACGCTAAAGAGGTCCGGCTATCAAGCGTGGTGATTCGCACCATGCTTTTCACGGAGCTATGCAGATCTAAAGAAAGCGACCCCTCTTTCTTGGCAGCATGTGAGAACCCTGTATCTTTACTCCACGAATTTCATGCTAGTATTTCTCAAGGCAGTGAAAGAGATCGGAGACCGTGTGCTGAATCTTTCTTTAGTTCTTCGAGCAGACGTGCTCCACATCGAATACTACTCACGATGGGTCAACTATATACAATTATCGAACCGGATGCCCCCCAAGTCCCATTGATGTTAAGCGTGCCCCATTGTGGGATCGATTTTCCAGAAGAGATCAAATCAGACTATGTAGAGAGCCTGGCTGCACAGCCCGACGATACAGATTGGTTTGTTCACGACCTCTATAACTTTGCATCTGAGCTTGGCGTTGCCGTCATCCATGCCAGATATAGTCGTTGGGTTATTGACCTCAACAGAGACCCTCACAGCAAGCCTCTCTATCATGATGGTAGAATCATCACAGGACTAACGCCTTTACATATCAGAGAACAGCATCCCGGATGAAAAAGAGGTTGCCAGGCGTTTGGAACTCTATTACTGGCCTTATTATCAACAGATAGAGACTTTTTTGCAGGAACGAGTCGAGGAGTTTGGCAAGGTGCTGCTCTGGGACGCACACTCTATACGGCAATTCGTGCCTACCATTAGCAAAGAGAAGTTCCCGGACATGATATTAGGCAATAATGATGAACAGACTGCGGATCGCTCTCTCATCGAGACCGCACTAAAGAATTTGCAATCAAGCCAATACGAAGTGACGCACAATACCCCTTTCAAAGGAGGGCACATCACACGCTACTTCGGAAAGCCGGAACAGAATATCCATGCTCTTCAGTTAGAGATGAGCAAGATGGTATACATGGACGACACTGAAACAGAGTTTGATGATGACAGGGTCAATATGATACGACCTGTTTTGAAGCGGACATTTGTTGAGATATTGAAGACAATTGAGAACCTGTACTATTATAGTAAGACGTGAAGACATACTCTTTCAAGGGACTCTTACAACGAGAAGGATGGGTTGAGAACCCTGTAGTAACGGTCGATACTACTGGTACGATTAGGGAAATCATTGAGAACTCCTCTGCCAATGCCGACCTTGCGATTGATGGCTACGCCCTCCCCGGATTTCAGAATGCACACTCCCACGCGTTTCAATATGGCATGGCGGGACTGGCAGAGGTCCATCAACATCATAAGGCGTCGGATGACTTTTGGTCGTGGCGCGAAGCGATGTACAGCCTGGCCCTAAGTATTGATCCCGATCAAATGGAAGCCATTGCGGGGATGGTCTACAGTGAGATGGTAAGACATGGCTACACGAACGTCGCGGAGTTCCATTACCTGCATCATGACAAAAACGGAAAGGCCTACGATAATGTAGCCGAAATGGGTACCAGGTTGGTAGCAGCTGCCCAAAGGGCCGGAATCAACATCACTCTGATTCCAATTTTTTATCAGAAAGGAGGCTTTGGTAAGGCTCCCAACCATCGCCAGAAACGATTTATCTCACCGGATATCGATGCCTATCTTCGCCTCTTCGAAGCAAGCACAAAGGCATGTGCTTATTACGAAGGGGCAACGATCGGGATCGGTATACATTCGTTGAGAGGGGTAGAACCGAAAGAAGTTGCAGAAATTACAAGGTCCGGCCCTCAGGATATCCCCTTTCATATTCATGTTTCCGAGCAACTACAAGAGGTAGAAGATTCTATCGCCTATTTGGGGAATCGACCTGTTGAATGGCTCCTGGAGAACCTGGAGTTAAGCGATCGCTTTCACCTGGTACACGCCACCCATCTGACCAATGATGAAACAGTAGGGCTGGCAAAGTGCAACGCGAACGTTGTCCTTTGTCCAAGCACCGAGGGTAATCTTGGCGACGGGATTTTTCCACTTCGCACCTACCAAGCCGAAGGCGGCAGATGGAGTATAGGGACTGACAGCCATATCGGTCTGAACCCTCTTGAAGAACTTCGTATTCTTGACTATGGTCAGCGATTAACAACACATAAAAGGAACACCTTCACTTCCGATTTGCAAGGAGATAGTGGCATGTATGCCATAGAGATGGTAACGTTCTCAGGAAGGAAAGCCATGAACAACGTCGCGCGCGATTTTTTTGCTCCTGGTGAACCGTTCAATGCTTCCATCCTCGATGCTCGTGTCCCTCTACTGGCTACCTCTTCTCCTGCTCATAGAACTGCTTCCATTCTTTATACCGCCGATTCCAGTCATCAGTGGGGAACAATGGTGAATGGAAGAGTACAAGCACAGGAGGGAAATCATATTTCTGAAAGGGAGATCTCTGAGCGATTCCTTAGGGCAATGATCCAGTTACAGAACAGATAGTTGGCAAAGTCACTTAGGTGATGTCTTCGCGATTGAAAGGCAGTTCCATTACGAAGAAGTCTAAGGCACAAAGAAGATGCAAGAAGAGCTGCGTTGGTTTCGCTTATTGAGCATAAATTTCAAGCATATCTTGAAGGACACTATGATTACGTTTATGAAAAGACAGATAACCCTGAACATGGTACGGCAATCCTTGATTTCGTAAGCTGTTCGTTTCTCGAAAAAGGCAGAACAGCAGACTATACAACAACGTATAGGTTAAGAGAAATGCTAAAAGACGGAGCGAATAAGGAAGATATTATTGCCTACCTGAATGATAAGAATATTCCGGCAGACGAGATTACACTTGACCAAATTGCAGAGAATCTTTTGACTAAAGAACCAGAACAAGGTTATCTGACAATCTCTAATGCTTTGCAATGGAGACTTCAATATGCAAGAGTTGTATATCTGACGGACGAAGTCGAGGGAATTTCAAAATTAGTTGACAAAGTGAATCAATGAATTTAAAAGAATTAGAAATATCGAGCGAAATATTTGACTTCATTAAGAAGAACCGCAGCCACTTCAATAACTTGAAGAGAGCCAATCTATTCCTTAAAGGGTCATGCGGTATCATTAATTTCTTTGACACCAGCAATCAGCTTGACGATTTAAGATTGCTTATTACAGAAAAAGAAAACATCATTCAAGAAGAACCGGACAGACGAGAATATGGGGATTTTCAAACAAATAAAAACCTTGCACTCAAATCTGTTCAGTACATTCTTTCAATGGATACCAAAGTTGAATTTGATTACGTAGTTGAGCCTACTTGTGGAAAAGGAAGTTTTATATTGGCAGCTCTTTCACAAATCGAAACTTTGAAAAAAGTAATCGGCATTGAAATCTATCAACCTTATATATGGAAAACCAAGTTCAAAATCTTAGAATTTTATATTCAGAATCCGCAAAGGACAAAGCCCGAAATAGAAATTATCCATGCCAATGTATTTGACTTTGACTTTGAAAAGCTATCTAATGAAACAAGAGATTATACAACCTTGGTTATTGGTAATCCACCTTGGGTCACAAATTCAGAACTAGGCTCCATTGATTCAGAAAACCTACCTCAAAAGTCGAATTTCAAAAAGCATAGAGGTTTTGATGCAATAACAGGTAAAGGGAACTTTGATATTGGTGAGTATATCGCTTTGATGATCTTACGAAATTTTTCCTCTCACAATGGCTACTTTGGATTCCTAATTAAAAATGCTGTGGTCAAAAATCTGCTGTATGATCAAAAACATAACAATTTCAGGATTAGTAAAATCGAAAAACTAAATATTGACTCTACGAAAGAGTTTAACGTGTCCGTAGATGCGTGCCTGTTTCTTGCCAAACTGAATAAAGAGCCGGAATTTTCCTGTATGGAACTAGATTTTTATACAAAGGAAAAGCGAACTTCATTTGGCTGGTTCGATGATAGTTATGTTTACTCCATTTCAGACTATCAGGAAGCTAATGACATTGAAGGGAAATCACAATTTATTTGGAGACAAGGTATCAAACATGACTGTTCTAAAGTAATGGAGATTGAAAGATATAATGATCATTTCAAAAATGGGTTAGATCAAGAAGTCGAGATTGAAAACGACTTAGTATTCGGACTATTGAAAAGCTCTGATTTAAAGGTAAAACAAACTAATTCATACAGAAAATTAACTATAATAACACAAAAAAAGATCGGTCAAAACACAGATTACATTCACAAAGATTATCCTCTAACATTTGAATATCTGTGGAAGAATAAAGATTATTTTGACAAACGGAAATCCTCTATTTACAAAGGGAAACCCAACTTCTCTATTTTTGGTGTCGGGGATTATTCATTCATGCCATACAAGGTGGCTGTTTCAGGCCTTTACAAAAGCACACACTTTACATTGGTACTTCCCGAAAATGGGAAACCGATCATGCTCGATGACACTTGTTATTTCATTAGCTTCAATAAATTACCACAAGCGAGGATAGCTCATTATTTATTGAATCATGAACATACACAACAGTTTTTGAAAGCAATTATATTTCCTGATTCAAAACGATCAATCACTAAAGATGTGTTAATGCGAATAAATTTTCACAAACTTTATAGTTTGTTTGACCCCAGTTCGGTTCAAAACGACTTGGACGCAGTTACTTTGGAAGAATGGGAAGCATTTGGTGAACTGACAGGAAAGAAGCAAGGGAATGAACAAATGACACTTTTTTGAAATAAAAAAGTACAAACTCCCAATAATGGCTATACGCAATACGGATTTTAGTGCTAAATTGAAAATAGGTGATAATTAACAAACATATCATTAAGCAGAAAGTAAAGTGCTTTTTAATCCAGCACTCCACGTAAATCACCCAGCGGCACTACCTCGCCATCACTTCGGGACTGACGAGCTGTGTCACCGTAGAGAACGGCTTTGGCAGAGACCTCCGGAATCAACTCTCCGACACGATTGAGCGAATGGAAATAATTGGACGCAATGGTAGAACCAGCCTTGATCTCAATGGCGCCAATGCCGCGGCCTGTCTCATAAAGGAGGTCGCATTCCAAACCCCGTGCATCGCGGAAGAAGGACAAGTTGGATGGTTGGCCCCGATTGAAACGGTGTTTGAGCGCCTCCGCCACGACCGCATTCTCAAAAAGTGCTCCACGCAGAGGATGGGTTGCAATCTGCGCCGCATGTTCGATACCGATGAGATAGCTGGCCAACCCAACGTCGTAGAAGTAGAGCTTGGGCGACTTGACCAGACGCTTTCGGAGGTTGGTGTGAAATGGTTGGAGCTGGAAAATGATGTAGCTCGTTTCCAACACCGTGAGCCACTCTCGCGCTGTCGTGTGGGAGACGCCGGCGTCCGCACCCAGCGAGGAAAGATTGACCAACTGGCCGACTCGTCCGGCGCACAGGCGCGTGAAACGTCGGAAATTGGAAAAGTTGCGGATCGCTCCCAGCCGGCGGACATCACGCTCGACGTAGGTCTCTAAGTAATCGCCGAGCGCTTGCCGTGGATCGAGTTCTTGATCGTGGATCCGGGGATAGAAACCCGAGTAGAGAATCTCGTCCACCGCGTTGCTTGCACCTGTTCGTTGCCGTTCTGCCAAAGAAAATGGCAGAAGGCAGAGCAGGGCCGTCCGTCCTGCCAACGACTGGCCGATCGCATCGGAGAGCCTGAATTGCTCGCTACCTGTCAATACGAAGAGGCTGTTCCGTCCCTTTTCGTCAGCAAGGACCTGCAGGTAAGACAACAGTTCGGGAACGTGCTGGATCTCGTCGATTACGGCACCCTCGCCGAGTTGCGCGAGAAAACCTCGAGGATCAGATTCGGCAAAATCTCGTTGGTCCGGCGCCTCCAGGTTGGCATACTCCAGATCAGGAAAGGCTGCCCGGCAAAGCGTTGTCTTGCCAGACTGTCGTGGACCGGTCACGGTCACAAAGGGATATTGTTGGAACAGCGTGACCAGACAGGATGTGATTTCGCGCTTGTACCAGTAGCCTGCATATATTGCAAGTATAGTCTTCAATTTACTCACAACGAATAGTTGCAGCCTTCCAGGGTTGGACCCTCGGGGTGGGTCGGCTTGCGAAAGGCGTCGTCCAGCGCCGTGACGGGAAGCTCGGGATTGAGTCGCACGAACGCGTCGCTAAGGCGCCGTGCCAAAACGACCTCGCCGTAATCCACACGCTCCGCGGCGGGCGTATCGGGGGGCGATATTTGGCCCGTAGACAATCCTCCAGGCGAGGCTTTCAAGCCAAGGCGAGGGCGGCAATCTCCACGTCTGATTCGGTGAATCGGTTCACGGACATACCCAATGTTCTACCGGTTTCGACAGGA
Source organism: Chlorobiota bacterium (assembly GCA_021296135.1). GTDB lineage: Bacteria > Bacteroidota > Ignavibacteria > OLB7 > OLB7 > JAGWAZ01. The sequence continues at coordinate 2,880 of JAGWAZ010000080.1, read as the reverse complement.
ATTCATCGACAGCGATACCGTCGCCACCGACAAGCAATGTGCGCGTCGGACGAAAGGCGTTGGCGAAGGCGGTTATTCCCGACGGCGTATGCCGGCTGCGTCCGCTCTTGACTTCAATCGCCGTCATCGCCTGGCCGGCGCGCACCACGAAATCCACTTCTCGGTTGCGGTCGCGCCAGTAGAAGACCTTGCATGAGCCGCCGCCGGCCGCGTTCGCCAGATGGGCGCCCACGGCGGACTCGACCAGCCGTCCCCAGAGCTCGCGGTCCGCGCGGGCTTTCGCCAGGGTGAGACCGCATCCAGCGGTCATCAGGGCTGTGTTGAGGACCTGCAACTTCGGGCTGGAACTTCGTCGCCGTACCGCCGCGCCGGCGTATTTCTGCAATCCCGTCAGCATGCCCGCGCCCGTCAGCAGATCGAGATAATGGGCCAGCGTCGTGGTGTTGCCCGCGTCCTGGAGCTGGCCCAGCATCTTGGTGTAGGACAGGATCTGGCCGGAATACACACAACCCAACTCGAACAACCGACGCAGCAACGCCGGTTTGTCCACCCGGGAGAGCAACAACACGTCGCGGGCAATGGTCGTTTCGATGAGCGAGTCGCGGATGTAGCGCGACCACCGAGCCGGATGTCTCGCCAGCGGCGCCGCGCCGGGATAGGCGCCGTAGAACAAGTACTGCTCCAGAGACCAGCCGAAAGCCGTTTGCATTTCGTGAAAGGTCCAGTGCGGCAGGTGCAGGAGTTCGAAACGCCCCGCAAGACTCTCGGTCAGGCCCCGTCCGAGCAGGAGTGGCGCCGAACCCAACAGCACCACCTTCAGCCGTCTCCGGCTCCGTGTGTCCTCGTCCCACAGACGCTTGACCGCCTCTGCCCAATTCGGGACCTTCTGCACCTCGTCCAGGATGAGAAGTGCGCCCTCGGGCCCCGCATCACCGGCCATCAACCGCGCCGCGTCCCACTGCTGCGCGATCCACTCCGGGCCACGCAAGGTCGGCTCGTCGGCGCTTGTAAAGCGATAGAGCAAACCGGACTGCTCGGCGACCTGTGTGACCAGGGTGGTCTTGCCCACCTGCCGCGCCCCGGTGATGACCTGGAGAAAACGGCGCGGCTCCTGCAGACGGTCGAGCAGGTCTGCGGCGCAAGGTCGCGTATACGTTAAATTACTCAACATAATGAGTAATAATACTCAATAATCAGGATAAATGGAAGCGATGCTTTGGAGCCAGCCGAGGGCCGCGTCCTCGACTATGGATTTGTTGATGATGGCGATGGTATCTATTTCCGTATGAGATCAGCAGAGAGTAGCTCAAGGTGTTCGACTGCTTTCTTGACTGTGTATGATTCCAGATCCCCGATGTCTTCAATATGCTTCATAACTTCCCGGGCGCGTTCTTGACTTTGCGCTCTTTCTGGATCGTTCGAAAGTTCAGCTTTAGGTTCAGCTTTAGACAGTTCCTTGTACTGCTCGTACTGCTCATACAATGGCATCTTGGAAGGGCAGGGCGGGTCTTCCGCAGGGGTCTCGTCTAGGCATAGGCGTCGCTTTACTGCGATAATCAGAGCTTCGACGAGATTCCCTACAACAGTATCACGTAGAGTGTCGAAGCCTGAGATCTTGAACATGGTCTCAACAACTTCCTGGTCTGTCGACTCGCCGTCGATGAATCGACGATACGTATGAGAATCGATGGTTCGCATTATCGAGAGAAAAACTAACGTTAATAGGAACAACGACCGCGTTGGGGGTGACGATACTAGCACCAGGCCAAGACGGTGGATCGCTTGTGCAACCGTTCTCAAGTCGAGCCTAGACTTCCCGAAGAGTAGCAAGAGCTCCAGGACATCTCCCGCCTGATAAACTGAGTGTGTTGTTAAGTATTCCACAATCCCTACAGACCGGAGCAAAGCCTCCACAAATGCTTTCCGGTCGGGGTCCGGGAGTCGATAGTCAAAATCAATAAACCGACGTAGATAGTCTTCAGCGCCGAAGTCGTTTCCGTAGAGCACTTTGATGGAGTGCATCAACTCGGAGCGATCCATACTCAGCACAAATACGACGTCGTCCACGGTGAATAGATGCTTGGCGATTTCAAGAAGCTCAATTGCATAAGACGGGCGGCACCGATCCAACTCGTCTATGAGGACCACCAGCGGCTTGCCTCCTTTCGCTTTCGCCAGAGCTTTTGCCGTCGTTTCAAGTTTCTCCCTGAATTTCTGGTTCGACAGTCTTTCCTTGGCATAGGAAGCCAAGGCATCACCGGTCTCTTTTTCGATAAGCGGGCTAATGTCAAGGATGCCTGCTGTTACGACTCGAATAAGTCCTGGAATAGCCCGACGGATGACCTCCTTAGAGGCGTTTTCAAGATCCGTGATCAGACCTTGGTTGGCATACGGCTTCAGTCCCTCGCTCAATTCTGCCGATAACACGACGAAGGGGTCCCCAGCGAAATCAGTCTCCCATGCGTTGAAATAGACTACGGGAAACCCGTCGTTTCGCAGGTACTGCATCCACATCCTGAGGAAAGTTGTCTTTCCGGTGCCCCAGGCAGCGTCTACTGCCAATACGCAGGGTCCCTCTATCGACCCGACGATAGAGGTGAGAACCTTAACTGAGTCTTTTCGGTCAAGCAGATCGTTCTTGAACGGATCGTTCTCTGGAACCTCTATTTTGAGTGGTTGGATACGTATTCCCATTTTCATGACCTACTGATTACATCAACCCGCAACTCCCCGACACCAGCTTCGGCAGCAGCGTGTCGCGTAGGACTGCTTCAGGTTTTCGAGAATTCGGCTCATCATTGGTTTCTCTATATTCTCAAACTCTTTGGCTACCTGGACAGGCGGAATTATGGTGTCGATGAGCCTGAATGTTTCCCCTTG
>JAGWAZ010000127.1 GCA_021296135.1 Chlorobiota bacterium | reverse complement strand
GTTTTCTTTCTCAACTGCCGAAACCGTTCCACAGCCACGTATCTTCTCAGGGATTCTCGGACCAGATCGCTCACCGGCTGATCGGTGGACTCACTGATCTGCTGTAAATCACTTTTGAGCTCATGCGGTATACGAACTGTAATTGCATTCATGTAAGAGAATGTAATACACTTCTGCAGCAGGTCAAAGTTTTTTAAAAAATTTTGAAACAACTCAGGTCTCCATAGCCTAACCCGCGCCAGCACTCGGTCTCTGTTCGCTCGCTATGAATTCTGTGAGACATGCGGATTAGCTCGCAATGAACTTTGTGAGAATTGCGGGTTAGGTTTGTCCTGAAGCACCAGGAACCTCAGGGAAATCTACCCTTGAATTCGGATAGATGCTTCAGTTGGTTTACTTCTTTCCCGGAATTTGCTAACCAGAAAGACATGACAACTGAAACAATGGAATCACCGGAATCCGGATTCAGATTGCTGGTCCTGGCCAAGATCCAGGCACTGGAAATTCTTCTGGAAAGGGCATGTGCCGAAATCCCTTCCTTTGACCCCAGGAGCTTAAAGATAGAGGTCAGCGAATTTGCCTTATTCGATGCAGATGATCCGCTCCAACAAGCCATTATGGAACAACTCATCAAACGCCTCGACGGGATAATCTCACGCAGGTCGTCCTAAGGTTCTCCAGCAACGCTCTCCAAGAGCAGGTATCGGAAAACTCAGCCTAACCAGTCTGGAAATTCAGCCCTTTTCTTCGAAAACATTCCGTTCAGGAAAATATCGAGTGGATTCAGTGGTTGCCCAATTTTATAAATTCATTAATTGTCGCATTCTCAGGTAATGTACAATAGGAAAAAAAGGATTCGTCTCGTACTCGGCCTCATAGGGTTGTTTCTGGTCATGATTAATCCTGTGGTCGGTGGTGAGTATGCGACTTATTCAATTATAGCTGCATTAACTGCATCGGTTATTTTTTTCACAATTCTGATGGTTATTGCAGCCCGAAAATTCCAGAGGAATAAGAATACGAGGATTGGCCCCATACTCGCTCTCATAGGGTTGTTTCTGGTCATGATCAACCCCATCAACAGTGGTGAATATACGGTTTATATAAGAATAGCCGCATCGGTTTTCTTTTTCACTTATCTGATGGTTGTTCTAGTGAGGAAGTTCCAGGGGAAACCTCCATTTGGTCCGTTGTGGCCAGGGCGCCGAGAAAGCCGAATGACCAGGGAATAAATCACGAATGGGAAGGATGGGGGAATTTTGGTTGCAATTAACCCTTAAAGTTGCTCCTTTTCAGGGCGCATTCCCAATGAAGTTTTACCGGGAGCTTCCTCTCGTCCTTTTATGATCACCTGCAGGCAGGTCCTTTTGATTTGCTGTTTTGCCTTCCATACGGCGGCGGCCAATTTTGATATTGGGATATTGGGGCGGTTGTTTCCGGAGGATTTCTTCAAAGCGCCAAACATCGGGAATATCGAGATATCCCCATCGGGGGAGCGTTTCATCTACACTTTCAGCCTTTCCGGGCTGCACAACTTCTATGTCGTCGACGTGGAGACGATGGAAAAGAAATTCTTTGTCGGAAAGAATGTCGAGAAAGACTATGTCAACTTCGTCGATTGGAAGTATGAAGAACGGATTATTTTTCAAACCCGGTTCGGAAACATTTACCTGCTTGATCTCAACGACAACAAGCGGACCTTACTTTTCGATTCGGAAAGAGTAATCGTATCCTATTTTGCCATTTTCTGGGGCAATTATTCCCTGCCGCGCGTACTTTCCCTGCTGCCGGAGGACAGTGATGGCATTCTAATTTCGGCTCTTGATAACAACGGGGTCCGGCAGGTTTACCGGGTCGATCTTGAATCGGGTGAGCGGGAGAGACTTTTCAGAAATTTCAAACGCTTTGAGATTTTCCATGCCGACCTGCAGGGCCGGGTACGGATGGCGTTCAAATCCAGCCCTCGGAAGCTGGAATTCTTCTATCGGTCGGTAAAGTCCGATAAATGGATCCCCTTTGACAAGGTGTTCAAGGGTCAGGAGTTGGA
>JAGWAZ010000079.1:411-11772 GCA_021296135.1 Chlorobiota bacterium | reverse complement strand
AATCTCGCCTGAGCGTTTGTAAGTTGATTTGGACCAAAAATAGATGGATGCGGACTTAGCGTATCAACCGTCATCCCATGATCTTCGGAAAAATAAATTCGAATTCCCTCAGGAGTCTCCTCACTAACAAACAATAAACCATGTTTATTGATATCAAAAATGGAGACATCAGGCACGACCGTTGAAAGACTATCGTCTTTTAATTTCTTTAATCTAATATCATCAATAAAATACATGGCGTCATTATAGACTTGTACTTTCGGCGGTCCGTATATACTCCCTGGTCCATACGGAATCTGTGTAACCGACCATTTTAGTGGTGAAGAGGACAACACCGTTGATACCAAATATGATGATGAACCTTTACGAGCAAAGGCGTAGAGCTTTTCCTTTGATGTATCCGAGACTATACAAATACTCCGAATCGCAAAACTGTCTCGTGAAAAAATGGTTGTCCAGTTCTCCCCACCATCGGTTGTCTGGAGTATTACCCCATAGCCTCCACAATATCCCACATCTTCATTAAGAAAAACTATATCATATAAATTTTCCGTCGTGCCTGAAGTCACCGGATACCACTGGGCCTGGGCAGAATTTCCAACCAAAGCAATAAACGCTATCAATAGAATGCTTCTCATGTTTCTTCCTCCTATTGTTTAATATCTATTATCTAAAATCCCTGCCCCAACAAAATCGGGGCAGGGATCGGTTACACAACTTACTGAACAACAAAACTCGACGCATCGACCCCTTCTCCATTGCAGACTAAGATCACACTATACGTCCCGACTCCATAATCGGAGACATCGATCGTGATCTCGTCCTCACCGACATCCAAAACGTAATCGTGCGAAGCCCCACTGTATGGTATTGTGACCATCAGATAGGCAGAGGTAGCTGCATCGGCTCGGTACCCGATCGTGACCTCATCGGTTGTGGGGTTCGGCGATATGCTCAGTATCTCGAACTCCTTCACCCGTACGGTTACCTCGTCGTAACCTTTCAGGCCATCGGCCTCTGCGATCACTTCCAGTCTGTACTTCCCGGTGACCGAAGGCGATACCGTCACCTCTCTGCCGGTATGAAGAAGCTCGCCTGCCGGATCGTACCACTTGTAGATGGCGCCTTCACCGATCTCTGAGGCACTCAGCAGGCTACTATCTCCCGGGGAAACCGCCACGTCTGCCCCGGCATCGGCGTAGAACCTTTTGAAGTCTTCCGGTACCTTGATACGGTAGGTCTCTCCTCCCACAACCTGATTGTCCGAACTCTTTCGTTGCACCACGTGATAGTCAAACAGCGATTTTCCGCTTAATTCTTCGACCATGAAGCTAAAGCCTACATGAAGTAAATTCCATTCATGAGCTGCAAACGTGAGGCCTTTCAACCGGGCAGGACTTCCGGTTACGACTACCTGATGCTCCTCTGCGCTGATTATCTCGATGTTTTCTGCCTGGTAAGCACCATCTTCCCATTTGTCCCAGAGGACCGGGCTTAGCGTGATCTCCACGTCGGCTTCAGCAGTTACCGGATTGCCTCGATAGAATCGAGGATCGGTAAACTCCAGATCGAACGTGCCTCCGGTTCCTAAGGCATTCCCGACAAAAACCATGGCGCCCGGCGATAATGCCCCGTCCACAGCAACATTATCCGCCTGCAAATCTACAACCGAGAAATTTCTCCAGACTACGTTGTTGTTTCGCCGGACATATCTACCTATCTCGCTGCCGTCGGTGTAGGAGATCGGATCATGAAGGGAGGTTCCTATCGAATCAGCTGCCCAAACGATGCGGGCCAACAAACAAAAATGATATTGATGATTAGACATCCCCCCAGCCGTAAACGGCTGGGCTATACGTAAAGGGCTGGGCAATCTTCGCCCTGATCGTCGGTGAACGGCGGAGTTATGAGGGGCATCGTCGATTAAAAACGTCTGTCGCGGAGATCCAGAGATCGATGGTAGCAGATGGGATTGAGCCGGGAAGAGAAACATCCCCCCAGCCGTAAACGGCTGGGCTATACGTAAACCGCTGGGCTATCTCATTGATAAATGCTGCCCGAAGTATCCCCTTTACTCAACCACCACCTTCTCTGTGAATACCCCTTCAGAGCTTACGCATTCTCCCTTCTATCTCCTACCTCCTTGATAATCCTATTCTTCCAGAACGTCATAGATAAGAATCCGCTCAGTCAATGGAGCGAGTATCTCACGTACTGCTTCGGTGTGTGTCGGATGATCGAGATACGGTTGCAAAGCCTCCCTGTTCTCCAGCACTATGATGATACCGACATCGAATGAATCGTCAACGATTGGGCGATCGCTCGCCAAAGGGGTGCCGGCATGAACCCTAAGGACCCCAGGAATTGACCTCAGGTTAAACGTGGCCTCGATCAAGCTTGTATGTGATTCCTCATTCCCGGGTTCTTTTAGCCAACAGAGCACAATGTGCTGAACCCGGCCTGGCTTCGAGGCTGTGTCACGTGAGGACGAGCATCCTGAACTTAACAGCGCAAACAGTCCGAGCCCTATCCAGAGGAATGGATGTGTTTTGTATGTCAGAAAGCCATTCATAGTTCTTCTCTTAATCTACAAGGCCTGGTTCCCCGGGCTTATCCCAATAGACACCGTTTTTTCTGATTAAGTTCCCGACATCTCAATACCATCAGTGCGATAAGTCTGCATTAAATTCGCATTCTGCTCGATAACATTCTCTTTGATAGTGATATCTTGACATCGATCGAAGTAGAATGTGTTGAAAGAATTGTTTGTCATCAGACAGTTCTTGATCACAACATCATTGCTTTCCCACGTTGCAACCCCAATAGCGCCGCACCCATCCAGTTCGGAGTTCTCAATGACAACAGTGCTGGCCTGTCTCAGCTTTCCCACGTCCCGATGGCGGCCATATTCCTTGACTTGAGCGGGTTCAGATGTCGAAGAAAAGCTCCTCTGAGGGTAATCCGTTCAGAGTTGGCAATCTCGGTAACCTCCTCGCTGATCGATCGTTCGTAGACTTACAACCTGTGAATTTCCATCCAGTCGGCTCTGAGTAATTTTATGCCCTTTGAGAGGAGATAAATCTGTTCTCCAGGCTTGTTTCATCCGGATAGGCAGAGGATTCAAAAGGTTAATTATCCATTCTTTCTATAGACGCATCACACGATGAACACAGGGAAAATTGTCCAGATTATTGGTCCGGTTATCGACGCAGAATTTTCAGAGGGGAAACTCCCAGAAATTCTGAATGCGCTCGAGATCTCGGTAAAAGATGAGGAAAGCAACGAACAGAAACTGGTCTGCGAGGTACAACAGCACCTTGGAGAAGACCGCGTCCGTGCGATTGCCATGGACTCAACCGACGGTATCAGCCGCGGAACTGCTGTTGTCGATGCAGGAAAGCCGATTGCAGTTCCGGTGGGGCCGGCGACGTTAGGTCGCCTGATGAACGTGACGGGTGATCCTATCGATGGCAAGGGGCCGATCGAGAGTGAGACTCGTTATCCGATTCATCGTCAGGCACCTGAGTTCGATTCTCTCTCGACCAAGAAGGCGATGTTTGAGACCGGTATCAAGGTTATTGATCTGCTCGAGCCATATACCAAAGGTGGAAAGACCGGGCTCTTCGGTGGTGCTGGGGTTGGTAAAACGGTTGTTATCCTTGAGCTTATCAACAATATTGCGAAACAGCATGGTGGCCTCTCGGTCTTTGGTGGTGTGGGTGAGAGATCGCGTGAGGGGAATGATCTGCTTCGCGAAATGTCGGAAGCTGTTCTCGCTGACGGCTCCACGGTTCTGGACAAGGCTTGTCTTGTCTTTGGTCAGATGAACGAGCCACCTGGTGCCCGTGCACGCGTTGCCTTGACTGCTTTGACAGCCGCCGAGTATTTTCGAGATCAGGAGGGGCGTGATGTGCTTCTCTTCATCGATAATATCTTCCGGTTCATACAGGCTGGCTCGGAGGTATCGGCACTCCTCGGTCGTATGCCATCTGCGGTAGGATACCAGCCGACATTGGCTACCGAGATGGGTGCACTTCAGGAGCGGATCGCTTCGACAACAACAGGGTCGATCACTTCGGTACAAGCTGTGTACGTTCCTGCTGATGACTTAACTGATCCTGCACCTGCTAACACCTTTACTCACCTCGATGCTACCACAGTCCTTTCGCGTCAGATTGCAGAGCTCGGTCTGTACCCTGCGGTCGATCCACTCGATTCGACATCGAACATTCTCGATCCAAATATCATTGGTCAGCGCCATTACGATGTTGCGACGCAGGTGAAGCAGGTGTTGCAGGCATATAAGGATTTGCAGGACATCATTAACATCCTTGGAATGGACGAACTTTCTGACGAGGACAAGTTGAACGTCCACAGGGCACGAAAGATTCAGCGTTTCCTATCGCAGCCATTCTTCGTTGCTGAACAGTTTACAGGGCTGCAGGGTCGCTACGTGAAGCTTGAGGATACAATCTCCGGTTTCGAGGCGATTCTCAGAGGTGAAGGTGATGATATGCCTGAGGAAGCCTTCCGCTACGTCGGAACGTTTGATGAGGCGGCCGGGAAGGTGAAGAAGATGAAGGCTGAAGAGGAGGCGGTTGCGTAGGAATGAAAATTCAAAACCAGGGAGTCATGAGTCTCCGATGTTGCTCATGACCGACTACTGATAGCTCATAGCTCGAAATGGCCAAGACTTTTCAACTCGACATACGAACACCGGAGGGTGTAGCCTGGCAAGGTGAGACTGAAATTGTCACCCTGCCCGGAAAGCAAGGTACCTTTCAGGTTCTTATAAACCACGCACCATTGTTGACTGAGCTTGAAATCGGTGAGATTCGATTGAAAGATGATCAGGGAAACGAGCAGATATTCGCTTCTTCAGGCGGTTTTGCTGAAGTCCGTTTAAACGAAGTGGCCGTTCTGACTGAGACCATCGAGCGAGCCGAAGACATAGACACGGCTCGGGCGAAGAGTGCGAGGGAACGGGCGGAGGAGAGGATTAAGAAATCACGCACGAATCCTGATCTCCCGATTAACCGTACACGAGCAGAGGCAGCCCTCGCGCGCGCTGAAAACAGGTTGAAGGTGATGGCGCGGTTGTAGAGGTAAGGGAGCACAAGTACAGAAATAGAAAGTGCCGTGTATGATCTTTTCAGACACGGCACTTTTTTCCTGATTGCTTTTGCTATTCAGTCAGCTTGATGAATGGTTGAACAAAAATCTCATTTTGTAGTTGAGCACGAACGTAATATGCAGCGGCTGGCAGATCAGAAACGTCAACAAAAATTTGACCGTTCTGAGGTGAAAGTTGGTATATATCAACTGCCTTGACCGGTTTTCCCAGTTGATCGATAATTGAGAGTGCACCTACTTCATCCATCTGAATAGGGGGGACTATTTGTACCGTTATAGAATTTGTCGAGGGATTAGGGAATATTGTCAATGATGGCTGTAACTCCTCTTCTCGAGTATGAAGTGGAACTGCCTTACCAGCAGGACAGTCAAGTGGAGCAATAAATGCATGCATACGAGAGAGGCTTTCGGCGTGGAAACCAGGTTTAAAGTGTGTATTAGTTGAAGCATGAAACTGAGCATTCCCTGGCAGTTCTATTGAGACATTCGGTCCAACTGTTATGTGATCTCCAGTATGGTATTGATAATAGTCAATGATTTGATCTTTTACTTCAATGTTGGAATTGATGCATTCATGGGATTTCCCCAAGACAGAAATTTTTATGACAACATCATCTGGGTGGACTGGATACCAACCAGAGCTACCTAAAACATCATTTAGTTCATAAACGTATGTAGAGAATGTCCACACCCTCCCATTTTGTGATTCGACATGTCCCCCACCAATGTCTCCTGAAGGGTGCTGCCATGGTAGACCATTTGTATTAGCATTAACCCATACCCAAACACTATCCAGATCAGTATACTTGTCTGGTAATGTGAACGACGCCGTTACTTTCCGGATTTCAGAAATCCCATATATGTTGAGATCACTAAGAAAACCAATTGCTTCTGGTTGAGTTGGAGAGTCACTTGTTACGGTTCTCGATTCATTAGCATTGTAGTGCTCCAGCAGAAAGGGTTCATTTGATAGGTGAAGTGCTTGACCTGCGTCGAGACGCCCCCAACCCAAGTCTTGGGAGTATCCGGTCAGTCCGGTTCGGTCTGCACTGGCATACAAAATTTGCATAACATCTTCGGGAAGTATAGGGATATCTCGATTGCGAAGACTTGACATAATCAATGCTGCTACCCCAGAAACAACGGGAGTAGCATTTGATGTACCGGTGAAGTCTCTGTAGCCATCCCCTACCCAATTATTAATTGTGGTTCTACCAGTTGTCCAAGGGGCAGACATAGACACATTCCCGAAACTGCTTTCGTTGCGTAGGTTTCCATTGTTGTCAAGACCACTAATAGCCATTAGTATACCAACTTCTGCAAACCTTGCAGGATAGATTACGTCATCATTTCCCTGATTACCACGCCCAGCTATCACTAAGGCATTGTTCAAAAAAGCGTTATGATAAACTTGGTATTTCGAAATCCAGGCAAGGCCCGTCACTCCGAATTGAGAGCTTCGGTCACTGGAAAAACTGCAATTGATGATATCAGCATCAAACTCACTTGAAGATGCATGCCATATTGCTTTTACTATATCGGCTCCGTTGAGGCCCATCAGACGATCATCCCTGGAAGATTCTGCCTCATTAACAACTCTGAACGATAATAGTGATACACCTAAATCTGGTTCCGAGTTGTAGCCTCCGGCAATGCCAGCAATTCCTTCGCCATTATTACTGGAGCCAGCAATGATCCCGGCTATAGGTGTACCATGCTGTTCAAAATGTTCGACACCATTAAACCAAAACCTCCAAGGCTCCGGGTCACTATCGTTATCGGTAAAGTCGTATCCATCAACAACTGTCATTCCTGTGCCAAAACCACCTCCAAGATCAGCGTGTTCGTAGTCAACGCCATGATCAACAATTGCCACTCGAATCCTTGAATCACCAAAAGAATATTGCCAAGCTCTCGGCAAATCGATATTGTATGCAGTATTGAAGAATTGTGTTTGAAATGTGTGCTCAGGATCAGTAGGTGGCCAGAAATTAAGACTATCTTCAGCTATTCGTTCAAGGTCGTCAATACCATTCAAACTGTCTGCTATTGTAGCTAATCCTAATGAATCGACCAAGCTATCGGAACGAATAACCCAAATTCGTTGTATATATTCTCGTGAGCATATGATATTTCCACGGAGAGTGTCTATCACAACAGCTGTATCCGGGTACATCGGCATTAAGTCTTGGGCAGCCGTTGCCTCAAGCATCTCCAACATCTGAACAATATCGTTGAAGCGCTGTGATCTTGAAGCAAGAAAAGCGCTGTCGAGTGATAAAAGAGAGTCTATATCATAGACGCCCTCCTCAATCTCAAATTCCGAGAGATCATAAAGAGAGTCAATTTGTACGAGATACTTATAGGGTTGTCCCTGCAATGTCTTGGATTCCAAGTGAAAAAGTCCAAAACATAGAAGAATCGTGATCAGGATCGATTTGCCTGTTCTGTCGAATGAATAATACATTGTTCAATTTATGGATGAATAGTTAGTAATTCTCTACCATAAGAATAATTTGATCCAGCATACTCCAACACAATGTCGACGGTAAATGTGTCTACACAATCTATATCGTGAGAATACCTAATTATAGCCCATTGATTATTTTTATCAATTTCGGGATCGTCCAATATCGTTTCACATGAAAAATTTTCTTTTGTTCTAATGCACAATATGTTGATCGCATAGCAAGTATCAGGAATCCCTGGAATCCCTCTATAAAAGAGAGTTACATCATCATCCGAACGCGGAATTCCTATCCGTTCAGGCATGGCAATTAATATCTCGTTCGTGTCTTTCAAATCAAGATCCGTATTAAGAACTTCAATAATTGCTCCGATAAATCCAAATGGATCCCCCTCATCGCATCCTGAAGAAAAAGGACACCCTATCGGTACAAGAAGAAGAATCAATGATAGAAAGCCTTTATAAGTCATGGTACATACTCTTTTTATGGATGAATAGTTAGTAATTCTCTATCGAATAATCGATAATTTTTCTGAAATTAAATGATTTTCCAGAAGCATTGTACATAAATATATTCCTGACGCAAGGTCAGATACATTAACTTCGATTTCATGGCTACCAATTGGATGATCCTCTATAGCTAACAGAGTTTTGATAGGTTTCCCTTGAGCATCACTTAAAGAGATGGTTACTGGGCCAGGGCGACTTAGATTATAGTGTACAACAACAGTACCTGTGGCTGGGTTTGGGATAATGTTCATAGTTGTCAGCGTGACAGGCGGTTCGCCCGGGGTTGCTGGTTCAATATGTGTTGCAGAGCCATTCTCTGTTGTCAGCGTGACAGGCGGTTCGCCCGGGGTTGCTGGTTCAATATGTGTTGCAGAGTTCTCCTCTTCCGATTGTAATTGATCAGGTGGATTTGGCTTTGCCATGTTAGGATCAGAAGTGTTCTCAGCCTGTGGAGTATAGACACAGGATGTTACTATTGTTGGGTCAATTCGTGCGGTAAAATTGCTTCCAGCAAGTATAGAGACTCGACCCTGGAGGGTTATTTTTTTCCCAGCAACCCACTCACTTGTAGCGGTGTTGCTTACAATGACAGGACATGTAGGGGCACTTCCACCTCCACCAGGAGGCATAACATTAGTTCCAGCAGTAATTGATCTACGTCCTCGAAATGTTTGTTGTCCGGTGATTGTAAGGCATTGGATATAAGCATCGTACTCACCATAAAGTTCATTTGCAATGAGATTATGCAACGCTGTGGGTTTACTCCCTTCAAAATCAGGAAATATATGGATTTGATTGTAGTATCGGGGACTTGCATAGTATGCATCGAAGGGTATTTTGTCGGGATTACTTGTCAAAAACGAGGGAACGTCTACAATCATTGATGTCGTTTCAAGATCTAATGCACTGACCGTAGGAATAAAGCAAGATGATTGTTCATGTACTGTCAGTTCCTTAATAGGCCATTGATTTCTAATTGAAACTAGATTGTTGGGTACAGTAGAGCTCCCCCCAGGAAGACATTCCCAGCAATAGGTAGAGGCATCTTTGAAAGTTCTCCGACTCCATCCACCAGGCCAAAAACCTGGGAAAGAATAATAATTACCTTTGAATATCTTTTTTTTACCTTGGGAAGAGTTTGGCGTCGCCCAGATTTCAGCATTGATATCCGCAACGAGGTTACCATCGCCGTTAAACGTTAACATTTTTTCATTTCCAACATCTGGTCCTGGACGAAATCTCCGCTTGGGATCCGCTCGGAGCTGTCTTTGACTTCTGCCGGTTATGTCTCCATTGGTAATAGCAACTTTACGAATACCACTTGGTAAATTACTGGGATTTGGATAACCAACCTGATTCATATCTGCTAAGAAAGATACCCGCTCAGGATGCTCCATTGTCATATTAAAGCCAAGCAGAGCGTTATCATCCGATTCTGGGGTAAAGTATAGCATTTGGGCGATTGCAGGCTTGCTATCCAAGATGTCTTCCATTGTAATATCATCCAGATCTTTACCGATTTGTTGAGCTAGCTTTTCTTCAAGGTTGTTCACGACTGAAATGCCAACAGCTAGACCTCCGATACCTCCTACAAAAGCACTCGCTCCAATTAGCAGTCCAACTCCACCACCCAGCAGTGCTCCAACAATTGCTCCGCCCACGATTGCTAAAAAGATAACTGTTCCCGTCAACCTATCCTTAAAATCATCGATGAGATCAGCTAAATAAAAAAGGCCGATAGGGACATAAGCACCTTGATGAGGGCTATCGAACGACACATAGAGGCGAGTTTCAGGATCTTCATTGCGATTTTGCTCCATATCTGCCAAGGCATACCGAGCTACTAGCCCACCCATGCTCTCTCCCATAATAACCAACTGCTCATTTCCTGTTTTTAGACTATTGATATCGTTGATCATCTTCTCGAAAAGAAAAGCGTTACGCTGAATATAATCTCCACCTTTTTCGTAGTCAATTATGACTATGTCATATCCGTTATCTCGCAAACTATCGAAGAAAGATCGATAGTGAGTATAAATATCATTAGGGGATCGAATATCGATAAAATCAAATCCAGGAACAAGGACAAAAGGTCGTTCTAATGCGGTATGATTACAACCATACCATATAGAAACATTGCCCTTTCCCTTCACATTATTATATGAATGATCGGCAGTAACATTAAACGTTACATCGGGTGAATTTGAATGCGAGCTCTGAAGCGTTGGGCCTTTAACTTCTTCAGGAATTAGTTCGGCCACGTCATTATCCAGCACTTCAACTCGTGACCAAGCTGTAAGGGTATCGGTTGAAGTATCGCCACGGATTAAACGTACTCGCATTTCTTTTGTACCACTGGAATTATAGAACACTGCTACTGGTAGGTTGTGTACTACAGACCGATACCCCCTCCCATCACCAAAATCCACCTCAATGTGATGAATTGAGTCCTCACGATTAGTTACGTAGAAACGTGTGGTGTCAACTAAGAAATAGGCTGTATCACCCGCAGAGATACTTGGTTCTAGAGGTATTGCATAGAAGATATCGCACACCTCATAGGGTGAACTTTCCCTGCCCTCAATATCAATTAACCGACGACCGTCAGCTGAAATTCCTATCAGAGAATCTTCAAATACTGAAGACTTCATACCAATTGCACCTACATTCATAATAGCAATTGGTATATATCCTTGAGAGTACACTGTGTCATGGTACACGAGAAGGCTATCCCACGAAAGCATCGTTTGATGATAGCGTACGCTTCCCCTATAAAGTCTGGTATGCAGCAATGACCACCCTATCACATTTCCATAGATACTATCAGTTACTCCATCCAGATCGGATAAAGTTTCAGAGTTAAGCAATGCTTTTTCTAAAAGGATACTGCGCTGCATATAAATTGTATCAAGATTAACGAGAGCGCTATCTATTGATACTGGTAATGCGAGAGTATCACTAAAAGAAGAGCTATCGGTTAAGGTAATATATATTGTGTCCCAAGGAAGGTATAAGGTATCCCTTTGTTCTGTAACGTATAGTGTATCTTGTGCAATTAATCCAATGATGTTTACAAGAAAAGCATTAAGAGCGATGATAAAAATTTTCATAATAGATTTTATTTTGTGTAATTAATTATCGTGACCCAACAAATCGGCCATCTTTCAGGTCAATCAGTCGACCTGTAGAATCATACAGACGAGCTTCAAAACGACCACTTACGCCATGTTCACCAACTGATGTAATTTCTC
>JAGWAZ010000079.1:0-329 GCA_021296135.1 Chlorobiota bacterium | reverse complement strand
TAAACGTAATATCGATTCTGCTCCTTTCTTCTTCTCGACCCCATATCCCGCCGTTTACACCCCAAATTCCGAATGTATCCCTACCGCCATGAAATCCCCACTGTGGATATGGAGATAGTAGCGTTCCTGGCGTCCAACATCGCTCTCCATTAAGCAAAAAACCAATAGGTGGCCCCTCACACGGAGGCAATGGTGGGGTAGGAGCTTCATCTGAACTACACCCTTGTATCATGTAAGTGGTCGATATTAAAAATACTGAAATTGAATATGATAAGAATCTGCTCTTCATAAAATTGCATCTCCCTATAGTTTACCCGAAGCTGATTATT
>JAGWAZ010000126.1 GCA_021296135.1 Chlorobiota bacterium | reverse complement strand
TCCGAAGAAAGTGTACCAACATGCCGCATGAGAAACTTTTGATAACTTAGCTATCAAGAAAAGCTGTCCAGGAAAACGAAACCGGCTCAGAACCCGCTATCTGAGAACGGAGGGGAAATTGTGTGTCGTGTGGTAGGCGATAGGATGGAGGGAGCGGGCATTTCATCCGGTGATTTTGTGATCGTTAGACCACAGAATTCTGCCGAACCGGGTCAAATCATTCTTGCTTCAGTTGATGGTGATCTGACAATCGAACGATATGAGAAAATGGGGAAGCGAACCTACCTTTTTTTCAGAGAATGCAAAGTATCCGACTATTGAGATTCAGGATGACATGAAGTTTGAAATTCATGGCGTTGTAACGAAGTCGATTCACTCTTTGTGCTTAAATTAAAGGTTCCGAAACGTGTTCACATTAAGGGTACCGAAAGTACCGAAATACCCCGCGATTTTGTAACGTCTCGCCGCTTTCACTTGGAAATCGTACCTGTTCCATCGTGTTAATTTGCACACGCGTCACCCCCTGTATTTCGTCAATTTCTACACTTCTGTTTTTAATAATTTGAACACATACACTATGTACATCAACGGAAAAAATTCAGTACTTGAAGCAATCCGAGCCAGAGAGCGGGTTGAAAAAGTCTACTTTCTTTATGGAGCCGAAACCGAAGGCCTCGGCGCAATTCGCAAAGTTGCCAGACAAGAGGGAATTCCCTGTACCACCCTCGATCGAGGAAAATTTCGTGAACTGGAGAAGAAGGGAAATCTCAAAACAAAGTCGCAAGGCGTTATAGCGCGCATCAATCCGATTCTTTTTGTTGATATAGAGGATGTGGTGACGCTTGCCTGGGAAACTGGGAAAACCCCTCTTGTTGTGGCTTTGGATGGCATTACAGATCCACGTAATCTTGGAGCAATCATTCGTTCTTCCGAGTGTGCCGGTCTGAGTGGTGTTGTCTTCGGAAAACAACATAGCTCAGGTATCAATGATGTAGCGGTCAAGACCAGTGCCGGCGCAGCTCATTTTGTTCCAATTGCTCGTGTTCGTGACGTTGCGACCACATTAGGTAATCTCAAGGAAATGGGGATGCAGGTGATCGGTCTCGATATAGATGGAGATATGGAGTACACGGATATTGATTTTACAGAACCAACCGTGATAGTGATTGGAAGCGAAGGCGAAGGCATGACAGCGAAAGTTGCCGAAGTTTGTGATGAGTTTGTGTCAATCCCTTTGAAAGGAAGCATTGCATCACTGAATGCATCGGTAGCGGCAGGGATTGTCTTCTTTGAGACGGTTCGGCAACGGAGTGCTTAATCCGCTGTCATACAAACATGAATCTCAGACCGAAGAACTCGGTGAGGGTCGTTTCGGAAAAAATCAAGCCGAAGCTGGTTCCTTCTGTTAACCTGATAATCTGTTCTTCGAATAATGCAGTGTCTCTTCGATGACCTGATATAGATCCGTAGGACGAACGACGGTTCTTGTTCTGCCAATTCTGCTGAAGACCAACAAATCACGGATCATTGCATCCACACGCTCAGTTGCTTTAGCGACTTCTGAGAGCTCATGACAGTTCTTCGCTTTCGTCTTCCGATCCCAGGTTCTGAAAAGGGTATTAAGGCGGTTTCGAATGTCGTTCAATGGAGTACGAAGATTCAATGCAAGAGACTGTACAAACGTATCAAGTGTCCGGTTAGCCTGTTGTAGCTCCGTCTGCTGTGTGATGTTGAGGTGAGAGATAATTGCCCCATCTCCTTGGAAGCTATCGGTGAGATAGTCAACATGTACCGACGTTCCTGATCCGGGGAGTGGTAATGGTACTCAAGTCTATACTTCTCGCGCTTATCGGTCAGGACCTGTCGTAGCCCTCGCGCTGTCTCTTGTGCTAATGAAGAGACAGCGCCAAATGCCGATTACCATATCTCAAAGTAGTGTAACCCCGGCCCGTACTTTGCAGCAGAGACCGCGTAGTTATTCATCGAATATCCAAAAACCGATGGTGCTTGGATACCGAGCGGCGCTACCACGACTCGCATGGCATCGATCCTCTCCAAATCGCTTGATACAACGATCGCTCAAATCATAGA
>JAGWAZ010000078.1 GCA_021296135.1 Chlorobiota bacterium | reverse complement strand
CTCCCATTCTCGAATCACACTTTCACATTCGCAATCGTATCACTTGGGAACGGGAGAAGGGCCGTGGTGCGAAGACCAATTGGAAGAACAATACGGAGGATATTTGGTTCTGTACAGCCTCAGACAGTTACTACTTTGATGTTGATGCAGTAAAGCTCAAACGAAAAGTCATTGCACCCTATAGAATTGATGGAAAGCCAAAGGATTGGAAAGCAGAGGCCATTGGTAACTATCGCCTCACTCACCCATCGAACATTTGGACGGACATAACGATTCCCTTTTGGTCTATGCCTGAGAACACGAACCACCCGACACAGAAGCCAGAAAAACTGATCGCTAAACTGATTTTAGCCAGTTCAAGAAAGGATGATTTCGTGCTCGATCCGTTCCTCGGTAGTGGTACGACGGCAGTGGTGGCAAAAAAACTGGGGAGACGCTTCTGTGGCATAGAACTGAACCGCGAATACTGCTGCTGGGCACTGAAACGCTTAGAACTTTCCACCAGGGATCTAACGATTCAGGGATATGCTGATGGCGTATTCTGGGAAAGAAATACCCTAAGCGATCAACCGAAACCGACTCAATCACTCGCCCACCAGAAAGAGTTATTTTCATGAAATTGACATTCTATTACGATGGCCATTATTTCGGCGTGGCTAATAAGATCAGAGATTACATCAATTCATCGCCAGAGTTTCTTTCGCAACAAACTGCAGGCCTTCTATTCTGTCGTTGATGTGAAGACACACCGAGAAGATGCAAGATTTAGTATGCCCGAATCTCACCTCAATTGTCTGATTCAGCGGATGGCAACCCGGTTAATATGTCCATTGTAATCCCCGTCAAATTTAAGCTTATGGACCCACCAAAATGAGGAAACTACAGACGAGTAACATGGTTTCTGCATATTATGAATCTCATATAGCTATAAATACCCTTATCATGCAAAGACTACATTTTCTTGTATTTGGTACAGCTTCTTTTCTGTTCAGCATAGCAGCTTTTTCCCAGACTGAGACCAATCATGAAATAGCCAGCTCGAGCGATGGCCCGGCTCGCGGTTCGGTATCAATCGGGATGCAGTATTTGATTGACGGCGACACAAAACCGCCTGCAATCAAACCGAGTAGCCCAACGATCAACTACCCTGAACGGGTACTTCTTTCAGGACAAAACGGAATCGTAGAATTAGAGATAGTAGTTGGCGAGACTGGCGCGGTCGAAAAGGTTGACGTCCGCAAAAGCGACGATTCGATTTTCACAGCGGCAGCTGTCGATGGGGTCAAACTCTTCGAGTTTATTCCTGCCAATACCGACGGTACACCGGTTAGTATGACCATCCTGATGGAAGTAAAGTTTTCGACAGATGATCAATGGACTGCAGTCTACGATAACAGCGCGTCGGACACGACAGAAGAGACCGACTCGTGGGCATATGTCGGTGACGCAACGCTGCCAGAGATGGATCAGGAAGCTTTCCGGCAAAATCTTGTCTATCCAATGGAAGCGCAGATCAACCAGATTCGGGGAACCGTAACGGTTCGCGCTCGTATAGGCGCCGACGGCACTGTTCTTGAGACCGAGATTCAGGGAGAAGCCGATTCGATGCTGGCTACTGCAGCGATGGAAGCGATTGCCAAAACTCCGTTTACCCCTGGCACCGAAGGCGGAGAACTTGTTGAAATGTGGACAATGATACCGGTCAACTTTACGATCACGCATGGTCTGGCTTCAAGATCGGCAGCCGAATCTCCGGAAAAGGAAGACCAGCCAACCGTCACGGGAAGCGTCACACAACCGACTTTCGACCAGGCTGAACTTGAACAGAATTTCGTCTTTGAGGGGAAGTTCAGCGAAGAGACGGAAGTCAGGATGCGTGTTATGATCGATGAGACCGGCACGGTCAAGCAGGTGCTTGTACCGGAGGAGACCAATCCAACTCTCTCGAAAGCAGCAACCGAAGCAGTGCAAAAGACAACCTTCACGCCCGGCATGCAGAGTGGCGAGCCAATCCCCGTCTGGATTACGATCTCTTTAAAAGTAATGCCTCGAAGCAATTAACCTGAATTGGGATGCCACGAGTGAACTCCGGCGGTGGATGGGCTGCTATATGGTATAGTCTGGAAAAGTCGTTTAAGGCAGGGCCCGTCGACTTCTGGCGCAGAATGTTTTCGAAGAATGCATGCAAGACCTGCGCTTATGGTATGGGCGGACAGGCAGGCGGCATGCGCAATGAAACTGGAAGTTTTCCGGAGTTCTGCAAAAAGAGCGTACAGGCAATGGCTGCCGACATGCAGCCGCCAATTGCGGATGACTTCTTCAGGAAACACTCTGTCGATGAACTTGCCCAACTCAGTTCACGTGAACTGGAGAATCTGGGTCGTCTTTCGTACCCGATTGCATTGCGTGCCGGAGAAACGCATTTTCATGAGATTGACTGGAATGACGCCCTTGAAAGTATAGTCTCCGCCATGAATCGCACAGACCCTCGTCACGCCTTCTTCTACTCTTCAGGTCGGAGCAGCAACGAAGCAGCCTTTCTGCTGGGGTGGCTTGCTCGCATCTATGGCACAAACAACGTCCACAACTGCTCATACTACTGTCACCAGGCAAGCGGTGTCGGTCTTGGGGCCAGCATTGGAAGTGGGACAGCAACTGTCACTCTCGATGACCTACATAAAGCCGACTTTGTAATGCTGATCGGCGCAAACCCGGCAAGCAATCATCCACGCATCATCACCGAACTTGCTGCTTTGCGAAAGCGAGGGGGCAAAGTCATCGTGGTCAATCCGATGCGTGAAACCGGACTTGATCGATTCAATATACCTTCTAAACCAGGCTCCCTTCTTTTCGGCTCGAAGATCAACGATCTCTATGTGCAACCTTGTATTGGGGGAGATATTGCTTTCCTGAAAGGAGTACTGAAGATTGTGATCAATGCCGATAAACTCAACGAAGAATACATCACGAAGTATACCCTTGGCTTCAACGAGTTACGCTCAAGTCTGCAGAGAGAATCGCTTGATGATCTTGCAAAGGCATCAGGAGTACAACCTCAGGTCATCGAGCAGACAGGCCGAATGTACTCCGAGTCAAACGGAGCAATTTTTATGTGGGCGATGGGCATAACTCACCATGAGCATGGCTCGGACAACGTTTCGATGATCGCAAATCTTGCCCTTGCCCGTGGCATGGTTGGCCGTGAGGGCGCCGGACTGATGCCCATTCGTGGGCACTCGAACGTGCAGGGAGTCGGATCGGTCGGTATCACCCCTACGTTGAAAGAAGAGTTCATGAGGAAGATGGAAGAGCTCTATGGCTTGAGTATGCCCGAGTGGAAGGGTCTGGACTCGATGTCTTGCATTCATGCAGCTCACGAAGGCGAGATCGACTTCGCATTGATGATGGGTGGAAATTTCTATGCCTCAAACCCTGATCTCAACTATGCCAAAGATGCCCTTTCGCAGATACGCACCTCTGTCCACATCAGTACCAAGCTGAATCAGGGACACGTTGTTCCGCGTCCGTTACGTGAAGGTGGAGAGGTTGTTATCCTGCCAACCTATACACGGGACGAAGAACTTCAGACAACAACACAGGAGAGTATGTTCAACTATGTCCGTCTCTCTGACGGAGGAATGCGTGGACCTCAAGGCAAACTCCGAACCGAAAGTGACATCGTTACGAGCATTGGCGGACGGCTCTTGCCAAACGGTCCCGTTGACTTTCTGTCGTTGAAAAATCACGAAGACATTCGTCGTGTTATGGCAGAGGTTGTACCGGGGTACGAAGAGATAGAGAAAGTTGACACGATAAGAAAAGAGTTTTATGTATCTGGCCGAGTGAGACACGAACCACGTTTCAGTTTCCCCGATAGACGTGCACGGTTCATACCGGTTACAACTCCCAAGTTTGAGCTTGGTGAGAACGAACTGATATTGATGACAATTCGGTCTGAAGGGCAGTTCAATACCGTTGTCTACGAGGAGCATGACCGCTATCGGAACCAATCCTCACGCGACGTTCTTATGATGAACAAGGTCGATATGCAACGCTTGGGATTACATGGTGGTGAGAGAGTCACCGTTGTCTCTGAGACAGGACGTCTGGAGAACATTCAGGTCTCACGGTATAACGTGGCAAATGGCTGTGCAGCAATGTATTATCCCGAAGCGAACGCCCTTGTATCAAACAGAGTCGATGAGAGATCAAGAACACCGTCCTATAAGAATGTTAGAATACGAGTGTTAAAGTGGTAGGAAAGGATCAGAGGAGGGCAAAAAGTCCGGAATAAAATCGTGCTTCTGGCATATGCACTCCTTTTATCACGCTCAATTCAGGAGAATTGAGAGAATGACTCCACAATCGTTACATGAACTTCACCATCCTCTACGCAATCGGGGCAATAGACTCCGGCGAGTTGTTTCGTGGATTATTCACATAGCGACTAACCTTATGAGCTTTCATACAGTCAGCCGGAGAAGGAGAAAGCATCCCTTTTAGCTCTTGTGGTCGTATCTCAGGATCGAGCCATACTCCACATCTTCAGTTGACAAGATAACCGACATTCGATTATGGATGTTTTCCATCAACTCATTTGGCGTTGTGGTGATAATTGCACACATCACATGTTCCGAACCATCGGCACTCTCTCTGTAACTCTTCAGACCTGCCATCGCAAAGATCCCTTCATCCCGCATCGTAATTCAATATGGTCTCTTCTCCCCACCCTCTCTTTTCCATTCAAAAAAACCATCGGCCAAGACTACACATCGTGAACTCCGAAAGGCTTCCTTGAAATAGGGCTTCTTCGCTACTGTTTCCCCACGAGCGTTAATGACCGGTTTGAACTTTCCATCATCCTTTGCCCAGGAAGGAATCCCCATTCCATCACCTCAACACGTGGTACCGGATCAGCTACCAGACCGACGACAGGCTGACTCGGTGCGATGTTATAGAGTCGAGGATGAAGGAGTTCTTCCAGAAACTCAAGCTTGAGTTGATACTGATAATCGTGGAGATCGCTTGTGGGTGTATATCGTCTGCACACAGTTATTTAAGTTATCAGCTTTGAGAAATGTGTTATACACGTATCAACAATGCAGGCATAGAAATCCTGTCGAGCCGCACCGTCTGTACCTATGACGGTTTGCCAAAGCCATTGACATTACGCCGTTTGACTTCCAGGTTACGCATATCCCGTATCAATGCCACAACACGTCCTTCGAGATAAAATTCTTCGGGCTCTTCAACCATAATTGGCGAATAGTTCTTGTTAGCTGCCTCAAGGAAGATGCGGCCCGCAATATCATAAAAGCGTTTGACAGTTGCATCGTCACCAATCCGAGCCACCACTATCTCACCACTACGAACTCTCTCTGCACGCCGTACAAGAAGGAGATCATCCTCGAAGATACCGGCCTCAATCATTGAGTCTCCCTTTACGCGAAGCAGAAACGTCTGTTCGGTACCGACCATGTTCAGGTCAAGCATTATATGCGATTCGATATTCTCCTCTGCCAACAGAGGTGTTCCTGCTTGAACTGAACCAACAAGTGGTACTGGAACAGAGGGAGCAATGGAGCTCAGAAGAATACCTCTGCTCCGTCCGTCGTTTCGCATGCTCAGGCGTCCCTTGCGTTCAAGGGCTTTCAGGTGTTTACGGGCTGCACTCTGGTTAATGCCAAAATGACGGGCAATTTCGCGTTCAGTTGGCGGCTGTTGGTGCTGATGGAAGTATTTCTCAACAAAACTGAGAAGACTTGCTTGACGAGGCGTTAATTCTTTCATAATGCTTGAATGCTTGGAATTTTGTTTACATTGGAACCCAATTAGCCATAAATAATTTTGGGCTTCCCATGAACACCATAAAATACATGGAAAACTTGTACGAGTCAAGCCGGAGACAAGATGTTATGATAACATGAGAGGATTGCAGGAGAGGATAAAAAGCGTGCCGTATCGACAAAAAATGCCATATACGACACACAAACATTGCTACTTAAAAGAATGGGAATCTATTCCTCGCCGGTATTTCCACCATCGGGTGCAGATGCAGCCCCGGTACCAGACTGTTCACCTCCCGACCTCGATGGACCCTCGGCACTACTCTCGCCAGTCGCCGGCGACGCACTCTGGTTATCAACATTTAGTCCCCCTCCTCCCGGTGCTGGTTGTACAATCGGCGCATTCGCTCCAGAGGTAACCGGAGTCTGGGCCCCACTACTTTCGCCAGCCCGGGGAACGAAGAAGAGATTCGCCATCAAACAAAGAACGGCAATAATAATTGCGGTATATGTTGTTCCTTTACCCAAGGCTTCAAGAGTACGGCGCTGTCCAAAGGTAGAACCAAGTGTACCGCCAATACCACCAAATGCGGCCGTAATTCCTCCACCTTTGCTTGGTTGCAAGAGAACCATGACAATCATGGCGATCGAGAGAACCAGGGCTAAAATCAGAATCACCCAAAAAATCATCATAGTTGTATTCAGTTCGTTTGTCGATCACGTGAGAATAGAACCTCCAATTTAGCCAAGCTCAGTTGAGCAACAAAATGAGATTTTGAGAAGGAGTGTGAGAGAAAAAAGTGAGTGAGGTGAGAAAATTGTTGCGTTGATGTGATTATACTTTGAGCACTACAGATATTGATACTGAAAAATTCGACGGGATCTGTGAGAATTGTGAGGCCCAAGATTGCTGTAAGATTACCGGTCGTAGACCGGATGGTACGTGTATTGCTAAATGGCAATGTGCATGTACTTGGACCGTTAAAGGCCCAAGACCTCCACGTGGAACACCTGTATCCGGTAGGTGCAGGATATGGCATGATACGAGCATTACTAATCGTCACTGCAAAAAGACTGGGCTTCCGTGTCGGACTGTCGTGGAATAATAGAGACTAAAACCTTCAAAGGTTACCTAATCGGATTCAAAAATCCCACAATGATTTGTGATAGTCAGATAGTCCCCATTGGCAGGGGCAAATAGTGTCTGGGACTTCAGATTTAGGGTAGACAATCTAGTGCCGTATTCTCTGTTCTCATATGTCCAATGCTGCCTTGTCAGGCAGGTTGGAAGGTAAAAACGATACATAAATCTACAGTCTGTGCTCATATTTATCCCTCCGGCCTTCCCACCTCCCAGACACGACAAACCGAATGGTACTCGCATCCGCGGCAAACTTTGTTGATATCATGTGTCGTCACATGATAAACACCAGTTGAAATTCCCTCTACATACTGCTCGGCATAAGCAAAAGCTCCCTCCATTCTGGCTTCCAGTTCTTCAACCGTGTCAGGATCGCGTTGATCCTTTCGCCCCTTAATCACGGAGCCTTTCAGTTCATTCGGCACAAAAAAATAACTCTCTTTGGTGTTGACCTCGCGAGCATTCAAGCGATAGTAGATGCCGCCTGCCGGCCTCATGTTCTCAAGCGGAAGACCAAAATGTTCCGAAAGGACGTGACGAATCACTTCAAGATAGAGAAAGAGTTGTAAGCTCAATCCTTTTTCGAGGTCACCACGTGATGGAGGTCGACCGGTTTTGTAATCTGCAACAGCGTAATAGATCGTGTCTCCTTGTCGGAGAATTTCAACGCGATCCACCCTTCCCCGTATCTTAATATCGTAGAGTTCAATCTCTTCATTCCGTGAAAGGATTGCATCGGATGACATTCCTGGCGAACCACCCTTCCCAAATGCCACCTCAAAGAACTCCGGAACAAGCTCTGTCTTTTCTTCTCCGCGAGCAATCTCAGCATCTATCCACTGCTCAATCAATCCATAGAGTGCATCGCTACCAAGCAGGCGCTCTTGATCAATTCTCCAGTAAGGATGATCGAGCGCAATTCCCTTGATCTCCTCGGCGGCTATCTCCTGAGCACGATTGAGGACGTGATCTCTATGCTCCCGACTGATTGGCAGCATATCATTTTCACGAAGCTCATTATAGAGTTTGAAGAGGACAGCATGAACGAGTACTCCTCGCTCCAGCGGCGTCAAGGTTACGTCAAAGCGTGCCGGAGCATTCACACTGAGAAGTCTACGCGTGAAATACTTAAAAGGACACTTGGCGTAGGTCTCAAGCTGCGATGCAGAGTATTCCTTCTCACGTCGTCCCGCAAGCATACTCCGCTCTTCCTCATCAAGCGCATCTGTCAAGATGCCACGATACTCTGCTGCATAGCTTGGATTCTGGTCGGCATCACCTCTCCCCATCTCAACCGCCACGGTATGCTTCAGATGGCCAAGAATATCCCCTCCTTCCTCAACTCGTGGGAGCGTCCCCCCACTCCAGAGGATCGTTCCAGCCTCTTCTGCAAGAGCATCCAACGTTGCGATCATGGCCGGGAAATCACGATCAGGGATAAGCTCCTTTTTCTCGCGTCGTTCCCTCCGTTCGATTCGCAACTCCTTATAGTCAACAACGCGACCCACCTCTTCGACAGTAGTAATACGGAGCAACGCATCCAGAAAAGATGAGCGAACCAGCTCATTCTCTCCGGCAGTGCGAGGATAGCTCAGATAAATCCGATCGGAGAAGCTCGTCAATCCAGTGGAAAAGGCGACTCGTTCCCGTCGTAACTCTCTTTGTTCGGTCTCCTCTAAAGGTTTACCGAGAAAATTCGCCGGGATGTATGTGCTCGGGAACTCTCCATCAACAAGCCCGCACAGTATAATGACATCGAACTGCTCTCCCTGAACTTGCTGCAAAGGCGTGACTAATACCCCATAATCATGCTTCTCCCGAATTGTGTAGTACGAACGAGCTGCGGCTGTACGGAGATGATCGAGATAATATCCCAGGGGATGTAATACCTCTTTCTTCTCTATTGATTCGTTCAACTCCCCTTCTTCGCGGATAGAGGAAGATTCTTCCACATGTAATTTCTCTTTCAGCTCCTTATTCTTTTTTTCTTCTGCATCCAGCTCAAAGAGTTCTGTTAGTTCATCGAGCAACCCCAGGAAGCGAGCAAGTGCTCGAGTATCTCGCTCCATCTCATCATGAATACGTAGCCAATCGGCCGGCGTCCGTGGTTGTCTCTCAAGACTCCGTCTGATTTCCAGTACATTTTCCGTTGCACGAAGCTTTGCAATCAAACGAAGGAACGCCTTTCTGAACTCCCTCGGAGCATGGTGTGTAGAGAATTCTGAGAGCATTTCATGAATGGCTTTAATACTTTGATCTGCATGGCGAAGCGTTTCGAGTTCTGTCTCAATGCTCCTTCTCTCGTCCGGATCGGTCCCTGTCCCCAGTCGAGTCAAAAGGAATTCGATACGGCGCCCAATGCGCCAGCGCCATCCCTGATAACCACGAGTGATCCGCAGCTTGGTGGCAACTTCTGTGAGGGCTGAAGGATCAACATTAGGTCCGAACGAAAGGTAGGGAGTGGTGACAGCACGAAGAACATCGCGTCGATCATAGTTTCGTGCAAGAATGTTCAGCGCCGAGAAGAGCGCTGTGATCAGTCCGTTGCGTTCAAGCCGATAGCGCACCGCAATATTTGCGGGAATGCCATAGCTCGGCAGGTATTCGCGGAAAAGCTCTGTATACGGCTCCATTGCGAGCGTTGAGACACAAATTCGCTCCGGTGAGATTCTCTCCTCGAGAATCAGTCCCTTGATAAGCCCGGCAATCCCACGCACCTCCTCTTCCCGTGTCTGAAAGCTGTAGACGTTGATTCTGTCATCGAAGGCCGAGTTTTCGATGCGCTCATCGGTCCTGAAGAGATTCCGCCGCATGTGGTGCGTAAAGGGCCTTCGTTCTTCTTCTGGTACGTGAGCATCAATCGGATCAAGCCGTTCTGTCGCATATCCTCCTGTTACCAGTTTACCGATCAGCTCTTCAAAGTTTCCGTAAAGCGGACCATTCCCTTCATCATAGTCAAACAGAATTAGCAGGTTCAGATTTTTCACAATTCCAAGCCGGAGAAGCATATCAATCTCTGGCCAGGTAAACTCTGTATGATTGTGAAGCAGAAGAGTATGAACCTGCGGGAAGCAGGCACGGAAGAGCGTGTCAGGGCTGTTAAACAGTTCGGTATTTACACGGAGCATTCGCCCGGGATAGTCAATCCAAGTATCGCCAAGAATGCGGAGATACTCGCTGTAGATATTGTAGAGATCACGCAGCTTGACGATGTCATATCCTTGCATCAGGTCAGGACTATCCTGGATTGCCTGAATATCTTTCTCAAACTGGGAAGGGAGAATTCCATCGGCACGCACACCACTGATAACACGTGTCACCTGCTCCACAACACCGAGCGACCGATCGCGTCCCGGGTGAGCGAAGTACTTGAGGTCAACATTTTTCATTGCCCGCTCCATCAACGCAATCTGAATCTCCATAGAAGCCTCACGACGACCCGGAGCTAATTGTTCATAGAGAGCAGATGCAAACGTATGAATCGTATAAAGAGGAAGGTGGGTCAGTGGTGCATCGGTCTGCTGATAATGTCTGTCGGTCAGCTCTCGCTCCAGTTCACGTAATTTCCTGTGGGTTGGAACAACAAAGACGTGCTCCTCCAGATTGCCCTCATCTACCGCTGCAAGGATATAGTCATTAAGGTTCAGCGGCGAACGAGAAGGCAATTCTTTGCTGTAAAGAAGCAGGGACATGTTGAATGAAATGAAGGATTTAGTCTCCCCAGACTGACACCTGATTCCCTTCGGGATCTCGGAACATTACATACTCACCATCATCATCTTCGGCAAGAGCCACAGGATCATATCCCTCTTTCTTCATCATTTTCACGAGAGGGTTGAAATTATCTACACGGAATGTGATAATTACTTCGTGTGGTTCGGCAATGTCAGGATCACTCTGATATGGAGTAATGCCAAAGTGGAACGGTCCTCGCTCGGTTTCAAATGCCCCAAAGAAACCTCCTTCGTGCTCGAGTGAGACCTCAAAATCAAAATAGCGGGAATACCAGGCGGCAAGTTTCTTTGGTTCAAGCGCCTGAATCACAAGCGCTCCGACATAGCGAATAGCCATTGAAGAGAATTATGTGGTTGTTGAGATAGACAAAACTACAGAAGAGCGGAAAGAGATAAAAGTAATGTACCGGTCAACTGTGTAGTCTATGATGCACGAGGTGATGGAGGGATTTTTGTTGGAACCGACATAGGTGTCCTCCATCTCAGCTTCAGAAATGATTCCGAGCAATGGCAGCCATACAACGACGGACTACCCCAAGTTCCGATTACTGATCTCGAGATTCACGCATCGACAAATAAGGTTCGTGCCGCGGGGTTCGGCCGTGGCCTCTGGGAAACAGATCTGGGCAATATTGGTAGAGCAGATAATGAAAAGCACACAACAGGAAGTAGAGTCAAAACAATCTCGAACAATGGTCTATACCTGTTAACGCTTGAATCTCCAAAGGCAGATTGAAGAGTACTTGATCCCCACATTCAAGTCTGAAGTGCAACAGGTGGAGGAGCTTTACCACAATATACTTCCCAGGGTGTCTTCCACCCCAGA
>JAGWAZ010000077.1:1021-24798 GCA_021296135.1 Chlorobiota bacterium | reverse complement strand
TGTCTGGGGTGGAAGACACCTTGGGAAGTATATTGTGGTAAAGCTCCTCCACCTGTTGCACTTCAGACTTGAATGTGGGCTCAACGTGAAGAGGCTATTCTTCACAACTTCACTTAACAATTGAAAAGACTTGTAGAACCTGATCTTTTATCTGAGAAATCATTTATGCGTCAATTGACAACTTTCAATCTGTTCATACTCTGTATTCTTTTCAATCTCACGGGTCTCTCTGCGCAGGAAGAGACAACCGACACGGCTGGCCCCTGGAAAACTGGTGGAACTATCGGTATCAACTTCAACCAGGTTGCGCTCTCCAATTGGGCGGGTGGTGGAGCGGGTACATTTGCCATGGGTGGTCTGCTCTCTCTAACCGGCGATTATAAGGAAGCCGGGTCACATTGGTCGAACGAGTTTGGAGCCGGATATGGTTTCACAAAAGTTGGTGATCAGAATTTTCGCAAGAGCGACGACAAGCTGACATTGGTTTCCAAGTACGACTACACGGTGAGCCGCCTGAACGCAACCGACAAATACGCGGTGAGCCGCCTTCTCTATTCAGCATTACTCGACTTCCGCACACAATTCACCGATGGTCTCGACTATGAAGAGTTGGATACTGCCGGAAATCCAACACGAATCTCTCGCTTTCTCGCACCAGGTTATCTGAATTTTGGTCTTGGTGGGACGTGGAAACCGAATCAATACTTCGAGGCGCTCGTCGCCCCCATCTCCAATCGTCTCATTATTGTGCTTGAGGATGATCTTTCAGCAGTTGGTGCTTTTGGCGTTGACAGGGGAGAAAAGATCAAAAGTGAACTGGGTGCGTTATCACGTTTGAAATTCACGAAGGAGATTGTGGAAAACGTGACTCTTGGATCAAAGCTCAACCTCTTCGGCCCATATAATGATATTACCACCATTGTGGTCAACTGGGAAACGCTTCTTAGTATGAAGGTGAACGATTACATCACAACAAGCATCAGTCTGGACGTTATCTATGATGAAAGCGTTGAAATCAACCGGAATGACGGAACGATCGGGCCCGCGACACAAGTCAAAGAAGCCTTGAACATCGGTTTTGGTTACGCGCTTTGAAAAAGTTAGTCTCTGGTAAGCAATGCCGGGAGGTCATAACTGATCAGGATCAAGAGGTTTTGTTCTGCCGGCCTTATACTCCTCGATCACTTCGGTTGCAAGTTGTGCAGGGTCTCCTGTGAATAAAGCAAAAAGTTTGTTCCATCGCTCTTCGGACTTCAGTTCCTGCAGCATAAAGACTGCGAAGGCATTTTGTTCTTCATCTGACAACTGTGCTACTTCAGCAACAGCTTGTTTTAAGTACATCGTGTCATTGCTTCTTATGAAATATGTTTCTTCAGGACAAAGAGAAAACCAAGACCAAGTATATTGTGAAAACATTCACGTTTTCTTCCTCAGAGCACGGGTTTAGCACAGAGATAAAAGATCACCATAGCACCACAACCTCCTTCTTCCCTTGTCTCATCTCCCCTCGTCTTCCTTCCCATCTACGCTCCTACTATGAGGACCAATCCCTTCAAGTACTCCCCTTCAGGATGATAGATGTTGACTGGATGATCGAATGGTTGTGAAAGCTGATGCAGGATACGAACGTCGCGACCTGCATCTGCGGCAGCGGAGAAGACGATCTTGCGGAAGAGGTCACGATCAACCACACCGGAGCAGGAGAAGGTGAAGAGAAGTCCGCCCGGACGAAGGCGTCTTATACCGTGCATGTTTATATCCTTGTAGCCACGTGCTGCTCGCTGTACAGCCTTCGGGGTTCGGGCAAAGGCTGGAGGATCGAGCAGGACAATGTCGTAGAGACCATCTTCCGCACGCAGGAACTCAAAACAGTCCGCCGTAATAGCGTTGTGCTCAACATCCGGGAAGTTCAACCTGACGTTTTGCTCCGCTCCCCGGACTACTCCCGAGGAGACATCAACAGAATCGACTGAGGCTGCACCGCCGGCAAACGCGTACAGGGTAAAGCCTCCCGTATAGCTGAATGCATTTAATACGCGAGCATCCTTACTTACCTGACTCAGCAATCGACGGTTCTCACGTTGATCCAGGAAAAATCCGGTCTTCTGGCCCCTCCCGAAATCGACATTGAAGCGAATTCCATTCTCAATTACCCTCCTGCTCGTCTCTCCTTCACCCCGAAGCCAGCCGTTTTCCAGTTCAACTCCCTCGAATCGTTCTGCAGCATCCTTGTTCTTGAGATAGATCTTCTCAAAACCGATCTCGTGCAATCCTGCAAGGAGATCATCGAGAATCAACTCCCCTCCTTTGACAAGTACCTGTAGTACAACAACGTCATCATAGACATCGGCAATCACACCCGGCAGGAAGTCTCCTTCCCCATGGAGCAACCGATAACAATTGGTCTCTGGTGGCAGAAATCGCCGCCGGAGCTTCCACGCCCACCGTATCTTCTCAGTCCAGTACTCTTGTTTGAACTCCCTCTCCTTCGTTGCAAACTCGACGAGTCGGCAGATGATCCTGCTGTTCGGATTGTAAAAGCCATACCCGAGCAGAACATCGTTGTTTGTGCGAACGGCAACGATCTTTCCCGGCCCTGCCTTCGGATGTGTTTTCACGGCCCCGGAAAAAACCCAGGGATGTCTGTTGAGCACTGATCGATCACGACCTGATTTGAGAATTAGTGATGGATAGTTCATCGCTGTTTTGAGTTTTCTGCAGTTTTTCCTTTTCTTGTTTTCCTAACGACATTAAACATAACGACAAGATCATGAACAGACCCATACGACTCTTTACTCTCTTTATCGGCTTAGGCGTGATCGGTTGTAGTGACAAAACTGAGAAAACAAAGCAAGCGAATGAGACTTCACCGATACCATGGCTCGGGAACATAGTGGCTGGTCGTTGCGGACTGCGCTGAATTTCCCTGATGACATCGACGTGACCGTGATGTACGATGGACAGCTTGAGACGAACCCGGAAGAACTGAAAAAGTTGACGATGCCATTGCTCGGAATTTTTGGTGAGGAAGATCAAGGAATTCCCCTTACCGAAGTGAAACGATTTGAGGCAATCCTCGATTCACTTGGCCTTAACGCATCGATCAATATCTATCCGAATGCTAGGCATGCCTTATAACTTGAAAAGAAGTCATGTCTGATTGCCTCCTTCTAACGTCGGAGGCGGTCCAAGCGTAGTAGGTAGAAAAATGAAGGGGAGATTGAAGAGCTGACTCATGTGGTTCATCGCTTGCCACTCAAGTGTTCAATGGTTCCGTATAAAAAGCAGTGGTGGCTTTAAAGATTCTTTCCTGTCAGCTGAGCAGAAGGCTTATTAAGAGTATTAAACACTCTAAAACTCTCTTCATCCCTATGTTTTTATACTCTGTTGTGCGTTTGTGCTTTTTAATCTTTTCTTTTTCGTCCAGCACTAGGCACGCGCACTCTTTGGTTGGTTTTGATCTGCGGGCCGGTATACGCGACCAGCCAATATGTGTGACTGCAAAGAGTGACTTTTTTCAAGCCCATCCCCTGATTTCGTTTCCCTTTCTAATATAATCAACATGCGGTCTGTCGTTTACAGCTGGTGGTAAATGAATAACCGCTCGCAGGTTCTTAATAAATTTGTCCATCCCGCCATCAAGTCCAATTTCTTTGAACTTGTCCATTTTGTCTGTGTTGTAAATGATTTGGTACTTGTCATTTACCGTTATCAGTGATCTGTCAAATGCTCTATGGTGCAGAGCACATATTGCCATCCCATTACTTATTTGGTCGGTGCCGTCATGCTCTACTGGAATGATATGCGCTGCGTCAATGAGTTTGAGTTGTATGCCACACATTGCACACATTTGTCCATAAGACCTAAGAACTCTTGATTTAAAACTGTTGTCTCGGATTTTCTCTTTGATATTGATGACGGCAGTCTGTCTTTCTTGTGTGACCGTCTCAACAACTGCGTCATTAACTTCCTCCGGCCGCTCAGAGACCTCCTCTAACACGTCAAGGTCGGTCTCTGATTCGCCAAACGAATGAAGAAATTCAAGGTTTCGGACATATTCTACAAAGAAGTCAGGGCGAAAAGCAATTGCAATCTCTCGGTTGCCTTTTTCCAAAGGTGAAAAACCATTGATATGGGCTTTCCGGAAGGCTTCTTCTCGTACTCTGAATTGATGGTGAGAAACCTAACGCACCCGTATGTTTCGTGAAGTCAAATCCTGCAAATACACCACCTTCTTCCCACCATCCGAGTATTACTGTTTTGCATCCGGGTTCAGCTTCAAATTGGTCAACACCTGTTATCTGAACACGATATTCGTCTGCTGGTCTTGCAGTTCCTCCACCATGTGTAAGATTCCAGATGTAGATTCTAATGTTATGGTTTTCGTTTTCCCGATATATCTTCAGACGAAATGGGTGAAATGCAGGGTCTGAAATGTAAAGTACGTTCCAGCCGTCATCATTGATTGACTGAACTATTCTATCCAATAGGTCGTACTTCCTATGCGTTCTTGCTGCCATATACCTTTAATTCCGATTCAAATAGGCTTGGTTCTTCTTCAAATCTCAAGATGCTTCCTTCGATGTAGGGCTCATTCAGCTCAACGGCAATCCACTGCCTTTCCAGTTTTTCAGCTGCATACCCTGTTGTATTTGAGCCGGCAAACGGGTCAAGAACTAAATCACCTTCATTGGTAAGGAACTTGATAAAGAACTCAGCAAACTCTTTCGGGAAACGAGCAGGGTGGGGTTTTATACCCAATTCTTTACATTTTCTCATGTAATGGCTATTCGATTCGGTGTTGGCTAATTCAAGGAAGTTTGGCGGAATTGCTCCTCCATTGTCGTTAATTGAATTTCTCTGAAATGTCATGTCCACTTGGTCGCATTTTGGCTTTATATCCATTTTTTAGCAGAGACTTCATGCTTTCGCTATAAGGCTTCAGAACTTGCTTGTTGTCCGATTTCGGATTTTCTGTTTTTGAAAGCCACCAAACTATATTGACTGAATCTTTGACACGAATTCGCCTTACGGTTACCCATTCAGCTGGAGTTGGAAGTCGTGATGGATTATAATGAAAGAACTCTTGCGCAAGAAAGAAATTCAACTCATTGCACAGTCGCACGAGTAACTCATACTGATAAATGCTACGAACAGGATGTCCTGGAATATATGCACCACCTAAATCAACAACGAAAGAGCCATCATTTGTAATTACACGATAGAACTCTTTAGCGAATTGCAAAAACCAATTATTGTACTTCGTCTCGGGCTTGTTTCCATATTCCTTCTGTCTTGTGAGTGCAAAAGGAGGTGAAGTAATAATCAGATTTACTGAATTGTCAGGGAGTTTTTTTAGCAGGTCTAAGCTATTGGCTAAATATGCTGCTCCCAGTCCTGTTTCATAGTATGGCTTTGTTTTGATTTTAAATTTTCTGTGCATTGTTCTGTTTTTTAAAATACGTGATTTTCCTCTCTGCAACTTTCAATGCCTTAGCAGCTACATCTTCATTTACTAACTCGTAGGCTATCTTGTCGCTGATGTATTCAATAAGTAATTTGTCTTGGTCGAGGCCAAGAACTTTCGCAAGTCGAATAATTTGATCTTTGCTCGCTTTTCGTTCTCCTCTCTCAATTTTACTGAGAATGGCTTGGTCAATATCGGCCTGTGCAGCAGCGTGTCGAAGTAAGAGTTCTTTTTTCTCCCTTGTTCTTCTAATGAGTTGCCCAACGTTTTCCATTTGAATAATTCTGTCATGACATAATTTGTCAAATCTATCCTTGTTTTTGTTCATGACCAAATGGTAGCCGAGAAAGTTTTCAACAATCGAGTGTGGGAAAAATTAAGCTCTTTTGGCTAGCTGCCGAAGAAATCGCTTGCGTGTTGGCTTTTTCGACCATGACGCCCAACTAGCATATAAACACAACTTTTGTCATAGCTATACTCGTTATACTTTCACAATAAACGCTTTTCTGAAAGGAACACTCACTACATCTTCTCCTACCCCCCAAACTCCAGTTCAACAGCCCGTCCGCGATATCCTGACTCTTCAAACCGAAGATCACCAAGCCGATAGTATCCCTCCGGAATCCCTCCCTCAAGCTCAGGCAGTTCTCCCTTGAACGTTCTGGGAACATAGGGATAGAAGTCCCGTTCTCCATAGCCATTCAGTTTTTCGAAATCAGTCGGGCGAACGTGTTTTTCAGTAATCTCGAACGGAATGGCGCCTGCAGATCTTTTATCCAATGAGAACTCAATGCTGGAACCACTCGACGACGCACTGCTACTGGTTGGGGTCGCCGTTCCAAAGACAATTTCAAGGAAGTACCATCTGTCGAGGCTATCCCGATAGAAGTTCGGCAGGAAAACCCATTCTTCAGGATTGTTATATACCTCCTGCACTTGCGATTGTCCCGACGAATCAACAAGACGAATCAGAATGTCCGTGGAACGCATGTAGTCTTCGGGCGCAAATTTAACGGCAAGCCAGAGGGCGCCATCGTGTCTGTCGAGCTTGATTGGAGCGCGATAGAAACCTCCATGCATCGTATCGTGAAGGTTGCGAGCATATCCTTTCAACGTATACTCAAACGTACCACTGATCGGCTTTGTGTCTGTATTCCGTACAACCACGACCAGCTCTCCGGTTTCACCGTACGTGCGTATATCCGTCTTCACATCAAGCATCAGGCACTCTGCAGTCAACGTAAACTCCGAATCATTCCCGGCTCCATCCATTGGATCTGCCTCAATCACAATCTCGATAATCCCATCACCGAGTAAGCTCGTTGTTATTGTGCTTGATGCTTCCGTTCGTTCACTGCTCTTGAGATGAGGAAGATAGCCTTGTGCCTGACCGAAACGATCGATGATTGTACCTGAGAGGGTTGAGCGTGAGTCTTTTTGTGCATTCAACGTAAATGTTGTGGCAAGAGCACCACTCGGAATTGCAAAGTAGAATCGTTTGCTTTCTCCGGACTTTAGCCTGGAAGGACTGGTTGTTACCGTATAGTCCCCTTCAGGCGAGAATCGATAGGGAACGATTACCGTGTTTAGCAACTCGAATTCAACCTCATCGGCAGGAGTCTGCTTCTTTCCATGCGCACGTCTGGCTATAATCTTCCCGGTATAGAGTCCCGGCTCAACCATTTTTCCCCGATCGTAGATGACCTCTACATCAGTCCCTTCATCCCCCGCGATATAGACTGTCTGCTGGATCGTCTTCATCCAGGGGACATTCGACTCAAGCCTGTAGGCACGAAAGAATTCCTGGCTTGGATCAACTGGTTCGTATGCCTCAACATCACGAATGTATATCGTGAACTCCTGTCTCGATTCGCTATCAGGAATATATCCGCTCCGCCAGAACGCAGCACCCCCATCACCATCGGGATAGAGTGGTGAGTACGTTGAAATTGTGTACTCTTGAAAGGCATCGGCATATCCGGTCCGCTTCCAGCGCTGAAGAGCTTCCCAGGCATGTCGGACGTTCACAACACCTCCCCCCTGTTCAATAGAGCTATATCCTTCGAGAGTGACACCTGATTGACGCAATGCTCGGCGAATCAACCCTTGCCCAGGAATCCAGCCGGGATACTTCTGCTTTGCCGCACTCAAAAGCAAGGCGATCACTCCCGTAGTGTAGGGACTTGCCATTGAGGTCCCACTGGCACGCATATCGTACGAGAAGCGAGGGATGGTACTGATTGCAGTTCCGGGAGCAACCACATCCGGTTTATCAACCTCCCCACCTCGTGAGGAAAAATCCCAAAGAATATCCCTGTCGATTGCAGCACCGTAAGAATCGCGGCCAATCCCCTCTGGCAACAAGGCGCCAACTGTGATGACCTGGGTAGCCGCAGCGGGGATGCCGACTGTCGAGAGACCGGGGCCTTCATTTCCCGCAGACGTTACCACATAGAGATTCGGATGCCTCGGAATAAGTTCGTCGAGATACTCCTCCATATCAGCCTTCCCTTCATACATCGACCCAATTCCAAAACTCATGTTGACAACAACTGGTATTCCTTCCTTCTCAAGCGAGTCAGCAAGAGCAGCAGCATAGTCATAGGCCTGCTTCATTGTCCCGGAAATCGTCAAATCATCGTCGGGATCACTTGAGAACTTCACAGAGATCAACTGGGCACCCGGAGCCACACCATCAAAGCCCGGCTCATTGTTGATCGAGTAACCGGCGGCAATGCCCCCAACGCGCGTTCCGTGACCGTTCATGTCATAGTGAAACGCAACCCTCTTTTGTTCGGAGTTAATCCCTACACCAACAGTCAGTGGCGGTTCACCATAATCGTTTTTCTGTGGAAAGATGAACGTCTGATGATCTTCTTTGTAGTTCCTCAAACTCATTTCGCTAACAAGGCTTCCATCAGTATCGGTATCGACCGCTACGCGCCATCCATCTGAAGCTTGGTAGAGCACTACCCCAAAAAGAGAAGTCGATTCTCCATCTCCATCAAAATCACGCAGACTGGGTACCACTTTCCATCTATCGGTTGAGGATCAAGCATCTCAAATTCGGTCAGTTGAATCGGAACGCTATCGGAGACTAGCATTGCTCCATCAATATCAGCGTTATAGCAGTCGACAAGATTCGATCCGGAGACATCAACAAGGTCAATCACTTTGGGGGCTCCCGTTGATGTTCGCTGGAGTCCGGGTATCGAAGGGTCAATCCCTGTATCAAAAATCAGCACGACAACACCACGACCATCATACGTTGGGTGATCGAGCAGAAATGTGTCGATTCCGGCAGTAGACAAAGACATAAAATTCCAGGGCGGCAGATAGGGTAGGCCTGAGGTAGAATCCCCCTGTTCCTGGGCAAGTGTCGGAAGCCCAAGGACAAAAAGAAAGAGCAGTGGTAATAGAATTGTTTGTCTGTTCAACACGGCCTTTATTCTTCTTGATTGTCTGTGGAAGAATGAGCAAAAACGTGAAGATAGGGAGGATTGGTGTAGTGAAACCGATAAGAATCGATCTATGAAGGGATAAATCCCAAGCCATAAACTCAGAAGATCAACGAGAAGAGCCTGAGTCAACCATGATTCAGGCCCTCATCGTAATAGAGTGGAATTTACTCACATACCAACGTGAATTGACGAAGTCGCCCATCTGTCATTCGGGTACAGAGCGTGTAGCTCTGGATTCTCCATAGGCGGATGAAGAGTCCCCCAACTATGTATCAGAAGCTGCCGATCTTCCTGTTCTTTCGCCTCACTCCAGAGGCTTCTGAGAGCTCTGCCACGCTCTTTTCCCCTTACCTCCGTTTTCCTCTGGTAGTAAGAATAGCGTCTCCACCTTCCGGGGTAGACTCCAGATTGCTCCTGCCTCTAAGGCTGAACTTCTAACTTCTAATGTGAATCACAAGCAGTGATAGGAAACGGCCGGAAGCGGTTCTCTCCTGCGAGGATCACTCGTATCACCGTGCTAAAGCACGGCGCTCATAACAATATGAACTTCACGTTGTAGAGTTCTCTACGCTTACTTCGCACTTCTAACTGGGAATATTCACAAGTTTCTCACCTTTTGAGAGTGATAAAGCCTTGTTCGATTCCGCCTTACTGGCAATCAAAAAACACCTTTGATGGAATGATTTTTTACCCTTGTTGCAACCTCCCTCCATATGCGTCGTTATTATCAACCCATTATCCCGATAGAAAACTGTTTGTGCAATTCAACATAATTCAGCATGTTGTGATATGCTGATAGATAGCACGTTAATCGATATATAGAACAAGAAGAGAGAATGATGATTCAACGTATGTTTTCTGTTTTTCTGTCTGCCATACTTGGCCTTTTTACTTGGTCAACCCTTTCCGCACAGAGCGAATGGCTTGCCGAGGATGCAATTTCTATTCAGCGAGAATTCATAGATGAGCTTGGTAGTGAGTGTACTGACTACTGGAATCCGAGGCTCAACGAATACAAGCGAATAATTGATCGAACGCTTAGTCCAAATGATCTGGAGAAGTTGAATTCCTGGCGTGTTCGTTGGGGTATTCTCATGAATGATCTTTCCGCAAAGATGAACAAAAATGCCGAGGTTGATATCGACGATTCAGATAAAGAAATCGAATTTAGCCTCGGTGCTGGTGATGAGGAAGAGTTCACGGAGATTATGGAAATTTGGATGGGTACTATGTCTCTTGCCGAAGGGTATCGTTCTTCTCTCGATTACCTGAGTGAAAACGTTGTCGAAGATGCAAGTGGCTTTATAACTAACGTTGCTGACTTCATCGAGGAATTTGTTCAGGCACATCACGCGGAGCTTGCAGAGGATGAGAAAGGCCAGGAGTTGCTCTCCAACTCGAATGAATTTGCCGAAGAATTGCGGGAGGAAGGGACAAAGATCAAAAAGGATAATAAAGGCTTCATGGAAGTATACAGCCTTGCGGTGGAACCGTTTATCATGCTTTATAATGGTGGTAACTTGGGAGATATGCTGGGAGACATGCTTCCATTCCTTTCAAATCAGACCTCGAGCGCGAACCTCGACGTTGTTGCAGGGTTGCTACCCGAAGGGGCAGTCCTTCAGCAAAACTATCCCAATCCGGCATCGTCCAAAACATCAATTCCCTTTACGTTAGCAGAGACCAGCAGCGCTACAACGTTACGTCTCTATTCATCGGACGGTTCACTC
This sequence comes from Chlorobiota bacterium, assembly GCA_021296135.1. Taxonomy (GTDB): domain Bacteria; phylum Bacteroidota; class Ignavibacteria; order OLB7; family OLB7; genus JAGWAZ01. The sequence continues at coordinate 14,140 of JAGWAZ010000077.1, read as the reverse complement.
GTTAAGAGCATCGATCTCGGTCGGTTTGAGCCGGGGAAGCACTCGTATGAGGTTGACGTAACTGATCTTTCGAACGATTCCTATCTCTACCATTTAACGATTCTTACAGATGCGGGAGAGATGGTCTACTCAAAAGTGATGAAGGTCGTGCGGTAGCTTGTTTCTCAATCAATTCTTGCGAACCCTGGTTCCAGTCTTGGGATCGGGATTCTGCATTTCTGGATGTATGTATTTCGGAGTTCATAGAGCGAGAGAGTTGAAGAATCAAAGAGTCGAGAGTTTTATGAAGATCCAACGGTTTTTTTAGAACTATCACTTCAGTCTCCATGCTTTCCCTTCTCTTTGATGCTCACATTCTCTTTGCAAAGGCTGGGATATGGTTTTGATTGTTGCCTCTCAAGTTTGTAGGTTAAACTGAATGAGAATGCCTTCCCCACCATATCGTATGTACTATTCTTTCCGACTGCTTCTGCTGAGTTGCCTCTTCTCTTATGCTCAACAGGCTACGCTTGAACGCCTCTGGTCAGGATTGAAGAGTGCATCGGGGGTTACTGACATTGCCGTAAATGGAGCAATCCGAACACGAACAACCGAAGCGATGGAGTAACAAACATTGGCATACAACTGGTTGCGCAAACCGACACAACCTCAACTGTGAAAATCTGGCTAAGTGATGCGCTCGATGCTCCTCCATCAAAACCCCAACACTTGCTTTCCTCTCTGCTCGGACTCAGTGCCTCAGAGTGTCATCCAGTCTTGACGTGGGAGACGAACCTTGAGCCGGATGTTGATTCACTCGGTTCCTACATTATCTCTCGCCGTTACCCACCTGGCTGTGATCAGGAGAGCAACTGGGTAACGCTGGATACTGTTGCGGGAAATGTTGCTACATGGACGGACACTCTGACGGTAATGCCACCGAACTGTATCATCGGTTATTCTCATTGTTATCGGATACGTGCTCTCGATACACAGGGCTTACGTTCGGTGTGGTCGGAATGGTACTGTATATTTGGCGAGGGAGATGCCGAAAGGGAAGAGGACCCACCCTCAACGAAAGCGGTTGCCGGCGATCAGGTTGGGGATCATCGAACAATGTCTGTTCGTCTTGCTGTGCATCCAAATCCGGTTACTACCGAGGCTGAACTGGTTTGGAGCATTCCGGAGGATGGAGCGCTCTCTATCCGTATGTTTGATGAGCGAGGCCGCCAAGTGGCATGGCCTATCAATCGGTTTGCAGAAGCAGGCCAAGGGAGGAGTCTATTACTGCTTGCTCCAGTATAGAGGTAGAGCGTGGCGAGAGAAGATCATCCTTGTTCGATAGCGAGGTGAGCAGGGTTGTTGTAGTGACTATGCGTAGCCCTGGCTAATTGTTCGACGAGGGCGAGGTTCTCATCTTGAGGCCATGATTGTCACTTCTCTGTCACATTCCCTTGTTCTTCAGAACAAGAGCTCCTTGCTCAGTGGAGAAGTGAACCACGGAGATTACAGAGAAACAACGCGTCGTTTTCTTTGCGTCGTTCGTCCGTCTGCACCTTTGCATGACTTCTTTTCTATCTTGATACCATGACAGTTTTACTCGCTACAAACAATCAACACAAAGTCGGTGAGATCGGAACCGTGCTCTCCGATCTCGAAGGTCTTTCCATTGTTACTCTGTCGGAACTTGAAAGAGAAGTTTGTCAACCGATTGAAGATGGTGTAACACTCGAAGCAAATGCATGGATCAAAGCAAAGGAGATTCATGATGCCACCGGACTTCCGGTAATTGCTGATGATACCGGACTTGAGGTCGATGTGCTTGATGGCGCTCCCGGAGTATACTCGGCTCGCTATGCCGGGGAGGAGGCTACGTACGACGATAACTGCAACGCTTTGCTCAATGCCCTGAAAGGGGAATTAAATCGTGTTGCTCGGTTCAGGACTGTCATCTGCTATGTTGATGGTCTTCGAACACTTTTTGCTGAGGGTGAGGTCGAGGGGGCCATCACCGGAGAGAAAATTGGAGAGGGAGGTTTTGGGTATGATCCGATCTTTCGTCCGAATGAATCGGAGAAAACGTTTGCTGAGATGAGTGGCAAGGAGAAGAACAGGATTAGTCATCGGGGAGATGCGTTGCGGAGGTTTCATACGATGCTCGCTTCGTATGTGACCGATTCTTCCGAGATAATCGATGCCTGAAGAACCGGAACGTATATTGACAGTTCGTGAACTTCTTGTGGAGCTTGGGCAGAAGCCGGAGCGCATTGACCGATGGCTGACAAGCAAAATTGCCGGGGCAACGCGGAACAAAGTGCAGGAGGCAATCCTTGCCAAAGCTGTAACAGTGAACGGTACCTCTACAAAAGCTAACTACAAGGTGAAGCCGGGCGATCTGATCCGCCTTGAGTTGATGAAACCACCACCCATTGAGCTTATCCCGGAAGATATTCCTCTCGATATTCTCCATGAAGACGATGACGTTCTGGTTGTCAATAAACCCGTCGGTATGGTAACACATCCGGGGTATGGTAATAGAACGGGAACGTTGGTGAATGCCGTGTTGTATCATGTAGGATCGGAATTATTAGAGGCTGGAGCCGAAATTGATCTGGAAGATGAGGATGAAGCGGGGGAGCCAGAGAATGAAGAGATGATCCTGGCCGCTCTCCCTTTCGATTACAATGCTGTACGCCCCGGTATTGTTCATCGCCTCGATAAGGATACAAGCGGGGTGATGGTGGTTGCAAAAACAATGGGGGCAAAGACAAAGCTGGGTGCACAGTTTGCAGAGCGGACGATACGGCGGGAATACCGCGCAATTGCGTGGGAAACGCTCGATGAGGATGAAGGAGAAATCGAAGGGAATATCGCACGTGATCCTCGTGACAGGAAAAAGTTCGCTCTCTCCGAGCGCGATGGGAAGTATGCTCTGACACGGTATTTTGTGATAGAGAGGTTCGAGTTTGCAACACATCTTTCACTACGCCTTGCTACCGGACGAACACATCAGATTCGTGTTCATTGTGCGCATATCGGTCATCCGCTTCTTGGCGATGCGACATACGGAGGTGATCGCCTGCACTACGTCAGTCCTTCTGCGAAATCACGTGCACAGGCTATTCTTAAGCTCATCAACCGTCAGGCTCTACACGCACGCACGCTCGGTTTCCGACATCCAACGACGGGGAAGCAGATGGAGTTTACCGCAGAGTTGCCGGAGGATATGGAGAGAGTTATAGAAGGACTAAAGACGTCGTAGAGTATTCTGTGTGGGTGGATTTCCCTACCGCACTATCAACATCTGCCTTTCGATAACATCGGGGGCAGTCGCATAGCGGCGCTCAGAACCTCGTTGGAAGGCCCACCACCGGCTCACATCGACTGCGTAGCAGTCCTCGATTCATAGCCTTGGGCGGAAGCCCGAGGGCATATTTTCGCCACAGAGTGGCGACCTGTCGGTAGCCCTGTGCGGGAGCGCAGGGCTAACAATAGGTTTGGCTTCTACAAGCTCCGTAGGAGCGACCTGTTTCTTCTGATCTCTACATCATACATCGCACATCGTTAATCGTTATTGGCTATGTTCTCAACAGCATATTATTTCGAGTGTCACCCTGAGCTTGTCGAAGGATGATGTACGATGTTAGAATGCCGAAGCATGCCATCCTGAGCTTGTCGAAGGAGAGCCTGTCGATCCGGGCGATAGGTCATTCCTGCAAATTGATTCGGACGGTACTCCTGGAAACAGGACCATCACACTTGCTGCTGGAAAAGTAGGACAGATTCTGGTTATTCAGTGCACAGCAACAGGAACGAATGGAATCAAGCTGCTCACGAGCGCATCGACTCACGACTTTACCAATAACAAAACACTGCAAGAAAAGGATAATCTCTACGTGATCTGGAATGCGCGAGACAACTCCTGGCTGGAAATCAGTCATACTAATTTCCGATCAGACAGAAGAGTCGGTAGTAAATGCTATGTCATCGTGCACGGGGAACGGCCTCGGCCGTTCCCTTGCTTTTTTTCACTTTTCCGATAGCTGATAGCGTGGGTTCGTAAGGGGGAGTGGTACGACAACGAGGATTTCCAAAACGCTCTCTGAAGTCAGTATTCTCCATGGAAAAAATTTCAGCATGAGCTATCGCCTTATCATCATCCCGAACTGCGAGAAACTCTCTTGGAACTCCTTCGCCACGTTGCTTTGTGAACTCCTCAACACGTTGATCCAGACTCTTCTCCGGTTTAGGCCAGACCTCGTTGATGAGCGAGACGATGGCACGAAGTTGTGCTTTTGTCAAGTCTTCAAACTTGAGATGTTGAAGGGTTGGCATTGAAACTCTTCTGCGTTGCTACGCAGACAGTAAGTTGTCCGATTACATTGTGTTCAGGGATCGATGTCGCGTTCGGAAATCGCAAATCCGGATCGCTCAATTGAGCAAAAGCGACGCGGTTACAACTCCTCCCGCAAATGCTCTGCTGTCAGGCTCTTCTTGCTGCGGGCAACCTTTTCCGGCGTGCCGGTTGCGATGATCCTTCCGCCATGTTTGCCTCCTCCGGGACCAAGGTCAATGATGTGGTCAGCAGACTTGATCACGTCCATATTGTGCTCGATCACGACAATTGTGTTTCCCTTCTCTACAAGCAAATCAAGGACTTTCAGGAGTATCTTTACGTCCTCGAAGTGCAAGCCGGTTGTCGGTTCTTCGAGGAGATAGAGGGTGTTGCCGGTGCCAACTTTGGAAAGCTCGGTTGCCAGCTTCACACGCTGAGCCTCGCCACCGGAGAGAGTTGTTGCCTGCTGTCCAAGGCGGATGTAACCGAGCCCGACATCGTGCAGCGTTTGCAGCTTTCTCTTAATGCGAGGAATATCCTTGAAGAATTCCAGCGCCTCAGTCACCGTCATCTCGAGGAGAGCAGCTATTGACTTCCCCTTGTACTGTACTTCGAGGGTTTCGCGATTGTACCGTTTGCCGGCACAGACCTCACATTTCACATAGACATCGGGAAGAAAGTTCATCTCGATCTTTTTCATCCCTCCACCGGTGCACCCCTCGCATCGACCACCCTCCACATTAAAACTGAAGCGGCCGGGTGCATATCCTCTGATCTTAGATTCGGGAAGCTCCGCATAAAGATCACGAATGAAAGTGAAAAGACCGGTATAGGTCGCAGGGTTTGATCGTGGAGTCCGACCGATAGGGGCCTGATCGATACCAATCACCTTGTTGATGTGTTCCAATCCCACGATGTTCTTGTATGGCAGGGGAACCAGCGTGCTGTTCTTGTGGAAACGGCGATGAAGTGCTGGATAAAGCGTCTCATTAATGAGTGTTGATTTGCCTGAACCGGAGAGGCCGGTGACGCAAACGAAAAGCCCAAGCGGAACGTGCAACTCGACCTCTTTCAGGTTATGTCCGGTAGCTCCTTTCAGGATAATCGCATGATGGTTCCCCTTCCGTCGCTCGGTTGGTGTCTTGATTTCCTGCTTACCGGTCAGATACTGGAAGGTCAGGCTGCGATCAATCTCAACCCTCTGGGTTATACTGTTTGTATCTGTTCGGTTTGTGGAAACGCGGTCCGATTTTTCCCCTCCCTTCGCTCTTTTCCGCTTTCTGAGACGAACAAACTCCTTTGGTGGTGCGGCTCCAATCAATTCCCCACCGAGCTCACCGGCTCCGGGACCAAGATCAACTACAAAATCACTCGATTCAATCATCTCGCGATCATGCTCTACTACCAGAACAGTATTGCCGATGTCACGCAATCGCTTCAGGGATTCTATCAGTTTTCGGTTATCGCTCTGGTGGAGCCCGATCGAAGGTTCATCAAGCACATAGAGAACACCACTCAATTGCGAACCAATCTGTGTGGCAAGTCGGATACGTTGCGATTCACCACCAGAGAGGCTTCGGGCAGATCGATCAAGCGACAGATAGTGGAGACCGACTTCTAATAGAAAACTAAGACGCGAGGTCAGCTCACCGATGATCGGCCTGGCAATCCTCTCCTGTCGCTCGTTCAGGTTCAGCGAGTTGAGCAATTCCAACGCTTCGTCGATTGGTGGAGAGACAACATCATGGATGCTCTTCTCACCAATCAGTACGTTCATGCTCTCTTCACGGAGACGCTGTCCTTTACAATTCTGACAGGCTGTTGCGCTCATGAAAGGATCGTACCGTTTTCGTGCGGATCCCGATTTTTGCACTGCCTGTTCCATCGTGCCGATTATGCCTTCGAACCGATGATTATACGTTCGGGTCTTGCCGTTCGGATATGTATAGATCACTTCAAACTTCTTTGTCCCGCCCCCGTGGAGGAGTGTTTTCAATGCTTTGTCCGGATATTCTTCCAACGGCATCTTTTCATTGAGGTCGAACTCCCTAAGAACTGCTCCGACCTGTGCCCAGATCCAGGTACGACGCGGTTTGCCAAGAGGCACAATCCCTTCCTCCGAAAGGGAGCGACGCTTATCCGGCATAATCAGATCGAGTGCGAAGCCGAACGACTCACCAAGGCCGTCGCAGTCAGGACAGGCTCCGTAGGGAGAATTAAAGGAGAAGGAGTTCGGCTCCGGCTCATCATAGCTTCGGTTACAGTTGGGGCAGGAAAGCTTCTCGCTGAAAAGAGCCTGCTCGGCAGGGCCCTCCCAATCAACAATGAAAAGCGTTCCTTCGCCAAACCGAAGGGCTACCTCGATGGAGCCGAAGAGTCGGGAGCGTGCGTTTTCGTCCACAAGAAGTCTGTCGACGACGATCTCGACATCATGAATTTTGTAGCGATCAAGCCGCATCCCCGATTCAATCTCGCGAAATTCGCCGTCAACTCGAACTCGCGTAAATCCATCTTTCTGAATTTTCTCGAATAACTCACGATAATGTCCTTTACGCCGGCGCACCACAGGGGCCAGAACGGCAATTCGCTGGTCTGCGAAACCTTCCACCACTGCGTCGAGAATCTGATCAACGCTCTGCTGGATGACCGGGATGTTGCAATCGACGCAATGCTGAATCCCGACACGAGCAAAGAGGAGTCGAAGAAAGTCGTAGATTTCCGTGACCGTGCCGACTGTAGAGCGAGGATTGTTTGAAATCGTCTTCTGTTCGATGGAAATTGCCGGGCTGAGACCTTCGATTAGTTCGACCTCAGGGCGTTCCATCATACCGAGGAATTGGCGCGCGTATGGTGAGAGACTTTCAACATATCTGCGCTGACCCTCAGCGTAGATTGTATCGAAGGCAAGCGATGATTTCCCAGAGCCGGAGAGCCCTGTAATCACTGTCAACGTGTCTCGAGGGATTGTGACAGCAATCTTTTTCAGATTATGTTCGGCAGCACCACGGACAACGATATTCTCCTGACCAACAAATTCTTCCTCTTGAAGTGGTCGGTTCGGAGGCTTCGCTGTGTCGGATTTGTTCGACCTACGTCTCTCGGCCAAAGCACTTGTTCTTGCCGGCATTGATGCTTCCTTAGCGAATCGGTCGTTGTTGTGAATGCAATCGATAGGAGCAGTCCTGTAAATGCAACCTGGCAATTTAGGGTTATGAAGCCAATGGAATCAAGGTCGGAACGGACTGATCACACACTGTAGTATGATCATAATCGGGACAAGACATACTAATCACCGATACCACCAATTATGAGGAACATAGAATGAGCGAACAACTACGTAATCTACTTCGTTTTACAACGTACGGGTTGGCAGTTCTTTTCCCTGGGAGTTTCGGCCTGACCGGGTGCGGAGAGGACGATCCTGTAGTGCCGCCAAAGGACTTGGGTTTTTCAAGCGTGACATTTCTCCATGCAAACCCCGGTCGTTAAACGGAAGTTGCCTTTTGAAGAAGTCCGCTCTCCTGAAAAATTCCGGGAGGGCGACTCTTTTTTCCACTTCTACCTCTTGTCCACCTCCGCCTCGCTCCGTATACTTTCTGCTCGCCGAAACCCTACAGCAAGGGGGCATCTGTTCTTCGGATGAGGTACGTCACTTGTTGTGACCTTGACGGGTTAACGAGCGAGATAACCGACCGAATGATGAATCGAATTAACGGAGGAGAACGTGGCCGCTGAATTTGAATCTGGAGCAATCCGCAACGTTGTGTTGGCCGGACATGGGGGCTCCGGCAAAACCACCCTTGCCGAGGCAATGCTTTTTGCCGCCGGAGAAACCAATCGTATGGGATCAATTGAAGATGGTTCCACTCTCAGTGATTATCACAAGGATGAAATCGATCGGGGAAACTCGTTGGTCCTCTCTGTTTTGAATGCAACGTGGAAAGGACATAAACTCAATATTCTGGATGCCCCTGGCTACCCCGACTTTATCGGAGACATGAAGTCGGCAGTCCGTGTTGCTGATACAATGGTGATGGCCGTCGATGCTTCGGCCGGGGTTGGCTTCGGGGCCGATTCAGCCTGGAAGTTTGCTGATGAGGCCAAAATTCCCGTGCTCTTTACGTTGACAAAGGTTGCCACGGAACAGGCCCATTTTGAGGAGACCCTTACCTATCTGCGCGAACATTTCTCTCGTGACATTGTCCCGCTTGAATATCCGGTATACAAAGACAAGGCGCTTGCAGGAATGGTCAACATTCTCTCCATGCAGTACATGACCTTCTCTGCAGATGGTAGCGGAAAGCATACCGATAGTGGAGATATTCCCGATGAAGTACAGGCCGGTTGTAATGAGTTACGTGAAGGATTGATCGAGACGCTGGCAGAGTCAAGCGAAGAGTTGATGGATGCCTATTTCGAGAATGCAGGTTTGAACGACGATGAGATAAAGACCGGATTGAAGACTGCGCTCTTGCAGCGACGAATCTTCCCACTCTTCACGGTATCGAGCACGAAGAACGTCGGCGTAACGCCAGTAATGGATTTTTTGACCGAGTACTGCCCGAGTCCGCTTGATATGCCGGCACCCATAGCTGCCAAGGAGGGAGAAGAGAGTGGAGTTGGGCTTCCAAAATCATCAAGTGGTGATCCGATTCTTTTCATCTTCAAGACTGTGAGCGAGCACCACGTTGGAGAGCTTTCATTCTTCCGGGTCTATGGAGGAAAAATTGTCCCGGGAACCGATCTGGTCAACATACAAAACAGTACAACAGAGCGGATTAATCAGATTTATACAACGAACGGGTCGAAGAGGAAGGAGACGACATCGGTACAGTTTGGCGACATCGGTGCGGTGGTGAAGCTGAAGAATACCCACACAAACAATACGCTCGCTCCGAAAGGGAAAGAGATGAAGATCCCGACAATCATTTTCCCGGCTCCAATCACTGACGCTGCGATTGAAATGAAAGGGAAAGGGGATGAGGCAAAGATCAGTGAGGGATTGCACACAATGCATGAAGAAGACCCGACCTTCAACGTCTATCAGGATCCGGAATCACACCAGACGGTTGTCAGTGGTCTCGGTGAGATGCATCTGGAGGTTATCATCAGACGTTTACAGGATCGATACGGTATCGAGGTGGAGATGAAGCCGCCAAGGATCCCGTACCGGGAGACAATTCGCAAAGCGACCACAACAAGCTATCGCCACAAAAAGCAGACCGGCGGTGCCGGGCAGTTCGGTGAGGTACATTTACATATCGGTCCGTACGATGAGAATATTCCTGTCCCGAGCCGGTATAATGTGCGGGGTGAGGACCTGGATGAACTCTCGTGGGGAGGGAAGTTGCATTTTGTCAATTCGATTGTCGGCGGCGCAATTGAAACTCGGTTCATTCCGGCAGTCAAGAAGGGAATCATGGAGATGCTCGCACATGGCGTTTATGCAGGCTATCCGATTACGAACGTCCGTGTTATCCTTTATGATGGCAAGATGCACCCGGTCGATTCCAACGAAAATGCGTTCAAAACGGCGGGGCGCATGGGCTTCAGGCAAGGATTCAACATGTGCAATCCAAAGCTGATGGAGCCTATCTGGAACATCGAGATTTCTGCTCCTGCAGACTACATGGGCGAGATCATGGGTGACCTCAGTTCGCGCCGTGGGCGGATCATGGGAATGGATTCGAAGGGATCGACCCAGATTATCCGTTCGCAGGTTCCGCTTGGTGAACTTTACGGCTATGCTGCCCGACTTCGTTCACTGACCCAGGGGCGTGGAAGTTACACACGAGAATTCAGCCATTACGAAGAGGTGCCAGGGGATGTCGAGCAGAAAATCGTACAGTCAGCTGAGTTCGAAGAAGTAGAAGAGTAGTTTCAGGGCCGGGGGCTTTGCGATGTATTGATCTGATTCTTGGGGGAGCATTGCTCCCCTTTTTCTTTCTGTGCGACTTATCTGAGACTTGTTCCAACTCTTCAAAGAAGTTCGAGCACTTCTCTGCTCAAAAAGGGATTATCATGAAGCACTGCAGCTGTCTACTTCCCATCAGCGTTGGAACTTGGAACTCTCTGTTGCCTGAGACTTGCTAGGGCCCAGACCCTTGCTACAGGCCGATGTGATCATCATTTTCTGATTCTATACCTGAAGAGCATTCCTATAATCGAACAGTTCGGAGAGTTGTTGAATATCTGCTCGACAATCCACAGCCAGAGCAGACGCACACCCCACGTCTGCTCCTATTCTTCCCGTTATAAGCCAGAATATCCTCCGGAGTTGTTAACAAGAGACGACCTACAACACCGGCATAAACCGTGTTCTTGGAAGGTCGCTGAACTCGGGTGGTAGACCGAAGTGGCGGCCTCCGAAATCATCGAGAATGTCGAGTGTTTTGTTGGAAAGGAGAACACCTACCTCATCGAGCGCTTCGCCACCAATCAAGTAGGGAAAGATTGAGAGCACAAGCTGATCCCCAGTACAATGACCGACAATCTGGTACTCTGAAAGATCTTCTACAGATGTACCTTTAATTGCACACGATGATAGCCACTGGCCGGGATCGGACGGTCGATCCTGTGTTGCCCAACTCAATCGTTCTCTGAGGTTTACGTTCTGGGAAAAGTAATTCTCAAGTCGACCCAGAGATTCCCTCGAAAGAGAGTTGGTCATCTCCTCAGCACATTCCATGCACATCGCATATTCGAAGACTGTATCGCTAATGCTGAAATCGCGGTAACAACGGAAAGCCTTTTCAACTATATACTCGGTGCCAGGCTCGAGAAGAAAGCAATCGCATTCGATGCATCTCTCGAAAGGTTCCCCCGTTTCGTGAGAGCCAAAAACGCCTGGTAATGGTACCCAAGGGGAAAACAGATGTGTATCAGACATAATGATCTACACTCTTCAGAACTGAATTACAAACGGATTCCATCCACAAAATCAAAGGATTATATTGTAGTCAGTAGCGGGGGGAGAGACTTCCGGTCCGGCATGATGCCTCTCTTACCCACGACCTTTCACACACTACTCTTTCTTTGTTACGATCATACTTACGTCCCACTTCTAAATTCTAATTGGGAATCACAAGCAGTGATAGGAAACCACTCGAAGCCGTTCTCTCCTGCGAGGATCACTCCTATTACCGCGCTAAAGCACGGTCCTAATAGCAATATGAACTTCACGTTGTAGAGTTCTCTACGCTTACTGTATTAGCCCCTCATTGATTGGACACTTTTTCTAAACGGGTTTAGTAGAGATGAGTTAAGAATACGATTTTTATTCTGTTCAAAATAATCATTCCAGATCTGGTCTGGCGTTTTTTTTTTCAGTGATCTGTGCTTTCGTTTTGAATTATAGGTTTGGCAATAATCTTCGATCTTCCATTGGGCGTAGTGGAGCGAATCAAACCAATATTTTCTGAAGTCCGTTCTACTAATCTGTTTTAGAAAATCTGTCCAACGATTTAGGGGGCTAATACATTACTTCCAACTTCTAATAAGTCTGGATGTGGTCTGGTCAGGTAAGTTTTTCAGTTCGTGAAGCCAACGTTTTGAATAGATCACCCGGTGAAAATTCCAACACTTTCTCCAAATGAACCAACGCTCTCAAGCATGGTTGGAACTGTCCGTTCTCCAGCTTTGAAATGTATGAGCGGTCCAATCCTTCATCACCTTCCAGATCGACTTGACGCAGCCCTAATTCCTTGCGTCGTTCACGTACTATTTGACCGATGAGAACTTCAGGAGATAATTCCTCTTTGAATTTCTTCTGTCTTCTGTCCGTAGTCTTCCGGATTTCGGTAGTCTTCCGAACCATGTCAAAAGCTATCCGACATCCTAATCCTTTCGAGTGAATATATTCACTATAGGGATCTGATGAATTGAATATATTCAAGGAGAATAGTGGAGTCGTCCTTGGCACGGCTGAAAGGTCCGAAAGGGTTAAGGGTCGAAGAGTCAACAAGTCGAGAGTCTAAGAGTCAGGGAGTCTAAGAGTGAAAGTAGTACCGAACCCTTCATCCGGAGAAGTCGTTATCTCCTGGGGGAAGGGGACAAGGAGACAAGGAGATAATTCGCATCACCGATATCCTCGGGCAGGAGGTTCTCTCAGAGGAAGTACCACTACATCAGGGGGAGTACTTCTGGGATGCCTCGAACCTTCCCAACGGAATCTATTACGGTGTTCTCACCACTGATGAAGTAACCGAAACCAGACACATAAGAATTCAACGATAAAAGGAGTTTATGATGAAGACATCGACAATCAAAGATTGTGGCCATGGCAACCTACCACATTTCCTCAATCTGTACAAGGTAGAAATTTTTCCCTTTCAGATCCACTAACAAAACGCAATGTTATGTGTTAGTTATTATATAGACGATAGGACATTGTAACATCATCAACATAGGTTCACCGACACTACTGCTCCGGAGCCCTCGGTCTCAGCAGAGTCAGGAGTCGGACGTGGTGAGCGCCTTATCGACTTTGAGCAGATTGGGGGGCTTCTTTCTTCACCCGGGAAACTCTGGGCTCTCGGTGACAGAACAGAAGTTCCGGGCTTCTCTATGATTTCGATCGGCTTGCTGATCGAGATTCTCCCTGAACGCATTCATCGGGGAATCGACAGCGCTCTATACTGCGGTGCCTCGACCACTCACGAGCAGGTCACTCACTTCCTCTATCCCGAACCGGACAATTTGCGCGGAAACACAACTGTGATCAACTACAATCAGGATTCGTTGCCTGATATATCCTCTTCTGAGAGTCTTTATCTAAATCACTATCGCTTTAACTCAATATCAAT
>JAGWAZ010000077.1:0-688 GCA_021296135.1 Chlorobiota bacterium | reverse complement strand
GAAGCTTTCGTGTGCGCTTTCCGTGGAACGTTTCAACATGAACGATACGCTGGATGATCTGATCTTCTGGATCCGCGGGATCGATTCAATCGAAGGGCAAGGTGGGGAGGTGACCACACGTGATACTTCACGTGGCCTGGTCCTCTTCGGACAGAGCCGGCTATCGACGCACAAGGAGATTCTCCTTAAGGCGATCGAGGAGTTCGATAGCGGGGAGTACTATGCGATGGAGTTGGGCTATGGCAAGGAGTTAATCAACCCGAAGAAACGTGACCTGACGCGGAAGACGAGTTGGGAACTGAAGCGAGTCAGCAAAGAGATGAAGAAGCAAGAGGAGCAGGAGGAAGAAAAAAGTGAGAAGGAAACAGAGGAGAGGGAGAAGTTTTCCAGGCCATCGGTCGTAGAGCATGAGCGCACGACTCGTATCTGGCCGAACCCGGCAATCTACACAACGAGCGTGGAGATCGACCCACTTGCTGCCGGAAGCTATTCGGTCGAAGTCGTGGCTCTCAACGGCCAGCAAGTCTGGAGCCAGGAGGTGGTTCTCCAGAGCCAGGGCCAGGTCTTTAAGAGAATCGACCTCAGGGGTCTGCCAAGCGGCCACTACCTTTTGCGTGTCTCGACTTCAGATGAATCGATCGGCGTCTATCCCATCATTATTGTTCGATAACTATCTAACTCTTAACTC
>JAGWAZ010000076.1:11664-19421 GCA_021296135.1 Chlorobiota bacterium | reverse complement strand
AGACCCGTAATGTGCGACTCGTTATTCAGCGCCCAAGTGACTTCCGAGCAGAGGAGACGTACACATCCAGCACAACGGTTAGCAGTGTTGCTGTACCGGGTGAGATTGCAGGTCTTAGCATGACGAGCATCACGCCGAACCCGGCATCAAGTGTTGCACGCATTGATGTTTCGATTCCGGTTGGCGCAGAGACATCACTTGAGATCTACACAATCGATGGTGAGAAGGGGGCTACCCTCTTTGAGGGACGTCTGGAAGCAGGTATGCGTCAGATCGAGGCAGATGTCTCCGCTCTTGAGAGTGGCAAGTACGTTCTCGTCCTGACATCGGGTGAGAAGAAGGTAAGTCGGACGATGACAATCGTTCACTGATCGACTCACAGATCTAACGAACATGGCGCCTCCACATTATGGTGGAGGTGCCATGTCTGTTTTTTTCGCCCTCGCTCTATAGATAGTAAAAAGTAGTAAAAAGGCAATGGGTACGTTGCTCATACGTTATGTATGATGTATCTTGTGGGTGTGCTTTATACATCAACCGAAAACAGATCTTAATCGGAATAATCATGAACAGACTTTCTTACCTCTTTACAGGACTTGTGGGAACGCTCTGTCTCTTCTTAATGACCGACGTTACCAACGCCCAAGTGCAAATAATTTCTGAAGAAACGGATGTAGTTCTCGGATTGGAGAAGTCGAAGGATTTCTATGTAATTGTGAAGAACAACGGGTTTGCTCCAGTCTCATTCTACGTTCACCGGACTTTGAACGATATACCTGAGCCACCGCAGGATAGCGATAGATCATCTTGGTATTCAGCTATCTGTATGGAAGATGTTTGCTACGACCCTAAAGTGGATAGCACTTCTTCAGAGACAATTTTAGCGGATAGCACGTATCGAGTGAAATTCACTGTCTATACCGGTGATTCGGCGGAGACGCAAGGACGCTTTGTTTTGAAGTTTATCATGGATGGCTTTGTTGAAAGAGAATTTGGATCGATAGAATTCAATGTTCGGGCTACTGATGGGCCGAACAGCGTTCCGGTCATCGTTGATGCCGCTCACCTTCCCTATCCGAATCCAGCCCTGGCTAATGTGGCTATTCCGTTAACTGTTGTTGAGAATCCACAGCACGTGGAACTCTTCAGCATCACGGGAACTCTTCTTAAAACCTTCGACGGGAGGGAGTTAAGCGCAGAGGAGCTACGGATAGAAACAGCCGATCTGGCGCCTGGAGCCTATTACTATACAATAGCGGGCGTCAAAGAATCGCGCGTCGGTAGGTTCCAAGTAGTACGTTAAGTCTACTTGAAATCTCGCAAACCTTTTAACCGGGAGGATTGTTGTAATCGTCCCGGTTTGTTGTTTCCCGCAGTTCCTCTACCTTTAGGACGAAAGGCAACCGAGACTCAACTGACAAAATCAATTAAAAGAAAGGAGAATATCTATGGCCTACGAGTGGAAATTCAATTCCAGAGCATATAGCGATGAAGAAGCAGGTTCACTGCTTGCACCAGTTATTGATGCCGAGACAGCCGATTGGCACTATAACAAACACCACAAAGGCTATGTTGTCGCAATGAACACCATAGAATCGGAACTGGAGAAGGCGGACAGAGGGAGTGCAAACGGCAACTATTCGCATATTGGCGAACTGAAGAGAAGGTTTACGTGGAATCACGCTGGGGCATTGCTGCATGATATCTATTGGGATGTGATGGGAGGCAATGGCGATACCTCAAACGGGCCGGAAGTTATTGCCGCTATCGAAGCGAACTTTGGATCGCTTGAGGCTTGGAGAGCCGACTTCAAGGCTGCCTGCGTTGCTGCGAAGCTCTCTGGATGGGGCGTTCTTGTGTACGATCAGCTCTATTCCGGTCGTCTCCTGAATCTTGAAGTCGACGAGCATCACTACGGTGCAATGTGGGGAGGCATTCCACTGATTCCTTGCGACGTCTTCGAGCATGCATATTACCACAAGGATGGTCCCGGGCGTGCAACCTATGTCGACAACTTTATTGACAATCTTCATTGGGGACGAATCAATGATAGGTACAAAAAGTATACCGGCTCATAACCGAACTCTTCCGGCAAGAGGGCACTTCGGAAGAGAGGTGTCCCCTTATTCTTTGGTTCGTATAGTACTATTGCACATTCGTTTCATCCGCACAAGGCCATGAACGTCCTCGGACTCTTTCCACTACATATCGTGCTCTTTCCGGAGGCATCCTATCCTCTTCACATCTTTGAGGAACGCTACAAGAGGTTGATTGGTGAATCCCTTGATAATGGCCAAGAATTCGGCATCAATCTTGTGGAGGGAGGAAAGATGTTTGAAGTCGGATGCCGGGTAAAGGTAACGCGTGTCATCAAGGATTATCCCGACGGACGAAAAGATGTCGCTGTAACGGGCACTTCACGCCATCGTGTTCTGAAGATACGACCGAACGAACAACCGTACATTACCGCCGATGTTCAGGATTATGAGGACGAGGCGCCACAACCTGAACAAGAAATTCTGGAACAGACTATCACTCTCTATAACGAGTTAGTTGAGAGAGTTTATGGTGAAGCGGAGAAACAGTTGAAACCTAAAGAATGGACAACACGGCTTGCGTCGTTTCGCATTACACAAAAAACAGGACTTGATCTCTTGATGCGACAACGCTTGCTTGAAATGCGCTCAGAAAGCGAAAGGCTCCATCATCTTGTCAACCATCTTAAAACTATTCTTCCCGAGGTTCGCCGTGCAGACCAGATTCGGATTCTGAGCCGTAATGACGGGTATTTGAAGGAGTGATGTTGGTTTGCAGCGACTATCCCATGCTTCCGCACCGGGCTATCGACCGAGCGTCGCTATGCGACTCGCATGGCATCAATCTTCTCCGAACCGCGGGATTGATCCGGGGAAGAGAAGGCCGTAGAACGGCCTGAGTCAAGGCCAAGCGAATCACATCCCCCCAGCCGTACACGGCTGTGCTATCTTCGTCCTCATCCTTCGACAAGCTCAGGATGACACGCTTCGGCACCGGGCTATCAAACGAACCGTCCGTTCCGTGAAGAAACATCGGTTGTCAACACTTCCTGAGCGAGTATATCGGTGATGCGAATTATCGTCCTGTCCGGTTGTCTCCCCCTCTCCTTGTCTCCTTGTCCCCTTGTCTCCTTATCTTCTTATCTCCTTGTCTCCTTGTCCCCTTGTCCCCTTGTCCCCTTGTCTCCCTGTCCCCTTGTCCTCTCCTCTCCCGCTCTGCCTCTCCCCTCCTTCATCGCTCGCCTTGTGGCTTCAATCAATTCAACAAAAAACTTATGCTCTTCAGGAAACTCGGTCTTGAAGGCTTCCAAGTGCTCATTCAGTGTCTTTTGATCCCCTCTCTGAACAGGTCCGGTCAACCCTTCCCTGATTCCCCTTTCTGCTACGGTCTCAACACTCTTTGCCATGAACTCTTGCACAACACGGATCGCAAGGTCGTCCGGAACGCCAGCTCTCTTGTACAACTCCACTCCCAATGAAAAAAGGGTCATTGGATAGTTTGCAGCCATGGTTGCTCCGGCATGATAGAGAGAACGTTTCTTGTCATCGATCCGGATCAGAACCGGCTCAAACTCACGGAACAGATGCTTTATGCGAGTATACGTCTCGGAAGATGATGTGATTCCCCATACTGAGTTTTGTGGAAACGGAGCGTCACCAGCCAAAATGAGATTTGGATGAGCGACCGCAGGTTCGGCTCCAAGGGAGGCAACCGGGTTCAGAGCAGTGATAGAAGTCGCTCCGCTGGAGTGAACAACCAACTTTCCGCTCCAGTCTTCGCGATCTTGAGCAGCCTGCTCCGCAAGGCCTTGAATCTTATCGTCCGGTACGGCTATCCAGACTATATCAAAAGCCTCAAGGGGTACATCTTGGATCCTTGAGTAACGAATTGGCGACGAGAAGCCCTTCACGGCCAACGAACCTTCAACCTGAGTTGTCACAACACCTGAAATGGCCCTCGGGAGCGACCGGAGAATCGTCCTTCCCAACCGCCCGGTACCGACAACAACTACCCGGTCATTAAAACGTGAAGCTCTCTCTTGAACCGAACGACTCATTCCTGGATTACTCTCATCTCAACCCTGCGATTCAATGCTCTCCCGTCATCAGTACCATTATCAGCTACGGGTTGTTCCTCACCATATCCGTTTGCCTGGAGTCCTGCCCTGTTCACCCCCTCCGATATCAAAGTTTAACCCTTCGCCTGACTTAATAGCTGGATTAGTGATTTCGCTCAAGGTCTGCAGACTTAGAGATCCGACAGGTGTGGTTGTCGGAAACGAATAGCCCACTCCCACAAAGGGTTGAAGGAAATAGTAGCTTTCTGGATCCGGTTCAGGATTCAGGACATCTTCAAGATCAGAGGGATTGGCAATCAATATCACCGCAGTGAGGAGAAAGAATACATTGAGCAGAACAAGAAACATCTTCATTATGCCCTTTGGTGGTTGTATTTGGCGCGGACTCGCTATGCAATCGAAACTCTCTATCTTTGCCGTCCGATCATATAGCATCGAATCAATTATAAAGTACGACATTTCATTTTTAAGGAAGAATTTCAATGGCTCGAATACATGCATTCAAGCCCTATATTTTTAGCAAACATCATAAATCTGAGCTCTCACGCCTGATTGCCCCGCCATACGATGATATCAAACCAGCGCAACTGGGCCAACTGAAAGAGGGGCATGTAAATAATATCACCCACCTGACTCTCCCTACCGGCATCGGGGATGAGCAGTATAGCAAGGCAAGTAGAACGTTGAAAACGTGGATGGAAGGGGAAGTCTTATCTCAGCGATCAGTGGAGGCCCTTTATCCCTACACACAACGGTTCGTTCATCCTGAAACCGGCGCTGAGATCACACGCATCGGTTTTATCGCTGCTCTCAAGCTTGAAACTTTTGATGCCGGAATAGTCCTTCCACACGAACGGACACTTAGTGGTCCCCGCGAGGATCGCCTTAAATTGATGGGGGCTACGCACGCCAATCTCGAATCCATTTTTGGCATGTTTCCGGATCAGGATAAAATCGCTTCGGAGTTAGTGTGGAACCTGACTACTAACAATGATCCATTATTATCGGCGATCGATCAATCCGGAATTCGTCACCGAGTCTGGGAAGTGACGAACAGAGACGTTATCAGTTCACTCATATCACTTCTTGACCCGCTTCAAGTCTCTATAGTTGATGGGCATCATCGTTACGAAACCGCCTTGAATTATCGAGATATGTGGCGGGCTGCTCATCCAGAGGCTGGTGCCGATCATCCGGTGGACTCAATCATGATGTATCTCGCGCCGATGAGCGATCCGGGACTTGTGATCATGTCAACACATCGAATCCTGCACTCACTCGATACGTTTGACTTTGATCATATGCTTGAGAAGTTGAGCAAAAACTTCACTATTAGCCCGTGGAGCTCTCCGCTGGAAGGGTTTGATCGTTTGTCAGAAAATGCCGAGAGAACATCGTTTCTTCTGATGACCAGTACCCGCGTTGTTCTGATTTCACTGAAGGAAGGAGTAAGTCCCGAACAGTTAATCGATTCCGATCTGCCCTCCGCAATTGCCAGTCTCGACGTATCTCTTCTTCACGACTACATTTTTGCAAAGATGCTCGGAATAAGCCGTGCCGCTCAGGAATCACAGCAGAATCTAAGCTATGCAAAAAGTCGTGAGGATGCGATCACATCCCTG
This sequence comes from Chlorobiota bacterium, assembly GCA_021296135.1. Taxonomy (GTDB): domain Bacteria; phylum Bacteroidota; class Ignavibacteria; order OLB7; family OLB7; genus JAGWAZ01. Next base: position 13,685 of record JAGWAZ010000076.1, on the reverse strand, counting down.
GCTGACCCAAGCAACCAGCTGGTTATCGGCATGAATCCGACCCGCTTTGATCAGGTAGAAGCCGTTGCCCAATCCGGAAGTGTTATGCCTCAAAAGAGTACATACTTCTATCCGAAACTTGCGAGTGGACTATTGGTTAATTCTCTGGACTGACATTGCTTTTTCACAACTTAAACACAGAAGAATGAGCAGTACAAATCGGTATCATCCATGTCATTTGAGCCTTTCATAGCATTGCGTTTTCTCAAAGCCAAGCGGCGTATTGGGTTGATCTCTATCATCTCGTTTATATCTATTCTCGGCATCTCTATAGGTGTCGCAGCCCTCATCATCGTCCTCTCTGTCTTTAACGGCTTCAATTCGTTTGCTATCAAGCAACTGATAGGGTTCGATCCCCACCTACGAATCACTTCAACAACTGAAGCTACGTTTGACGCAGACGATCTTATCTCAACCCTGGAGATTCCGGATATGGTTTCGGCAACTCCATTCATTGAAGGGCGCTCGGCTATAATCCATGAAGGAATAACGCAAGTAGCTGAGATTCGCGGGGTTCAACGTGGTGCATTGCAGCATGGGCATGCCTACCCACCCCTTGACTTAAATCCCCTGAACTCCGAGGATAAACCGATAATTCTCGGCTCACTTCTGGCTAATCAGTTGAGGACCGGTATTGGAGCTCAGGTCTCGATCATCAGCCGTCGTGGACTCGAACTTGCACTGACGCAGGTTGCTCAACCGACAACGATTTCAGTAAACGTTGCCAGTACATTCTCCCTGAATCAAGAATATGATGCGTACGTCGCATTTACTGATCTTCAGACTGCACGGGAACTTTTCGATCTCCCGGAAGGCGAGATGGGAATCGAGATTCGACTTCAGGATCATCAGCAGGCTGAACCAATAGCTGCCGGCCTAAGTCGGAGTCTGGGAAGTAGTTACCGTGTCGAAACGTGGCAGGATTTGCATCGTGATCTCTATGGCGCTATGCAGCTTGAACGATGGGCGGCATTTGCCATTTTGATGCTGATTATTGTCGTGGCCGTCTTCAACGTACTTGGTTCCCTTACAATGACCGTCATCGAAAAGCAGCGTGATATTGGCGTATTGAAAGCTATGGGAGCTTCGGATCGCGGCATACTTCGCATATTTCTCTACGAAGGCGGACTGATTGGCCTTCTTGGCACGGCCATCGGCCTCGTACTTGGAATTGGTATCTGCCTGTTGCAACAGGAAATAGGGTTTTATAAACTCGACACAGCAAGTTATCTTTTGCCAACGCTTCCTGTTGAAATGCATTTGTGGGATATTCTGTTGATTGCGTTTATATCGTTAGTCTTGGCAACGTTTGCAGCAATATATCCGGCACGAAGAGCGGCACGGGTTTATCCGGCAGAGGCTATTCGCTGGGAGTGACGTGGGACACGGAGACAGGGGGAAGAGATAATTATAAGTACTTATGCTCGTTGCTGATAGCTCACTACTCATAATTCAATTCTATGCGCTACACAGTCGATCATATTGACAGTCAAACTCACTTGAATTCTAAGTATAGTCCCGATCTCAAAGGCGAACTGATTGTTCTCTGCCGCTCCGGCATCGACGTCCTCTTTGTCGATATGAGTGAAGTGATCTACTGTGATTCATCCGGACTAAGCGCAATGCTGATGGCACATCGGGAGATGACTGCAGCAGGAGGTTATGCGATCTACTATTCCCTATCTCCGGAAGTGAATTCACTGATCGAGCTTGCCCGCCTTGATCGTGTTCTCTATATCTACCCAACCAAAGAAGAGGCGTTGGCTGATCTGGCAGGTAATGACAGCGAAGAGGAGATGGAATAACGGGATAAGAGGCTCTCCACTATTTGTCTGACCCAATGGACCAAAAGGGGGACATAGTGACAGAGGGACACGGAGACAGGGAGAAGAGATAGTTATAGGTACTTATGCTCGTTGCTGATAGCTCACTACTCATAATTCAATTCTATGCGCTACACAGTCGATCATATTGACAGTCGG
>JAGWAZ010000076.1:0-11627 GCA_021296135.1 Chlorobiota bacterium | reverse complement strand
CTCTGCCGCTCCGGCATCGACGTCCTTTTTGTCGATATGCAAACAGATCGCCACTGATCTGTGTTTATCTGTTCTTATCTGTTTCATCTGTGTTCAGAAGTCTCCAAGAATACCAACCAGGACTTTACCATCTTCGAATGAATCTCCTTTGCCTAATGCAAAAGCAAATCTGGTGATACCAACTGGCGTATCTATTTGCAGACCAACCCCATAGCCATATATCACATCATCTATTGCAACAGTCCCAAGCCGCTCGTCATCTGGCCGCGAATAGTAACCGCCATCAAAGAAAAGAGAAACAAATGAAAGTGGTGAAAGCAGGAGACGTCCCTCAAGTTTTCCCCATGCGGAACGTGATGCCCGAAACTGCCCGTCACGGTATCCTCTCACACTGTTGATTCCACCAAAGCGAATCAACTCACTCTCCTCGAGAAGATCGCCATCGACATCAGTGAAGTTTGCAATTCCGGCAATCACTAACGGCGTAGCCACTCCCACGTATGTTTCAATATCAGCCTTGATCGAACGGCGGGATTGTGTCGCTCGAAGTTGCTCCTCAAGACACTCCTCAGGATCATCGATCCCTTTGGAACCGAACGTATAGGATACTCCCAACAACGACCCTCCGGTCGGATTGATCCTATCAGTGCGCGTATCAAATTGTCCCCCGACCGTCAGTGCAAGAGTGCTGCTATTGAGCAATCTTCGGTTTGAGCATGGACCGAGCAGCGTATCTGGCGAAGGGATAACGCTTGCAATAGAACCACCTGTTCTCATTAACAAGTTATCCCCAATTCTCCAGTCGATATTTGTCCGGAACGAGCGATTAACCCATGCTGTCAGTGCAGGCGTTTCGGCCTCCTGAATCTGGCTGAAACCAAATGAGAGATCTAATGGAAGTCCAAACAGGAAAGGCTGGCTATATCCAAGCTCAAGCTGCGATCTGGTTCGATCGCTCCTCTCCCATTTGCCGGACAACCGTTCGCCACCACTAAAGAGATTCCGTAAAACAATACGAACCAATCCTGTAAAAAAGCCGTTATCGTCTGTGTCGGTTCCCGGCTGATACCCCAACACACCATCAAAAGTGTTCGTTGCCCTCTCCCGTATTCGAATTAACAACCCGAACCTTGATGAGTCATCCTGATAGAGCGAGGGCTTTTCAACTAACTCAAACAGATTCAGACCCTGAAGACGGGATACAACCTCATCGGCAAGCTTGTCGGTAAAGATCGCATCCGATCTCAGGTTTAAGGCACTGAGAATCAGAGAAGAGGAAGTTTTGGTGTTTCCCTCAATTTTGATGTCCTGAATCCGAACCAAGAAGCCGGGATAGACCAATACTCTAAGGAGCACTGTGTGAGATTCGGCGTCAACATTAGGCACATCAAGATTGATTTTTGCCAGAGCATATCCCTGTTCGTTCAGTCTTTCCAGGATTGAAATGAGTACCTGTTCGACCAACGAATCTGAATAGGGCTGGCCACGTATGGTAGCAGCGTATATATCATTTACTACGGGGAATGAGGTCACGGTATCAAAGTCGATCTGCAATGAATCAATCCTATATCGTTCCCCTTCTTCAACCCTAATTGTATCATTATCAAGAAGGACCCGTACGTCCCAAAACCCATGAGATGAATAGAATCTCCGCACTCCAAAATCGACCGAATCTTCTCGAAGAGAATCAACTCTCTTCTGCAGGAATTCCTGACTAAAGAAAGTGACTCCTGAAAAATGATACCTATCAATTGGCTGCGAGTAAGACTGAACGGAAGAAAGCAAGCAAAACAGGCCAACCATTCCCGTTGCAATGCTAACTCTTGAGAGAAACGCCGTGAAACTGATTGACCTCACAACGAATCACTCCGATTCAGCAATGTCGATGTTGATAAGTCCGGCACGGCCTGCGGTCTTCTCGGTCAACGTTTCTGAAAAGGTATCGAGATTTTCATCCCGAATTGAAGCTGTATAAATCACAACATCTCTGAACTCTTCATCAAACTCCTTTGTTTCAGACTCTACAAGTCGCCGAACTTCACTCAGATCATCGTAAGGTGTAAAGACCCGAACCCTTGTTGTAGGCCATAGAGTTATGGTATCGGCATGGTCAAGAACATCGTTAGCGGCTTCAGCGTATGCACGGGCGAGACCTCCCGCGCCAAGCTTTGTCCCTCCGAAATATCGCGTAACAACAACAAGGAGATCGAGAAGATTACGTTGTTGAAGAGCAAACAAGATCGGTTTACCGGCTGTGCCAGACGGTTCGCCATCATCGAAAAACCGATACTCTGAACCGTTTGGGGCTAATTGATAGGCAAAACAGTTGTGGGTTGCGTCCCAAAACTCTTTGCGAATTTGCTCAACAACCTCATTGACAACTTGTTTATCCCCGACAGGCACGGCAGTAGCAATAAACCGTGATCCGCGTAATTTGATCTCGCTCCGTACACGCGCTTGAATTGTTTGTATCGGTTGGGGTTTGTTCATGCTCTTGGTTTCAAATTCCACTTTAACACAGACTGCATAGTATCAGTGCATCTCATTATCGTAACTTCATTGCTATGAAAATAGGCATTACATGCTACCCGACATATGGGGGAAGCGGCGTCGTAGCAACCGAGCTTGGCAAGGAACTTGCAGCCAAGGGTCATCAGGTTCACTTCATTTCCTATGCTCTTCCATTCAGACTTGACGGCTTCCGCGAGAATATCTTTTTCCATGAGGTAGAGCTTCCGGATTATCCACTCTTCGAGGTCGATCTCTATTCTCTTTCGCTTACCAGCAAAATGGTTGATGTCGTTTTGTATGATGAACTGGATGTTCTCCACGTTCACTATGCAATTCCTCATACAACGAGCGCATGGAACGCAAAACAAATACTGAATGAAAGAGGACGCGACATCAAGATCATCACAACATTGCACGGAACCGATATTACACTGATTGGCCTTGATCCAACCCTTCTCCCTCTCGTTCGGTTCTCCATCGAAAAGTCTGATGGCATCACAGCTGTCAGTCGTCATCTTCGTGAGAAGACCTTGACGAACTTCAATCTCGAACGGGAAATCGAGGTAATCCCGAACTTTGTCAATACCGAGCACTGGAAGCCGGTTGATTCGGAACGGCTACGTGAACGTTTTGCTCCGAACAACGAACCGATACTTGTTCATGCCAGCAACTTCCGGCCAGTAAAACGCATAACAGATGTCGTACGAATTTTTGCTCAGGTTCGGGAGAAGATGCCGGTCAAGCTCGTGTTGGTCGGGGATGGGCCAGATCGGGCTGAAGCCGAAAAGCTCTGTCGCGACATCGGGTTCTGCGACGATGTACATTTTCTCGGCAAACAGAACGGACTGGTTGAATTATTCTCTGCTGCCGATCTCTTCGTGATGCCGAGCCAGAATGAAAGTTTCGGACTTTCTGCTCTGGAAGCTATGAGCTGTGGACTCCCCGTTCTTTCCACTTCGGTTGGAGGATTACCGGAACTGAACCTGCATGGAACAACCGGCTATATCAGCGAGATCGGTGACACTGACCGGATGGCCCGTTATGCAATTGAGTTGTTGAGCGACAAACGGCGATACATGAGGTTCCATCAGGCTGCGCGTCAACGGGCGGAAACGCAGTTTTCAGCCAGGGATATTGTCCCTCAATATGAAGCCTTCTACGAACAAATCCTTGAAGGTGACTCATCGCTTTCTGTTCCTTCACTTCAATCATGAACAGCCTTATCACCACTTGCAGTTTGAGTTTGCAGATTAGATACAACATATCATAATGTTCACCGATTCCGACCTTCAATCGCTACTTGACCTTGCAGTACGCGCCGCCGAAGAGGCTGGGAGAATGCTCTATGAACGCTTTCACGATTCCCGTTCACTTTCTATTGCACAGAAAGATGAAGGAATCAACAACCTTGTGACTGAAATGGATACCGCTGCGGAGAAATTGATTAGCGATATTCTTTCGGAGCAGAGCGACATTGTCTTTCTCGGTGAAGAGACCGGTGGTAACTATGACTTTTCCCATCCAACCTGGGTTGTCGATCCGATTGACGGCACTGTGAACTACGCACATGGACTCCCAATCTGGTGTGTCTCGATTGCTTTGGTCTACGAGCGTGAGCCTCTTGTTGGGGTTATCTGCAACCCGAACCTGAAGGAGACCTTCACAGCAATCCAGGGGAAAGGAGCTTGGTTAAATGGGACCGCAATTCATGTGAGCAACGAGAAAAATTTCCAGAGGGCGCTTCTGGTTACCGGCTTCCCCTACGATATTCATGAGAACCCGCATGGAACCATAGACCTTTTTGAGAAGGTGTTGCGAAACGGTCATCCGGTTCGTCGTCTCGGTTCTGCCGCCCTCGACCTTGCTTACATTGCAGCCGGACGATTTGAAGGTTTCTGGGAAGTAAGTCTGAACCCGTGGGATGTCGCAGCCGGAATTCTCCTGGTGCATGAGGCAGGAGGAAAGATCACCAGCTATGCCCCTGCAGAAGAAGTTCATGTGTCTCATGCAAAGCCGGAGATTATCATCGATCGTCTTCTGGCAACAAATGGGTTGATTCATGAAGAGATGGTGGGGTTGTTGGGGTTCTGAGCTACATCGGTACAGTGCCGCAATGTTCAGATCCATAAGCATTGAAACCAATTTCAGAAGCTGACTTGAGAAAATAGCCACGTCCACATCCGATATCTAAAAGCTTGCCCGATGACTTGAACCACAGGACACGTTCGATCCGTTGTTCGTTAATAGCATACTCTCCTGTAATGTCAGGATCGGTCGAGTCCGGTACATACTCTTGAAAGTCAAGCCGGATGTGTGTATGGTCGTGCTCATAAAAGCTGTTTTCATCCGGAGGATCCCCAAGAAAAACGAGGGAGCATTCCATACACTGAATAATGGAAAATGGAGAAACCTCATAGCGTAACGTAAAGAATCGACTATGAGGATTAGGGCAAGGTCCATACCGATTGTGCTTGTTGCGTTTGCACCTTTCCACATTGGTCTCACATAAACTTCATCGAGTTCCCTCCGATCTTTCCCAACATGTAGTGTATTCATACTCAACAAAAGAACGCGAGGAGTTCCTCGCGCTCTGCGTATCACAACGTCCTTATTATATATGCCTTACGCAGCGCCGTCACTATCAACGTGATGATCTGTACTCGGCCATCCCGAACTGGAAGTCCCTGCACCATACTTCTCAGCCACTCCACGAATCAACTTTTCCAGGTCAACTCCCGCTACGTTCTTTAGCATCTCGCCTGATTGTGCCATCAGGGATGTCACGTAGTTGCTGACCCGTGCTGCACCATCTCCGGAACCTGAATCGACTACAGTCAGCTTGTCGATATGTTTCATAGGCTCGGCGATACGTCCGGCGAATTCCGGCAACATCTTCGAGAGAATGTCAATGATCGCTGCTTGTCCGTACTTCTCAAAAGCCTCGGCAAGCTTCTCTTTCGCTTCGGCTTCAGCAAGACCTTGCAGCTTGATGACCTCCGCCTGAGCAGTACCCTTAGCTCGCTCTGCATCCGCAATTGCGAGACCTTCCAGGCGCTTCTGTTCCGCCTCTGCCTTTGCACTCGCCTCTATCCGATACTGCTGCGCATCAGCCTCGCGCATCTGACGAGTCTTATTCCCCTCAGCACCCTGTTCAACAGCATACCGATCAGCATCGGCCTTTTTCTTGACTTCAGCATCGTACTGGCGTTCGCGGCGCTGGATCTCCTTCTCCTCGAGTTCGATTTCCAGATTCTTACGAACGACATCAACCTTCATCTGCTCCTCGGTCACCTCCTGTTGAGAGCGTGCCTCCTGAATTGCATATGCTTGGTCAGCTTCAGCTTTTACCAGATCCTGTTCTTTCTTGAAGGAAGCCACTTTCAGTTCTTTCTCCTTCTCAGCCTCTGCCACGTTCGTATCACGTAGCAGTTCAGCCTTCATTCCCTCTTCGTCTGCGACCGCCTTCTTGACACGAGCGTCACGCATTGCCTCAGCTTCAGCTACTTCGGCATCTCGTTTAACAGCTGCAATCCGAGGCCTGCCAAGTGCATCAAGATATCCCTCCTTATCGCGCACATCCTTGATTGTAAAGGAGACGACCTGCAAGCCCATCTTCTTCAAATCCTTTGCGGCCACAGCCTGGACTTCCTGTGCAAACCGATCACGGTTCTTGTAGACTTCTTCAACAGTCATAGTTCCGAGGATTGCGCGAAGATGCCCTTCAAGAACTTCCTGCGCCTCAGCACGTAACTCTTGCGTTGGCTTTCCGAGGAACTGTTCTGCTGCGGTCGCTACATCTTCAACAGAGCTTCCGATCTTAATGATTGCAACACCGTCAACCAAAATCGGCACTCCCTGCTCGGTGTATACCTCAGGAGTCGTTACGTCCAGTTTGTGCGAGAGAAGCGAGATACGTTGCTGCTTCTGGAAAACCGGCAGGATAAATGCTCCCCCGCCCCGCACTATCTTGATACTGCGTCCGGAATCATCTGTCGAGACATTCTTCCGACCGAGAAACGATCCGGTGACAAGCATTGCTTCGTCAGGACTTACAGTCTTGTAACGTGACCAGAAGACCATCGCCAAGACTATCAAAACCCCGATAACTACAAATGGGATTAAAACGAACTCAGGAATTCCATCCATAATCTGATTCTCCTTAGATATAAAGATTGATAAAACTTGATAACCCTGTTCATCTGTGCCAATATTCTGTTCGGCACCCCGCAGACCTATCGTCTGACACCCTGCAGGGATCTTCTACACATCGGCGGTAACGTACACCGTTCTGTCACGCACCTCAACAACAACTACCTTTTTTTCCGAGGGAATCTCAATGTTGTCGTAAGCTGCCGCAATATGATAGGTCCTTTGCGAGCCAAACTTGATCTCGACTTCACCATATCCGTTTTCAGGAATCGGGATCGTCACTTCGCCTGGTCGTCCGACAAGTTCCTTTATAGAATAGCCGATGGACGACTCACTCTTCTTCATCGGTTTTACATAGATAAAGAAGAGGAGGATTGCGAAGAGGATCGCGCCAGCTCCGGCAAGGAGTCCAACTGTGATAGTCTCCAGCGAAGAATACTTCGTCAGCATAATGCCTGCCCCTCCGAAGACCGTAATCGCACTGACAAGTGTCATCGGATGCAGAAAGTCGAAACCATCGATAGAGATGGCATCGAGCAATCCATCAAAGGCATCACCAAGGAAATCTCCGAAAATAAGCGAAATCAGGCCGAAGGCCAGACCGCCGATCAGGCACCCCCAATAAACTTCAAGCATGGTACACCTCCAACGAATGTGCGTGGATCAGAACGTCAACGTCAGACCATTGCTCAACTGCAAATCTGAGCTCTCCACCCCGCGGAAAGGATCGCTATCGTATCGCCAGCCGACAGCGGTCGTAACGCAAGGCCGGCAACAAGATCGAAACTCAAACCGGCCTCAAGCTGAATACGGAAGTCATCGAACCGAGTTACGTCTGGTTGATAGTATGTGATGATTTTCAGACCGAATTTTTCTTTGGCGTGAAGTGCCGGCAAAAGATAATTTATCGCACGTAACAGGTCCGTTCATACCACAGAATCCCTTCCTCCTTTCTCCCGCTCATAAATCCCACCAAGGTCGAGAAAGGCCGAGCAACTCAATGCTGAATCCTCTCCTGAAAAGGTGTAAATCGTCCTCTCCCCCTCCAACAAGGAAGCGATCGTTCAACCCGTATGTTAACCTGCAATCACTGAATTGACCTGAAGGATTGCATACCAGGCTGGTTCGATGTTTCCGTGGTCGAGCATCCAGCCCGCACATCGGTGGTATAGATCGAGGAGCGTCTCGCTATTATCACGATGCTCGTCTGCCTCCGTAAGGGTTGCCATTGCAACCCTTTGAGTGTCGAGGCCACGCATTTCAGTATCGAGATCTTCGGGCTTCTTTCGCTTCAACAACTCCCTGATCTCTCCCCAATACTCATCTGCACAACTCTGATCAGGTATGTTCTCAACCCCAGCCAGTTTTCCAAGATGGTTTCCCGTCAACACACGACTGTTTCGAAGGCTCTCCGGAAGTCCATCAAAGCCGATTCCGAGTCCTGAAGGTTTCGGCAGTTCAAAGACGGCATCCCCCGTCGCGCGGCAATAGTATGGACCACCCATACGGGCTACAAGATCGAGTTTTTCATAGTGTGGGTATTTACCCTCGAAAACCCAATCCTGAATATGAAACATCAGGACTTCACCGATCATGAGGTTGCCACTGGCCGCCTTGCCTCCAAGATCAACGTGCTGTAGCAGCTTGCACTCCATCACCATTGGCGATTCGGCAACTCCGGGTGGAACAATCTTCTGACTTGGCAGCTTTGTAAACCCCGCCTTCACAAACTCATCGACTCCTTCCGGCCACTCGGCAGAAGCAAGACTCACCTGCTCAACCATGCTGTAGCTTACGACCGATACAGTGAACTCCTGGGTCTCTTCGATGTTCAAAAAGGTATGCTTTGCCGTTCCATCGGTCCCACGAAACGCTGGTGAAAAGGCCACAACAGGTGGATTTGCCCCAAAAGCATTGAAAAAGCTGAAGGGCGAAAGGTTGTCGGTTCCTTCGCTGTTTTGTGTGCCAACAAAGGCTATGGGGCGAGGCGCAACGCATGAGAGAAGATACCGATGAGTTTCTCCCGGTGAAACCGTTGACGGGTCAATTGAACGCATGGAACAATTTCGATTTGCTAATGTAAAGTTTCGATTTTAGGTTGTGGAAGTTACGAGAAATAGCAAAAGGTGAACAACATAACCTATGAACTTCCAGAAACTAACCCTCAAATCCCAAGAAGCAATCCAGACGGCACAGGAGATCGCAAGCAGCTACTCGAACCAGTCGCTTGAGCCGATTCATGTTCTTGCTGCTCTTTTGCAGGATAGCAACGGGATTATACCGCCGATGCTGATGAAAATCGGCGCAAACCTGAACTATCTGAAAGTCAAAGTCAACGAGGAGATTGAACGCCTGCCCAAAGTCTCCGGAGCAGGTGTCAGCGGTCAATACTTCTCCAATGCTGCCTCTCGCATGTTCGATACGGCTCTGAAGGAAGCAAATGAGATGACAGATAAGTATATCTCAACGGAGCATCTTCTGCTTGCAATCAGCGATGATAAGGCCACACCTGCAGGTAGTCTGTTGCGAGATCAAGGTGTTACGCGGGATGCAGTCCTCACGGCTTTGAAAGAAGTGCGAGGTTCCAAACGGGTAACCGATCAGAATCCAGAGGACAAGTATCAGGCTTTGACACGTTACGGCAGGAACCTGAACGATCTTGCCCGCAAAGGGAAACTCGATCCTGTCATTGGACGTGAGGATGAAATTCGCCGTGTGATGCAGGTGCTTATGCGGAGAACAAAAAACAATCCGGTGTTGATTGGAGAACCTGGAGTTGGCAAGACTGCCATCGCAGAGGGGATTGCCTTCCGGATTGTGCAAGGAGATGTCCCCGAAGGATTAAAGACAAAACAGATTGTTGCCCTTGATATGGGATCTCTTGTTGCTGGAACCAGCTTTCGGGGACAGTTCGAGGAACGGATGAAGGCGATTGTAAACGAAGTCGCTGAATCAGATGGCGAAGTAATTCTCTTTATCGATGAACTGCACACCCTGGTCGGTGCCGGTGCAGCACAAGGCTCCCTTGACGCTGCAAACATCTTGAAGCCTGCTCTCGCTCGTGGTGAACTCCATACTATTGGAGCTACTACGCTCGATGACTATCGCCAGCATATTGAAAAGGATGCAGCCCTGGAGCGCAGATTCCAGCCGGTGCTCGTTGCCGAACCGACAGTGGAGGATACAATCTCTATTTTGCGTGGGTTGAAAGAACGATATGAAGTCCATCACGGCGTTCGGATCACTGACGGGGCAATCATTGCAGCATCACAACTTTCGGATCGATATATCAGCGACAGATTTCTACCAGACAAGGCAATTGACCTGATCGACGAAGCGGCCTCGCGACTCCGTCTGGAAATCGACTCGATGCCGGAGGAACTCGATGCGATTGAGCGGAAAATTCGCCAGCTTGAAATTGAACGGGAAGCCCTTTGTCGTGAGTTGAGCGCATCATAAAATGATGTATCTTTTCGACTGACTCTGCTTACTATATACTGACAAGTGCGTCATGAACCGGAGTTACACATCTACAGACAAACCGATGGGGACTTCTTCTCCAGTAAGATCTCTCATACTCCTCATCTGTTACACAATCATTTCTTTCTCGTGCAACTCAAGTGATGTTGCTATCCGTAACGAGGCCGAAGAGACCGGTTGGAATCAGTCCGACACTACCGGAATTGTCGATGGAGCGGATACCAACACTTCTGAAACAGAGATCGTAACCGGCTCAGTTGACCCACCAAAGCCTGTCGGGTTGACTTTGGGTGAACAACTCAAGAGGCTTGATTCTCTGATGCGTATAGCACCGGCTGATAGTCTGGAAATATTGATGACGGAGTATGATCACCTTATTGAATCAGCAATGATCGGACAAGATTCGCCCCCCCCTCCTTCCACAACGAAAGGAGCAGAGGGCGAGCCTGCTTCGGAGACGGTTGAGGATGTAGACCAGTCCACAGCGACGGAGTCTGTTGAGAACCTCGTTGTTGCTGACGATGCAAACCAGGCAGAATCGACGGAAGTACCGAGCGATCGATCAGAAGAGGTGGATACCGAAACACCTCGTCTTTATACCTACCTTACACCTCGTTCTCAAATAACCAACAGCAATTCATCGGAGGCATTGGTTCAATCGAACTACCAAAGCAATTATGATAATGCGGAATTCGATACATCGAAGTACAACCGTGTGCGTGAGAGCGAGTCGAAGCATTATCAGGAAAGCAAGGAAAAGAGTAAACAAAAACCGATCGTACATAACACAAGCAAGAGAAGGGCTAAGAACCTAACAAAGACTAAACCAAACCGCAGGGCATCGAGATCATCCAAACCGCGATCTTCCCCGGCTCCTATATCAACGTTTCCGAGACGCTCAACAACGTCATCACTTGATGAAAAGTACTCCGAAGGGCTTGCCTATTTCTGTGCCGGATCATACAATCAGGCTATAACAGAACTGAAGCCTGTCGCCAACTCATCAAAGTCGTATAGAAATACGGCACGATACTATTACGGACTGGCTCTGGAAAGGACCGGATCACTTTCCCGAGCAGCAAGCCAGTTCCGCAAATTCAGGAGTGGATCCGGAGGACTTGCCGAGAAAGCCTGGATAGCCTACGCACGGGTCCTGAAAGCGCAAGGAAAGATTTCACAGGCAAAAAATGAACTGCTGAGATTTATTAAAGCTCGTCCTACAAGCAGCCAGATAGCAAGCGCACGGGAGTTACTACAGAGGTTGTAATTCAGGGGAGGTAGAAGTAGCCAGAGCGTTGCTCAACAAAGAAATTTCCGTTACACTCTGGTGCATTTCCAAGTGAGAAGATTTAGCATGTAACATGTCTTATATAGAAGAGTGGAAAGATGAGTTGACGTTCACAGGTCTACCTTTTTCATTGAAAGCAAAAATTTTATAGAAAGCTAAAGCCCTTGCACCGCATTAGCAAGAGCGTTATGTTCAGCGT
>JAGWAZ010000075.1 GCA_021296135.1 Chlorobiota bacterium | reverse complement strand
GATTCTGGTTATTCAGTGCACGGCAACAGGAACGGATGGAATCGAGCTGCTCACGAGCGCATCGACTCACACCTTTACCAATAACAAAACACTGCAAGGCCAGGATAATGTCTACGTGCTCTGGGATGAGGACAACGGCTACTGGCTGGAAATCAGTCATACGGATTTCTAACCAGGCAGAAGAGTCGGGAGTATATGCTATGTCGTCGTGTAAGGGAACGGCGTAGGCCGTTTCCTTGTTTTTTTTTATTTTGCTGATGTTGAAGAGTCGGGAGTCGCTCTCGGGAGTCGAAGAGCCAAGGGTGATCTCTATTTTAGTGAACTGTACAGCCCTTGGCAGCGTGGCAGCAATGAGAATGGTAATGGGATGGTCCGTCGGTTCTTTGCACAGGGAACTGACTTCAGCAACATATCAGCAACAGAGACTCAGGAAGATTGCGTATCTTCTGAAGAACAGATCACGGAAGATTCTGGACTCTGCCACTCGATGGGAGATCTACTCCGGTAGGGCACAACTGCCTTCGTCTGTTGCACTGTAGACTTGAATTCACCCCATGTTATCCACATTCCCACATCCATAATAATGACTATTTTTTAAGTTGAAATATTTAGATCGTCTAATCTAGAGCCATACCTAGATTTAGTACAATATGTTAATTAAATTAATATGGACATGAAGAATTTTTACTTTTTAATCCTTGTTACATTCCTTTTGGCAACCACTTCTTTGTTTGCTCAAAAAGGAACCGTTGTCGGTACAGTTACTGATAATTACGGTCCTGTACCCGGAACCACTGTTTTAGTTTTTGGATCAACGATCGGAACGATAACCGATAGTGATGGGAATTACACGTTATCCCTCGATCCGGGAAATTACACGCTACGTGTAAGCATTATCGGATATGGATCGTTATCAAAGGATGTGACCGTATCTTCCGATCAGGAAATCCGGGCAGATTTTATCTTAACCGAGGGTATTGGTTTGGACGAAGTCGTTATGGACGAAGTCGTTGCGATCGGCTCCCGCGCCATCGGAAGAACAAAATTAGAGACCCCTGTGCCCGTTGATGTGATCAAACTTGCCCGAATGAGCAATGTCGTGCCTCAAACCGAGTTAAATCAGTTACTTAATCAAACGGTACCTTCTTTTTCGTCCAATACACAAACGATCTCAGATGGTACAGATCATATTGATCCGGCCTCATTAAGAGGATTAGGACCTGATCAGGTATTGGTTTTAGTTAATGGTAAAAGACGACACTCCACATCATTGGTTAACGTAAACGGAACCTTTGGCCGGGGTAATGTGGGCACCGACCTGAACGCTATTCCAGCGACTGCTTTGGAAAATATTGAAGTATTAAGAGATGGCGCGGCCGCTCAGTACGGTTCAGATGCCATTGCAGGGGTGATCAATTTGAGATTAAAAGATGACGTCAATAAATTGAAAATATCACTGACTACCGGCGCCAATTTTACGAGTGGAATTGGTCCATTTGCCGGTGAGCTTCCTGATATTGATGGCGAAAAGGTTGACCTGGGTATTAATTATGGATTATCCTTAGGAAAAAGTGGTGGTTTTATAAATATGTCCGGTGAATTTAATTTTCGCGATTGGTCCAATAGAATGCAGGAATTTAGAGGTGAGATTTTCAATGGTTTGAATTCGGTAGAAAATGTCGCGCTGAATGGTGGAGCCAATATAGCCGCTCTTGACTCAAACGACATAAAGCATTACGCACAAAGCGTCAGTTATTTCAGTGATGAATTGAAAAGCAAAATCATGAATGCCCCTGATGTAGATTCACTTGCTACCCTGCTCGATTTTGATGCTACAGAGGATGAATTAACTGCCCGGGGCATGCAAAGGAGTGACTTCAACATGCGTGTAGGGCAATCAGCTATTCGCGGCGGTAAGTTTTTCGCGAACCTAAGCGTTCCGCTGCAAAATAACTATGAATTGTATAGCTTCGGCGGCTTGAGTTACCGAAACGGGAACTCCGGATGTTTCTATCGCCTTCCAAACCAACAAAGAACAACTACCTCGGTTTATCCCAATGGTACGGTTCCCAATATAAATTCAAACATTGTCGATCGATCGATTGGTGTAGGATTAAGCGGAAAAGTCGGGAATTGGAATATTGATCTAAGCAACGTTTATGGATACAATGAGTTCCAATTTCACATGACTGAAACGCACAATGCAACGTTAGGCTCTTCTACGCCTACGGAGTTTGATGCAGGTGGTCATGAGTTTGCTCAAAACACCGCCAACCTTGACATATCACAGTATTTCGACTCTCCCGGAAGCTTTTCCGGAATGAACGTGGCTTTTGGCGCTGAATATCGTTTTGAGAATTTTGGAATTAGTCCGGGAACCGAATTATCCTATGGAAATTATGATGTTAACGGAAACCTGGTTAACCCGGTTACACCTGATTCTTTATATACCGTTGATTTTTTTGGTAGAAACCGCCCGTCGGGATGTCAATGCTTTGCAGGATTTCTACCATCGAACGATGTAGACGCAAACCGATCCAGCATTGCCGGATATGGAGATGTAGAAATTGATTTTACCGATGCGTTGTTGTTGGGAAGTGCCATCCGGTTTGAAAATTACAGTGATTTCGGATCCACCTTCAACTATAAATTTGCCGGGCGGTACAAACTGGCCGATCACTTTGCCATTCGGGGCGCTGCCTCCACAGGGTTCAGGGCGCCATCATTACATCAAATACACTTCAGCAGAACGTCTACCATTTTTGAATTGGTTGGTGGAGTTAGCATAGCGCAGGAAAGAGGCACATTTGCAAATACGTCAAGAGCTGCTAAATTACTGGGCATTCCTGAACTCAAGGAAGAAACTTCGCAAAACTTCAGCTTTGGACTTACCGGTAGTATTCCTGGCGCCAACCTGAGAGTGACAGCTGATGTTTACGCCATCAACATCGATGATCGAATTGTACTAACCGGTCAATTTAGCCCTGGTGACGTAGAAGATTCATTGGAACAGGCAGAAATGGAGGCTATATTCGAACAAGCAGGGGCTACTCGCGCTTCCTTCTTTGCCAATGCGATCGATACGCGCTCGCTGGGTTTTGATGTGGTATTAACGCACAATGTATCGTTCAATGAAGATGCTAGGTTGCGATCCGATCTGGCAGCTACCTTTTCTAAAACAGAACAGGACGGTGACATTAAAGCATCGGATCGACTGCGCAATGCAGGGCTGGTGAATACCTACTTTGATCAAACCAGCAAAATTTACCTGGAGCGGGCGGTTCCCAGAATTAAATTATCGCTCAGTAATACATTGGACATGTACGGATTTAATGTTTACTTGAGAAACACCTATTTCGGTGAAACTACAGAGGCGACCAACGAAGAATTATTTGATGAAAACCTGGATCCTTTATCCGGAATAGAGGTGGAGCCGGTTTATGATGGAAAAATCGTAACAGATATTTCTATAGGAAGAAACTTAACAGAGAACTTAAATCTTACCATTGGTGCAAATAATTTACTGGATGTTTATCCCGATGAATCGGATGAATTATTTCAATCGAGCGGTCGGTTTATCTATTCAAGACGATCGCCTCAATTCAGTTATAATGGTCGGTTCTTATTTGCGAGATTGGGATTTACGTTGAGATAGAGACCTTGCATGAATTATTGGAAGTCAGGGCATTGAAGCACAGATATAAGGCGGGCAAAGTAGCCCCTGATTAGTACTGATGAACAGAGATGAAATCCTGAACCTGCTCCGAGTGCACAAAGCAACTCTTTCGAAACGCTTCGGGGTGCAGTTTTACTTGGAGGACCTACTGGGCCGTCCCGTTAATCTGGTAACTGATAAAGCACTACGGACAGAGATTACGTCCCTACTGTAGAGCGGGAGGCCGTCCATGGCTAGCAACGACGAAGTACCAAGGGAGTGGTGCTTCTATGTGAGCGGCAATGATCGACAAATTCAAAAGGACCCAAATTCAGTGATTGACCGTTCGGATAGTCGATATGCGTTGAGGAAGAGGTTGTGGCATGACAGAAGTATGTACTCTTCTCATAGTACATATGTCACAATGAGAAGAGTCAGTTAAGCCTTTTTACTAAGATAAGGTAGAAGGTCTGTGGTGAGAAGAAAAAACCAAAATAACGTATAAATGGCACGCCCAAACCAGATGTGGATATAACCAATCGGCTAAAAACGGAGAGAATCCCAGAATTTTATGCATGGAGTTAGAAGCATAAAGTCAGAAGTTCGAAGTTAGGAATGTGAAATCGATGGCATTAAGGATTTCTACTTCGCACTTCTAATTTCTCACTTCATATTTTTCTTGTGGATCTGGCGGGATGGACGAGACTTGAACTCGCGACCTCTGGCGTGACAGGCCAGCGTTCTAACCAACTGAACTACCACCCCGTGTTCAATTCAAAATTAAAAATGTTCAACGCAAAATACAAAAAACCATTTCAGACTCTCTTTTTTTGAATTTTTAATCCGCTCAGTGGACCTGAGCGGGATCGAACCGCTGACCTCGTGAATGCCATTCACGCGCTCTCCCAACTGAGCTACAGGCCCTCTCCTGCTCAAGGGAGTATAAAGATACACCGAAAACTGTGAGCAACGCAACCGTTTTTTTGCTAAACAATGATTTTTAACAGTCTTTATCACACTCGGTAACGGCGGCATATCTCATTCCAGAAAACAGATTCGGTTCTTCTGTGTTTCCTATCTTACCAAATTCATGTAAGGAGAAAAGCTGTACGGAGTGGCATCTACGTGTTTATGAAAAACGGACATAAGTGGCATATTTATGCGTTGGCATTCACAGTTTCGCTTGCTGCTTGCAACCAGTCAAAGAACTCGGCGCAACAGACCGATTCAACCAGTGGAAGGACAGAGGAAGATGTCGCCATTGAACCGACGATTCCACTGACAACGCCCGACGGAGAACCGGCCCGCTTTGCATTTCGTTCGGGAATAGTTGAGATGGAGTACCAGGGAGATTATCGTGGAATCCGTCGCACTACGTTTACTGACTATGGTGTACGGGAGCGGAGGCATGACAGCGCAGTACCTGCAAACAAGCATATGACAGCGATTCCTCCCCAACAACTTGCTATTATGACCCCAACGGTTCATGGTGTTATTGATTTGCGGGACAAGACGGGACAGAAAATGCCGAACAACGCTTATCAAAAATATCGTGAGTCGTGGCGAACAACTTCTCGTCCGTTTGGCGAGATTGCCCTGGAACACTCGGGGGGAAAGCGACTTCCCGATACGGTACTTCAGGGGAACTACGCCTGTCGCGTCTATCAGCAGAAAGGACAGACGTTCACCAGAACAATATGGGTCTGGGGTGGATTGCCAATCCGTGAAGAGCTTGTCCTAACAAATGGTCAGGCAGGAAGTTTTCTGCTCGAACCGGTATCGATCAAGACCGATATCGTTGTTCTGGATTCACTTTTTACTTTTCCGGCCGGATATGAAATCGAGGAAGTCCTTTATGGATCCGGTCGTTAAAACATAGAGGAGTATATCACGCATTTTGATGTTCACATTGATGTAATGAAAACACCACTTGTACTTTCAAACCGGGGAACGTTATTCCTGTTTTGTATCTCGCTCTTGATAAACCTGAACTCATGCACTGAGGAGAGAGGAAACTCCAATGACTCTCCTGCAATCGAAGAGGGGGGCACAGAACCGGCAGCATTCAGAATGAGAGTCGACTCCTCCCTTGCGGTTGAACCCCCAACTGCGGAGATCGGCAAGGACTCAATGTTGTTCCGTACTCCGGATGGAGAGCCCGCTCCCTATGGCATTGAATCTGCGCTGATTCTGTTGGAAACGAAAGGAGACCGAAGGGGAACGCTCACTCATATTTTCAAAGAATACGGTCGTTATGAACGAGTTGTTGATAGCACAATGCCGGTGCAGGATCGCGGACCAAACTTCCCGAATCATTCCTTAGCGATCACAACTCCGGAATTTACCGGAACATATAACTTCCTTACTCAATATGGATGGCAGATGCCGATGAACTACAGCTTCTATCTTGACTCCGCCGAATCAAAGACCATGTCACTGACGGAGTACACGCTTAAACAAATAGAAGCAAAAAAGATAGGTGACACAACTATCAACGGCTACCAAACGCAGGTTTTCCGCACAGAGAACGAGGTTGAGATCAATACAATATGGATGTGGCGCGGCGTTCCAATCAGATTGCACACGTTCCTGCCTCTTGACGACCTTGAATTCCGTCTTGAACCAGTCAGCATCGAGATTAACCCGGATATTCCTGACGACGCTTTCACCTTTCCAAAAGGCGTACACATTCAGAAGCGCAACTCCCCTCCTCCTCCCGGTGTAATACCACCTCCGATGCCAGGGCCTGCCCCTTCAGGGGATACTGGCAATTCCAGCAACTAAAGCGAGCACGGATACTCGATGAATAGCAACGAAACTGAGCGAAGCAACGCAAGCATCATTCCTCGATTCTTTCATTGCTTCGCTTAGGCAGTATTGGCCGAACCATTACGACCTCCTCCCGACTTACGATTACTGCTCCGGGAGAAGCTCCTTTTGGCTTGCGCACGTACTTCCTGCGCGTCCAGGCAACAGGCACAAGGTTCGAGTGTTTGGCTCCTGAGTAAAAAGCTGCGATCATTGCCGCCTCTTCCAAAGCCCGTTTGGGTGGACGTCCCTTTGGATTGTTCCACCGCAACACAACATGGGAACCGGACGATCCACGAGCATGGAGCCATACATCGTTTGGTCGTGCAAATCTGAGCGTCAACTCGTCGTTGTTCACTGCATTCTTACCAGCAAAAACCTCCAATCCGCCATCAACAACAAATCGACGATATCGATCTGCGCTCTGAATCTCTTTTTGCGTGCCTTTCCTCGGAAAGAATGCTCGGTAATCGTTCTGGAGTTGGTCGAGGTCATCCAGGTTTTGGGCTTGTTCCAGTCTCTGTAATGCCCTTCTCAGCTCGGCAAGCCTGCCTCGCAATTCCTTGGCCCGTATCTGACTGCGTTCACTCTCCATGCGAGCACCTCGAGCCTTTTTGAAGTAGCGCTCAGCATTTTCAGCCGGCGTCCGCTTTCGATCAAGCTTTATCTCTCTTTCGATTCCTTCCCAATCGGCGAGGACGACCTGTTCATCTCCCTTTTTGATATGACTCAGATGTAGCAGTAGAAGATTCCCTATCATCTCCCATAACTCAGCCCTTTCAATATACGTTGTACTATTCTCAGCATGCGCAAGCGAACGGGAAACCCGCTCCTCTTCCTTCCTCAGTCGTTTTTTCAACTCATTCACTTTACTCCCGAACTCATGCTTCCAGAACCAAGCGGCACGACAAGCACGTATGGCCGGTACGATATCATCAAATTCTTCTCGACGTTCAACCTCAAGATTCTCCTCGAGATAGGTGAGGCATATCAGGGAAAAGATCACGTCAGATTCGAGATAGTAGACATAGTAGCTCATGCTCCCAGCCGCCTCAGCATAGAGCTGGTCGACAGTATTCAGAAGCGCTTCCAGAACTGATCTATCCAACTTCCGAACTGAGGCTTGCCCCCATAATCCGGCTCGCCAAACTGCTTCGGAAGCAAGCCGTTTGCCAAGGCTTCGCAAACTGGAACTGAGGCTTGCAAGAAGGGGTTTGCCTGAGGCAATGATCGATTCAATCAGGTCATCACGACGTAAAACGATCTCACTCTCTTCCGATAGAGCAGTGTTATACTCATCTGCAACACTCATAAAAGACTCGATGACCTCTCCGCTCTGAACCCGCACTATGTTTCCGGCTCCTTTGCCATAAAAGAAAAGAAGCAGTTGCTCATTGTTATCAAACTGCAAATGTATCGCCCGCTCACTTTCATGCATATAGATGGCCGTGAGAATCGAACCGGATAGAGTAGTAAACTGATCGATAGTATTCTTCTTTGCCCGGTGAACCTCTCGTAGTGGAAGTGCATAACCGAGACGCAGATTCAGGGAAATTTCAATAAAACCGGCTGTATCTCCCTGAAACAATTTCAGGTAAACCCGTTCTTTCTCCTGCGACCAACAGGAATCGAACGTCCAACCGACAAAGTTTTGGTGTAACAGTTCAGCCTGATGTTGAAATGTCAGATAGTGGCGAATCATGAAATCGAGGTATTATTATCATCTTGTTTGCGCAGAACCATACGTTCATCCACATAAGGGAACTCGTAAAGATAGTCTCGTAAAGATAGTATAGTAGTCCAACCCCCACTGAATAATGAGTGATACGCCACAGAGAGTCATAACAAGATCAGAGAGACGCCGATCGTTGCTGAAGCTTCCCAGAAGTAATTCAGAAAGGCCAATGTCACTCTGGAAACTTCTTTTAACCGCGTATGGATCAGCTCTTCTTCTTTTCGTTCTCTGGGGTCTTGGAAGAACACTCTATGCCTCACTATCTGGCGGCTCTTCGTGGTACTTCACATGGGAAGCGGTTACCCACGCTCTTCTTTCAATCGGATTCTTTGTTTTCCCGATTACGCTCCTTGGTTACGGTAGTACAAGTCTTATCGAACAACGTGGTCTGTCGTTAAGCCGGAATGCCGAGCAGATGCTACGCATAAGTCTCTGGCTGGGTAGTGGTGTAGTCGGCTCACTCATCGCATACGAACTCCTGCTTCTTGTAGAGCATGGACGCCTCGGTTTCTCGTTCTCGCTATTGACTACCACGTTGACAGCCAACATCCTTGTCGTGCTCTTTGTCAGTGTCGTCGGCAGCATATTCAGCGCTCGTCGTCGTGGTCGGATGTTGCACAAACAGGAAAAGTTGTTGACCGATGAGTTTCGCGCTGCGTATCGAATGCAGCAAAGTCTTTTACCCGAAGAAGACGTTCAGATCTTTGGCTTTGACATCAGTGGTGCAATGCTTCCTGCCGTGGAGATCGGTGGCGATTATTATGACTATCTCTCGTTTGCAGACGGGTCCAAGGGAATCCTGGTTGCAGATGCTTCCGGGAAAGGTGTGCCGGCTGCTCTCATTATGGCAAAGTTCCAAGGCATGGCTCGAGCCCTCTCGATACACGTAGCCAATCCAAACGAGTTCTTTGTTGGCCTGAACGATACGCTTCGCGTGCGACTCAGCCGTCAGACCTTTATCACCGTCGGCATGATGACTATTGACTTTGAAGATCATTGCACGTTCTGGCGTGCTGGACACAACAGCCTTTTCCACTGGTGTGCAGATAGCGGAGATATCATTGAACGCAAGCCTCAGGGTATTGCTCTTGGATTGACGCACGGGGGAAGACTTGGCTCGACTCTGCAACCGGAAATCTTCGATATGGGGAAGAACGATGTTGTGCTCCTTTACTCAGATGGATTAACCGAGGCCGTCAATGAGGCGGGTGAAGAGTTCGGAGAGAAACGATTAAAAGAGAGGCTGAAGCAAGCAGCTTCAAATGGAGAGAATGCCGGAGAAATTCGCTCTGAAGTATTGAGCAGGCTCTCCCATTTTGTTGGACAGGCAGAAGAACATGATGATATTACCATTGTCGTAGTCAAACGAACATGAGAAACGCCACGGCTACCCGATTTCTCGACTTGATTCGCCGCGCAGGATGGTGGGGTACGGGAATCTTTGTTGGAACATTCTTTTTTTTAACCGGTGGATTGATCTCACTCCTGGACGGAGACTTCCGCATAGCGCTCCAATCACTATTCGTGGCCGCCCTTCTTGGATGTATAACCTTTTACCTTGTTCAACGGAAAAGGTAGGGATAAACTCTGCCATTTTCAGGCTAAAATCAAACTTCTATATTTCAGACTACAATGTGACACCCGACAATCGAGATAGAGTAAGAATATTCTCTCCAGATAAAACTGGCTGTTAAGCCTCCACAACGAAGCACCCGCGAGAAGCGTAAAGTTCCTTGAAAAGTGTTATGTTTCAACGTTGTTGTGATTATACGCAATGTAGTTGTATGAAGATCTCGACCACACGCAGAGGTTCAACCCTGGTTGAAGGGCCACGACGCGTTCTCCTCTATTCAGGCTCATACAATCATATCACCGACGGTGTAACATTGACCCTAAATCGTCTCGTTGCATACCTTGAGTCGATTGGCATAGAGGTGTTAGTTGTTGCCCCCACATCTCGCAATCCTGAACTCGATCATGCTGGAACGCTTGTCTCAGCCCCCTCAATACCAGCACCGGGTCGTAGCGAATATCGTGTAGGAACGATCATCACTCCCGCTCTTAGACACCGCATGACCAGCTTCAAACCTGATATCATCCATGTCGCAACTCCTGACCTTCTTGGCCGTTGGACTATGAGATTTGCTCGGCGCAAGGAGATTCCTCTTGTCACCACATATCATACAGACTTCAGTTCCTACCTGAAGTATTATAACCTTGACTTTCTTGAGAACTGGCTTCTTGGTTATCTCCGATATTTCTACCGTCGATGTGATATTGTCTGCGTTCCGTCACAATCAATGATTGATGAGCTTCGCGGACGTGGTATAGAAGGGAACATAAGAATCTGGGCCCGGGGTGTTGAGACAGATCGTTTTTCTCCTCTTCATCGTTCAGTTGAGTGGCGACGCCAAATGGGCGTAGCTGATGGTATCCCTCTTATCACCTACGTTGGCCGGCTTGTACAGGAGAAGAACGTTCACCTTCTCATCGAAACGCACAAGCGCCTTAAGCAGCAACAGATACCTCACAAACTGATGATCGTTGGAGAAGGGCCTGAACGAGAGAGACTGCAGGAAGCACTTCAGGATCAGATTTTCACCGGCCATCTTAACGGAAAGGATTTGGCTCGAGCCTACGCTTCATCTGATATCTTCTTCTTTCCAAGCACAACTGAAACCTTCGGCAATGTTGTGCTTGAGGCGATGTCCTCCGGCCTTCCCTCCGTCTGTTCGGTAGCAACGGGAAGCAGCGATCTTGTGGTCGACGGTATAACCGGATTTCTGTCACCGATCGATCAGTTTGAGATAATGACCGAGCATATTGCCGAGTTGGTAATCGATCCGGTGCTACGCAAGGCAATGGGCCGGAATGCACGCTTTGAAGCAGAGAAGTACAGGTGGGAAATCATTCTCGGGAAAATGTTGGACTATTATAAGGAGGCCGCCCAAACTGTTCATCCCCACGTTCGTCCCCCACGTACCCCCGTCGCTGTTAGCTAATCCGCACTGCAACGTTAAGATTATGAACTCCCCACATATCTGTTGTGCGTTCATAACCTTCAGCTAACATTTTGGTATTTTGTGCGGACTATAGAAGCACCGAGTAACGATGAACGATGGTGGAGATCATGGAAAGTAGTAAGCGGAAAGAATGGCCTTACCTCATCAAAGAAGGCATCTTTGTCGAAGAAAGAGGCAAAGAAAAAAAGGGAATTATAGTCGGCCATTTATTTTCAAAGCATCGTTTTTGAAGAGCTTTGAAGTATGGTGGTAGAGTTGCGAGGTCGCATGGCATCAATCGTGTTCGAACCGCGGGATTGACCTGGGGAAGAGAAGGCCGTAGAACGGCCTGAGTCAAGGCCATGAGAATCACAATCTTCCCAGCCGTAAGAGGTCGTATTGCTGGGCTGATTGGTGCAATTACATTCCCACATCTTCCACACATCATCTACTGTCAACACTTCCTGCCTGAGAATATCGGTGATGCGAATTATCTCCTTGTCCTTCTCACGACTGTTGAATCCCTGTCGGGCTTCGCCTCCACTGCTCAGTATACCACCGAACGGCTTAT
>JAGWAZ010000074.1:11879-12750 GCA_021296135.1 Chlorobiota bacterium | reverse complement strand
CCACATCATGCAAGTCCACGGCAAGTCGCTGCCATTTCTGTGCATCGAGATCAGCAGCGTTCACCGTAAGGAAGAGCAGAACAAACCCACATACTCGGTACGTAAATGTAGAGAATACCATAACAAAGTTACGTTTACGTTTGACAAGGAAATTAACCCCTCAACAACAGCGGTCGCACCTGTTGCTCACAACTCCAATATCAAGGAATGTTACCTCAATACAGGTCAATCATGTGTGGGTTGCTACCGAGTAACAACCCACACTCAATTCAACAGGCACGTTTGATACTACGGACACTGTACCGGTTCGATAGGATCGGGAGCTGGACAACGATTCAAACAGCCTGGATCTCCTGATGATTCATCGCAAAACGCTCCGGAAGGCGTTGATCCTTGATAATAGGGAGTCAATGAACCGTCACAATCGCAGCAAACATGATACAGATCAACACAGGCTTCTGCATTTGGGTCTGGATTGCATGGGAAATAATCAATGTGCCCACCCAACCGACCACTGCGGAAAGATGAAAGGGCACTCATCCCCACATACAAACTTAGCAGGGTTCTGCTCGATGAGCTT
This sequence comes from Chlorobiota bacterium, assembly GCA_021296135.1. GTDB lineage: Bacteria > Bacteroidota > Ignavibacteria > OLB7 > OLB7 > JAGWAZ01. The sequence continues at coordinate 12,170 of JAGWAZ010000074.1, read as the reverse complement.
TCTCCCAATCTCGCGCATATCATCAGGCCAAAACGTACATCCAACAGGTACTCCAGTGACGCTTGTGATCTTGTACTGTGTTGTAGGAATAAAGCCCTCACCTGGAATGCAGTAGGTCACTGTAAGGGTTACTAACTGAGGTTCCTCAGGGAAACCACACTGCAGCGTCACCTTTACGGTAGTCATAAACGGTCCTAACCACCCTGTCGGATATGGTGCTGTAGCTTTCATTGAGGAGTTATCCGATGAAGGCGGAACCGGTTCATCCTAGCCACATCCTGCCAGAGCATA
>JAGWAZ010000074.1:0-11858 GCA_021296135.1 Chlorobiota bacterium | reverse complement strand
ACATTGTTTTCTCCAAAATTTGTGAGTAGAATTGTTAATAGAACGGAGACAAAATCATCTGCTTCTTTTTGTAACAAAAACAAAGTTAGTGAATTTGGCCTTATCAGCCAACTGATCCTGCGGCGAGATGGGGGTTGTCTACCCCACAAACAACATACGAGAATACAAGTAAAGAAAAACGGCTGGCCCTACAAAGAGAAGACTGTCAAAGCGATCCAAGACCCCTCCATGTCCGGGAATAATTTGTGAAGAATCCTTGACTCCACAAGCGCGCTTCAGATGAGATTCCACCAGATCCCCAGTTTGACCCATAACACCGATGATTGCGCCGATAATTACACCGTCATACCATCGCAACTGGGGAAACAACCAGATCGTAATCAGGGTTACCCCAATGATTGCACTTCCTGCGCCGGCAATCGCTCCTTCCCATGTTTTTTTTGGCGAGACACGTTCAAAGAGTTTGTGCTTCCCAAAAGCACGCCCTGCAAAATATGTACCTGAATCACAGATCCAGATGCCCGCAAAGAGCATGACAATGAACACAGAGACGTAATGGCTTCCTAACGGTAATGGCAAAGTTCGGTGGACATCGATTGACCATTGAAGAAAGATCCGTTCTATTACAGGCATAGTTCCCAATAATGTTGCGATAAGAAACGGCATGTAGAAAAATCCCATAATCGTCGAGATAACCGAGGAAAGCCCTTCCTTGTCAGGGAGTCTAAATCCCCCGACCAGCGTAGAGAGGATAAAAACTATCGGGATAGTAATTACCAGAAAGATCGAAACTCGAATTGACCACTGACTTTCCAACTGACAAAGCCCTGAAGCAGCACAAATGAAACCAACCCCTGCGACAATTCCGAGTGTTTTAAGGGGCTTAGCGCCGCGCTTCTCCAGCATCCAGTAGAATTCAAGCATCGCTCCGATCGAAATGCCAATTACCAAAAGAGTGAGTCCCCAACCACCGAGATAGAGCAATCCCAGCACTACTGGAATACCGATCAAAGCAACAAGAACGCGGGTGAGATCATTTCCTAACCGTAGCTCAAGTTTTGATGGACCATGTGGCCATCCCCCCTTCTCTTGAACCTCTGCTAACGTCTGGTTTGATTCCATAGAACTCCCTTCACTCATCCTCATCTCCCATATCTTTTATACCATTGTCACCAAATTCGTCCTCGTCAACGGCCAAAATGTTTGCTGCTTCTTCAAGGGCGAACTGAGGAACAAAGACCTTTGCAATGGCAAGTTCACCGACTGTGAAGTTTCGGGTTGAGTCTACTTGCGAGAGGACAATAGCGGGGATATCATATGAACGCAATCGTCCGGCAATCAGCTCTGCTTCAACAACCGTATTTACGGTACGGACGATTTCCCATTCAATTTCTCTCTCCTCATCGTGACGTTCAAGTTCTGCACCACAAACAACACAATACACCTTATCGGCCGGAGTGTCATTTTTACAGACAGGACAGACATGATATGTAGAATCAATCGTTTTCTTCTTCATACTAAACAATTTACAAACGCTACAACCAATTGACATGATCACGATGGAAAATTGATCCGGTAGAAATTCAACACTCATTGCGCACAGAGACTGCAATCGCTATCTTGCAAAATTCATGAATGAGCAATCAATCACAAACCTTGTAGCCTTCACGGGGCGTGTTGCGTTGCAGAAATACTGGCTCGATTTAACTATTGAGCAACGTAATCCTGTATTGCCATCGCTTTTTCATATCTGGAGGATTGTTGTTCGTGGATCCGAGTTTACAATTTCATCCAGTGGCGAAACCTTCAGAATTGGCCATCCACTTGGAATCCGACTTGGAACAAGGGTCTTCATGGAAGAGATCATTGTCCGGCACTATTTTAACAATGTGCAGGCGCTCGTTTACCTCGGCGCTGTTCTCCTGCTCATATTTCTTGCCCTCAGATTTGCGGGACTTCTCAGTGAAAACATTGCATTAATCGGCATCGGCATTGAAGCCTTAATGCTCTTGCTTCTCTTCATAGTCTTGTTCTATGCTCCTGATGATGACCTGAACCTTGATATAGATCAGCCCATCGACGTAGCTCATCAGACAACTACGGCCACTACTTCCGAGGATATATCCATTATCCGTGAGGTTCTTGACGAGCTTGAAGATATTGGAGGGACGTATGCAACCCTCGGTGCTCGGCTTGAAGAGATTGCTCGTGGAGAACAGAAAAGCCTTCAGGAATTGAAGGACCGTGTGGAACAAATTCAGGGCCTTGAGCAACTAAAGCAGCATTCGGAAAAGCTTGAGAGAACGAACGAGCTCCTGAACAGGCTCGTCTCCTCGATCGGAACTATGAATGACCGAATCGAGCTGCTCATTGGGAAAGAATTGGAGTACCACGTCAGAAAAGAGATTGAGCGTCACATTGCCACTTCAGCCTCCGATGGCATCTCGCTGGCAGATCGTAAGAGTCAGCAATCTGTGGAGGAACAATGAGTTTGCCAAGGATCAGCAACAACGGACCAAAGAGACGCCGACTTTCCGTCGAAGTCTATTTCGTGCTTTATTTGTCCGCAATCATTCTGTTGCTCGGCACTTCTCCATCAGAAAAGCAGTACGACGCTCAGCTTGAAGAAGCCATTGCTCAACTCATCAACACAGATTTTGAAGTGGACGTCGAGAAACCGGCACTGTTAATTCCAATTCTTCCGGCAAGCCTCAACGTTGACACCCTTGCAGGAAGACTTCCTCGAGATACCATCAACATTGTTCGTGCTCACGGCTCTTTCGAAAAGGTAGAATTTCGGATCGTTGGAATTGAGGATACAGTGACCGGAAATGCTCTCCCTGTAGAACAAGGCCGTCTAAAAAAAGAGACAGACAGCAGTGTCTCTTTTCACTGGGATCAGGGTGATAAAACAACTTCGGCGGTCTACGTTGTATCGGTTGAGGCCGAGGCACAACCAATTATTCCGCCACAGATTTCTTCTCCTCAGGCCCGTTCTCGTGTTGAACGGGTAATTGCTGAGCGTGCTTTAATGAAGGACACCGCCCACTTTTCGATTAGTGTAATCCCTGCAACATCTGACGAATATCTTCTTGCAATCAGGAACGCCCCTACGCTTACCTCAGACGGTTCTCCCGATGATGCCGTTTCAAGATTGGATGAACTCTTCTCACTGATAGCAGAACCTCCCGGAAGTGCAGGGTTCAGAGCGATTCCCAATCGTGATGCTTTGAATGCTCCACCAGGTGGAACCTGGAAAAACAGGGTATCTATTTTTGGCGTATCGCGGACTTCCAACATTCGTGTCTCAGGCACTCCTGGAGTTCGCATCTCTTCAGCAGGAGCGAACTACCTTGATCTGGTTGGCCCGGCACCATCGACAGGCCAAAAGAAAGTACGAGTATCCTTAAATGCCCCGAATGGTGGATCGGTGATAGTATCATTTGTTGTGAACGCAAGGGACCTGGACGATGCAAGGATACCGCAAGTAATGTATGCCGGGGAAACATATTCGCTTGACTTCTCATCAGATGGCGTTGATATAAACCTCCTCAGTGTTTCGGTCATAGAGAATGGTCGTACCGATATACAGAATCATTCACCGATACTCGAATACACCCCAAAAGCCAACAGTGGTCAGGTCGTTTTTCAGCGTTATGTTGATGGAAAGTTTTACGATTCCAAACCAGCTACGCTCCGTTCACTGCCAAAGCCGACAATTACTATCGGAGAGAAACGTGGAAACGGTGTCTTGATTGAAACCGTCACCTATGGGACAATCAATGGTCGAGATAACACAGCAGTCTGTCGCGTTGCGAGTGGAAATGCAGAGGACCCCGAACTCGTTGATACCCAAATTAACTGGTTCACTCGACACATACGCATGATCTGGAAAATAGAGCCGAAAGACCCATCCCAGAGATTAGCTTTCAAGCTCCACGTTTGGGATCAGCGGGGACAGAAGCACAGTAGAGAAGAATTGAACTATGAAGATTTATAGTGCATCTCGTATCCTGTTTCATTTTCCTCTCCTCCTTTTCTTTCTTGTCGTATCTCAGAACCTTGATGCGCAGGAAGTCTATCGCCTCAGCTGGACACTTCAGAATACCGATGAGAATTTCCATCAACAGTTAGCCTCGGATATTATTGACAGCCTCAACTTATGGCTTACACGAGACAATCCTGAAGCTGCAACAGCTCGCCTTGACGACAACCTCCGCATTACAATAACCGGATTTTATGACCCTATCACCGATCAAATTCAAGAGCGAATCGTTCGGGTAAAAGTTGGGAATCAGATTATCACTGATGACGCCACTTTGTTTTTGGACGGAGACATTATCGACTCGTTACTTCGCCGTAACTATTTCTGGAGCGAGGAGGGAATTGAGCCTCTTGATCAGAGTCTAACTCCTGAATACTATCAATCAAGCTTTTCCAGCGATAGACCGGACTATCCCTCATACGAACACACCTTCTTTAACAGATCTACCGGAACAGAACTAAGTCTGGACAATACCCGGATTCCACTTACAGGAAATATCAAACTCTTCGGAGGTCTGGGCTTTGAGGGGGTAGGAATGCCACTACTCAGTTATCATCGTGCCCGGCTCGGTATTGAGCATGGAACCTTCTGGGCATGGTACGAGGCTCCCCTTGGCCTCGAGCAACTTGGCAGCTTGGTCGGAGGGAAAAATACTGCAGCACATGGAGCAGGAATGTCTTTCGATCTGATGCATATAGGTGGAAGCGCGACCTTTTCAAACAGGAACCAGATTCTTGGCACCAACAGCGCTACACCTTCATTGATGAGCAAATCAGCTACGCTCTATGGCACTTTGCCAGTCTCGTGGATATCCTCCCTCAAAGGGTGGTTTCGGATCAAGGCTGGTGCAGGATTAATCGAAGCAACAACACTCCGACGGGATTCCGCAAATCAATACATCACTACGGGATCCTCTTTAACACCTCAACTCCTGGTACGTGGAGAACTTCGTTTTCTTCGTTCCGATGGAACGTTACATCGAACAGCAACGTTGCAGCTCTTTGGAGAGACTCTATCAGTTAGTTGGTTCGAACGATTTTCAAATCTATTTGGTTTGAGGGCTGGCTTTTCTCTTCACGGACTTTTAGGAGAAGAGGCTTTCTTTGAGACGCAGCAGACAATCTGGGCAACCCCTGTTATTTTTTTGAACTAACTTGAAGTATTTATCGATCGAACGTTAGATTCGATCAAACGCGATGCCACCAATTTCCAGAACAGCATTACTTCTTGTGTCAGTCCTAAGCATGCTGGTTAGACTGTTCTCCCCGCTGAACCTTCAAGCCATGGTTATATATGAATGGACAGTTGGATCGGAAACACTGGAGTCCCGAACAACGACATCTCTTCTTCGATACTACTCGGTAGTTGAAGTGGACAGTTTGAAGGTTAGATACATCAGACAGAAATCTGGTCACTCTCTTTATCGTATTCGAGCACAGTTCCCAGATAACAGTGTCAATACCGGTCGCATCCTCTTCCTTTCACTTGGACAACTGCAAGTATTCCCAACCGATGTAATACGTGTGGCTCTTGGAGAAAATCTTTACCAGGAACTGTTGAGGTCGAGAGATGAGATGGCAAACTATAGCACCCGAATTGATCTGGGAACGTCATTCGACCATCACGACTGGACAGGAAACCATAGTATCACATGGTCCATTTGGGATCGTTTCGACATTAGCATAGGAGAGGAATTGAACGGTTTTGTAGCTCTTGGTGCTCCGGAATCAAATCTTGACTTCTGGGCTGATGGAACTGGCAGACTCGGGATTGCCTCTCCCCTTCTCGAATTCGCCTTTCTTTTCCCTTTCAGCTCTGGAAGTGTAGCAATCGGACCTTTACCCGAACGCCTGCTCGTGCCCGCATATGGAGCCTCTGCCCTTCTTCGCTACAATCAATGGACGGGAAGGATACGTTTTTCAGATGCAACCGAAGAAACAATCAACTCTACGCAATCGACAAATCGTTCTTTCGTTCACTCGCTAAGTAGCGCTCTTTTGGGAGAGAAAGAGTTCTTGACGGAGATAGGCAACTTCTCCTTAACTGCCGGCGTTGGCCTTGAGGAGTTTACAGAATTGAAAAGAGTGAATGGAGCTCTCGAACATGCGGGATACGTGCATCGCATATCACCTGTTATCCGGATCGCATATACCACGGCTGATGAAAACCTGCGCCTCTCAACTGGCATTAACGATTTAGCGCTCCGAAGTTCCATAACCATACGCTTCAGCTCAACCATCTGGTTTGAAGCCCGTGCAGTCAATACAAATATCTTCAGAAATCACAAAGTATTTGAGCACCCGTTTTCGTTGTTCTTAACACCAAGAATCAAGTTCTGAGCTGCTGCTCCGATTGGCCTATCGGTTTCCTTTTACCCGACGTCTGTATGCTGCCACAGCCCGATCATGCTCACCCTTCGTGCTGCTAAATGTATGAGCGCTGCTCCCATCTCCCTTTGCAACCATATAAATGAAATCATGCTTTGCAGGGTCAAGTACTGCCTCAATTGATGCACGACCAGGATTATTAATCGGTGTTGGTGGCAGCCCCTTATACGTATATGTATTGTAGGGGTTTTCGATTTTCAGATCGTCATAGAGTAGTCGTCGGGGACCATCAGGAAGTATGTATTGTATTGTGGGATCTGCATCGAGTTTCATCCCTCTCCTGAGGCGATTCAGATAAAGACCGGCAATAATGGGTCTCTCTTCATCAACACGAGCCTCCCCCTCAACAAGTGAGGCAAGGGTGACTGCTTCATATGGAGAAAGATTGATCGCAGTTGCACGCTTCTTCTTCTGTTCGTCATAATACTTCAGAAAAAGCGCTGCCATCTCCCGAAGTAATAACTCAGGGGGTGCACCCCAGTACATGAAATAGGTATCAGGCATCAGATAGCCCTCGGCTGTGGAGGCATTAAGTCCAATCGACGCCAAAAACTCTCTATCGTTCGCCAAATCCACCAGTTCAGCGGAGTCAAGCCCAATCCTCTTAGAAGCAATAGAGGCAATTCGACGTATTGTCACTCCTTCCGGAAAGGTAACCTTCACGCGAATCAAAGAGTCTCCTTCTTGCAACGCATTTAGTAATCTTGCCTGTGAAATACCTCGTTGGAACTTGTATGAACCACTTTTAATGTCATCATCAGCTCCAGTAGCTGTCGCAAGCAGTCGAAAAGAGATTTTGTCGTTGATAAGACCTGCCTGATCGAGTGAATCGAGGATTACGTCAAAGCTGGCACCTGAAGGAATATGGACTATCACGATATCATCTTCAGAATCGTCAGATGACGTATCATGCCAAAATCTGAATCCCAGATATGTAAAAGTGATAATAGCCGTAGCAATCAAGCCGATTATGATTTTTCGTGTCACAGGCATCAGAATCTTGAGAGATCAATAACAAGTCGATAGATTATTGGTACCAACATGAGCTGGAATAATACTGTGAATGATTTTCCTTTCCAACGATTGCTTGTTACGCTTCTTTTAATCGTCTTAGTTATCGGCTTCTTTTCAACGCAGGCACTGCGGGGACAAGAGTGGTCAGAGTATCAACAACTCGATTCGATTTACACTGTTGATGATCGGGCTTGGGACTCACTACGGTATGCGGTTGACAAAGATTCTGCAAATCTTCAAGCTTGGTTGGAGTTAATCCACCTTTGCAAAAAGCGTAGCGACTTCGATAACGAGCTCCTTTTTGCAACTCTTGCTGTTCGGCATACTCCGGATTCGGCTCGTGCGCTCTACTCATTGGCCGATGCTTGCCTTAACAACGGGCTGGTTGAAGACGCCCTTGTACCGCTTCGCACAGCTTTAACCATTGAACCACGCTATGTCAAAGCTCTCACGGTTCTCGCAGAAGCATATGATATGCTTTATCAGCACGACTCCGCGGTAATGTATCTTGATTCCGCTATAATCTGCAATCCGAGAAATGTGCAAGCTCACTTTCAAAAAGCGGAGTTGCTCTATCGGATAGGTCAAAGAGTTGAATCAATCGAAAGTTATCGAGAGTGGGCTGTTCTGCAGCCATACAAAGCGGAACCCTGGATCAAACTTGGCGAAGTACAATGTTTGATCGGCGACTACGAAGATGCTTTGGAAAGTCTCAACTATGCCTTTTCCCTGGCGCCTGATGTTCCTGAAGTGCTTTTCCTGGTAGCAACAGCAAAGCAAGGACTTGGAAAGAGAGACGAAGCCCGGGATGCCTTTCGTGATTTCTTCTTCCGTTTTCCAACGCACAAACGTGCTTTGGAAGCCGAGGAGTTAGCCCGCGCACTCGGGTGGAAACCTGGAGAGTAGCATCAGTCTTCCCACACAGAATTCCAGCCTGTTCCAATAACACAACAGACCAGACCGATCATGCAAATGACCAGGCTGTTCAAGTTTATCGTTTAGCTCAAGTCTGCTGGATTACCGAAGACCGACAGAGTGATTATGGTGATGCTTTTTGATAATCAAGGTCAACTAATCAAGATCAACAAGAAGGGAGAAACGAAGCGTGTTTGCCAAAGGATGTGCCTCTTCGATTGTGTTGATGTAGCTAAAGTCAAGGCCAAATTCCTGGTAACGAACACCAGCGCCAAAAGTCAGAAACTCTCGGTTACCGCTAACTTCTGATTCGGTAAAATATCCTGCTCGGAGTGCGATGGCCTCGTCATACCAATACTCAGTACCAAGGCTTACCTCTACTCCCTTACCGTTGCCCCAGGCTGTGACAAGAGAGATTGGCACAGGGTCAACCTTACGACCGGAATCTGTGCGGTTAATGAGTAGCTTGCTAATATCAGCGGTGAACGTAAGATCGTTGAACTCATCCTCAACGACGTGAAAGGCTACACCAATGCGCAAGGCCGTCGGCAGTGGATCTGCCTGTTGAATGTCGATATAGTGAATCTTGGGACCGAGATTGGAGAGCATGAAACCGAGATTCAGGAAGTCCTCCGGCATACTCCAATCGGTTCTCGGTTTCCAGAGCAGACCAAGGTCGAGGGCGAAGCTTCGCCCAACACCACTTCCCTCAAGGTCTGCTACCTTGACGCTCGAAAGGTTGGATTCGATATAACGTCCCTGCATTCCTGCCGCAAGATGGTCCGACAATTCCGTTGAATATCCGGCCCCGATGGCATACTCTTGTGATCGGAAGCGTTGCCCTGGAGTTCCATCATCGAATGTCTGCTGAAACTCTCCGAGATCGAGATATGTGATGTGAGCGCTGATTGTTCCATCCAGATCCTCAATGAACATTGAGCCGGTCAGAAACCCGTAATGAAGATCGGCATTGAATTGGGGAAGCCATTTTGAGTAGTTGATACTGACTTGCGTATGCTTTTTGAAACCAAGCCCACCGATGTTGAAGAACGTAGCGTTTACATCATTTGCAATTGCGGTACCGGCCTCTCCCATTGCCGCGTATCGCGCATTTGGAGCAATCTGCAAAAATGGAACGGCAGAGCCACCACCGGCAGTTTGAGCTTTAAGAGTAGGAAGAGTTACTATAAGAGACAGGAAAGCAGGAACAACCCAGCGTATCACTCTAAGATGAGATGTGATAAACAATGCAGTATTCTTCATCGGAATCTGTTCAGTTAGTTGAGTTCATGTCGTGCGATGACCAGTAATACCTCTGTCGGTTTACCTCCATTGCATCGCTCTGTTCAGTAATACGTTCCCAAACGACTCTATACGCACCTCCAATGTTGTAATACTTGCTGTTTCTCTACTCAACAAACTAAAAACTGACAAACTCCTTTCTACGAATATAGTCAAAAGAGAGGTAAGAAGAAAACATGTTACGTTATTAGGCTACTTTGTGACGAACTTCATCCCACTCATCGTTCAAAGAACCGAAAAAATGGATAATGTTACAACCACCCCTCGTTTTTATACCATTCAACTGTCCACTTTACTCCATCCTCCAAGGAGACATTTTGTCTGTATCCAAAGTCTTTCAGGGCTTTATCCACATTACAAATCCAAAAGGATTGAGTAATATCCTTTCCTTTCTCACGATCAAGAATTGGTGATTTTTTTCGAAATTTCCCAAGAAATCCGCTAAGTCCCGCCACAGTGTAGACAACTGCGTGCGGAACACGCAAAGGGCGTACACGTTTCTTTCCAAGTATCTTGGCCGCTACATCTCCCACCTCCTCCCAGGTATAAAGTTCTTCAGAACTGATAAAGTAAGTTTCGCCAACGCTTCGGTTATTTTCACCAGCAAGAATGAATCCATGGGCCAGATCATCAACATGAACAAGACTTACAACTTTTTTGCCAAAACCTATTAAAGGGACGAACCCTTTCACAACAACCTGAAAAAACATGTAAACTCCAACATCACGAGGACCATAGACGGCCGGAGGTCTGAGAATCGTTACCGGTAGCTGAGAAGCAAACTCTGATACAACCTTTTCAGCCGCTGCCTTGCTTTCCCCATAGGTAGTAATTGGTCTGTGGTTAACTGTCTCATCAACCGGTTCATGTTCGGAACGAGCCGGGCCTACCGCAGCAAGACTTGAAGTGTGAACAAACCTCTTGATATTGGGATTGACTTCGGCCGTTGCTTCAAGAAGATTGCGCGTGGCCTCTACGTTCCCCTGAAAAAACCCTTCCCGATTCTTTGCGGCGACAACTCCGGCAACATGATAGATATAATCAACTCCTTCAACCGCCTTTTTCAAGGAATCCTTTTCAGAAAGACTTCCGACTACCTTCTCAAACGCAATTCCCTGCAACCACTGAAGATTTGAGGTCGAGCGTACGAGTACACGCACATCATATCTTTTGTCAAAAAGCTTCTCGGCTAAATGACTTCCTATAAACCCTGTTGCACCGGTAATAAGAACTTTCATAAAGAGAGTATTACAAACATCAGGAATTTCTCGACGGATTTTTTGTACCCGAGATCTTCTTCGCCTCCTCAAGTCGTTTCTGAAAGTAACCGTAGAGAACAATCATGAGGATACCTGAGAAAAGCAAAACACATGTTGCAAGAAGAAGAAGCATGTATCGCTCTCCTTCATCATTCGTATGGAACAAGTAGAGCATTCCAAAGACAAATGTTGCCATGAAATTGGCAATTGCCATAGTGATAAAGGAGTTGGCGGGACTTCCCTTCAATACAAGCATACCTTTTACAATAATCTAAAAGCTGTTTGAGTAGTTCGGTTCATTAATTGATGTTCACACAGTGGCTCGCACTATCAATCGCATAATAAGAAGTCGTTTCCCCTCCCTGTTTCTCTCTACCCCTGTCACTCTGAATCCGCCATCCGCCATGGGCGGATGAAGAGTCTCTTCGGGCTTTTCGAGGACAGAATCCGTCCTCTACAAGACCGGTAAGATGCTTCACCACCTGTGGGGCGAATCAGCATGGCAGTCTGGGTAGCATCAGTTGATTGACTTCCTATGATTCAAAAGACATTTGTGTGATGACATCAACCTATGAGGCTACCAACTTACGATTAAATCGATACCGTCCGTCCTACCCCATATTAAGATGCGACCCGAATGCCATAGACTCGGGCCGCATTACTCAAATATTCTATCAACTGCGTCAGAAATCAGGAGGCTCTTTCTTCCACCTGTTCTGTCGCTTCTTCCGAAACGGATGCCTCATCAATTGAGTTCGTCGCAGCTCCAGATGTCTCACTAACCATAAGTTCAGTTTTTTCGCTTTCCTGGTTCTCATTCTCATCTGCATCACTATCTGCAGCTTCAGTCTCCTCCTTTATTGCTTCAACTTCTGGGGATTCTTCACTCTTCGTTGAATCGGAATCGGGAGTCGATACTTCAGCTTCCGACGTTTC
>JAGWAZ010000125.1 GCA_021296135.1 Chlorobiota bacterium | reverse complement strand
CAACCGTCTCGGTCGAAGAAGCAATCGTCCAGAACGAAAAGCCTTCCCCCCTCGGCCTGGCGGTTCATCCGAACCCTTCTTCCGGAGAAGTCGTTGTGTCCTGGGGGGAGGGGACAAGGGGGCAAGGAGACAAGGAGACAAGGAGACAAGGAGATAATTCGCATCACCGATATCCTCGGGCAGGAGGTTCTCTCAACTGAGATTCCGGTTTATGAAAGACGGTTCCTCTGGGATGCTTCGGATATTCTTAACAAAATGTACTTTGTCACGGTTACTGTCGGCACAATTACCGAGACAACACAGCTCGTGCACGTATGAAAAAATTACGATTCGAGCAGTTCTCGCACTCTGCGGATAAGTTCACCGGGGGGGAGTTGCAGGACACGTTCAAGATGGATGATTGTACTAAGCTTTGGTTCTCGTTCCCCACGTTCGATTCTGGAAACATGGGAGCGATCAAGTTTGGCATCACCTTCGAGGTCAAGTTGCACGAGACCGAGTTGTTTGCGGTAGGTTCGTAGAATGAGTCCAAAAGCCTCTTGAAAAGAGAGAGAAGATAGATGTTCAGACATAGAAAAGAACCTATGCAAGAAGGGAGAGGGGAAAAGTGTCAGTTGGCACTTCTGGTAAGAATGTTGTAAGTTAAGAGGGACAGATGAAATGAATGAAGAGCAATTGACAATGCAACATATCCAACATGTTGAGCAGAGAGGACTCTTGAGAGTCCTTATAGTATCCTGGATATTATTTACGATCCTCTGTTGGTGTACTCTACCGTTATCTGCCCAAGACGGCGACCCCCGCCACCCGTATGCAAAAGAGCTGCCAGAGCTCGGCAGAATGATCGGCATCTTAGGAGAAGACTGTCTCTTCGGGCAGAAGATATACCCGATCGGCGATTGCAACGGAGACTCTCTTTCCGACTGGATTCTCTCGCGCAGACGGTGTGATACCATCATCGACGGCAAGACCCCGGAAGAGCTCCTTCTCTACAAGGGAGAGCCGGGAAGACTCCCCGATGTGGAGAACCGCTTGAGAATCGGACCGAGTGAGATCGGAGCGAAGATGAAGTTCCTTGCTGCCGGTGATTGGGATGGAATCAACGGGACCGACCTTGCTGTAACGATCTCCTTGTTCGGTGACACGAGTCAAGGAGGAGCCGGTTTCGATTTGCACAGAGTTGTCATCTTCTGGAATGATGGAGGAGGAAACTACTCTGTGAGTGATACGACGCGGATACCGAACGTTCACGGTGGAAACGATCTGTGGCTCGGAGGGGGGAACGAGAGTGTGGTTCATGATTACAACCATGACGGAGTCGAAGACGTGTTGCTGGACATAGGAGGCTCGTACAGATCGGGGGAATGGGACTATACACCTCGTCGATATTTATTTCTGGGATGTGCTGGAGAACGTTGGGGGAAGGATGGAAAGGGAGTGGAGGCATCGTTGCAGTGGTGGTCGCCTTACGACGGATGGATACGTGTGCCTTGTGGTGGCGGGGGGGGTGGTTTCGTTGGTAAGAACATTGATGGTTCGGGGAAATGGACAGTAGCGATAGGTTATAGCTGTGATAATCAATCTGGTATCAAGTTCTCCCAGCCGACCTCGGACCTTCCCACAACAGGCAGAGTCCGTCGCCTGCCACCCGGAACAGACAGGCCCGACACGAGCATGTCGGTCAGCAATCAGCCGTCGGCCATCGGCCCTCAGGGGTCGCTTGGCCTCGCGGTTCATCCGAACCCTTCATCCGGAGAAGTCGTTGTCTCCTGGGGGAAGGGGGCAAGGGGACAAGGAGACAAGGCGATAATTCGCATCACCGATATCCTCGGGCAGAAAGTCTTTTCAGAGGAAGTACCACTACATCAGGGGGAGTATCTCTGGGATGCCTCGAACCTTCCCAACGGAACTTATTACGTTATGCTCAGAGTCGATGAAGTAACCGAAACCAAACAGATAAGAATTCAACAATAAGGAGTCTATCATGAAAGCATTAAGAACAAAAGATCATGGCTATGGCAACCTACCACATTTCCTCAATCTGTATAGGGTAAAAATTTTTCCCCTCCGAATCCACTAACAAAACGCAATGTGATGTGTTAATATTATATAGACGATAGGACATTGTAAATCTATTGAGCGAACTGCTATGAGTCATCATCAACATAGGTTCACCGACAC
>JAGWAZ010000073.1 GCA_021296135.1 Chlorobiota bacterium | reverse complement strand
GGCCGTTTACCGCTGGGACGACGAGGACCCGACCCTTCGACTCCCGACTATCGAGGGGTAAGACCATCGATGGCCTAATTACATCGAGAGTAATCTTCCGACCCCGAGGTAAACCACGGGGCCAGGGGTATACCATTTGGACTTCATAGGGAGGCAAACCATGATAACCTTACATCGATTGCGCAGGCCGGAAAACCTGCCTCTACTGCTGCTGCTTCTCAAGAGGATGATCCCCCTCTTTCCCAATACTTCCTCTCGTCAGCTTTATCTGGAGACACGAACTTTGATCGACGACTGGTCATGAAAAAGTGTCGTTTTTTTGTTGAGAAGCGATAACTTCGCGAAGAATTCACGAAGGAGCTTGTTTCATCTATGAAACTGACACGTTATGGGCTCGACGTTCTTGTCGTTGTGCTGTTGATTGCCTGTGGATTGATCGTGGGAGGGCTCATTGTAGAATTTCCTCCGATTCGTTGGGGACTCGTTGTTCTTGGAGCTTTTCTGACGTTCTTCACACTCTACTTTTTTCGCGACCCTGACCGCGAACTCCCTCCAAATGCTGAAAAGCATGGGGTTATTTCACCGGCTGACGGTAAAGTCTTTCTTGTGCACGATATTGAGGATACGGAATATCATAAAGGGCCTGCAAAGTTGATCGCGATCTTCCTCTCGCCTCTCGACGTGCACGTTAACCGGAATCCAATTTCGGGAAGGATAGATTATATGGTCTATCATAAGGGAAAGTTTGTTCCGGCTTTCAGGGACAAGTCATCGGAAGTCAATGAAAGGATGCATATCGGAATTCGGGGAGAGCATTTTCGCCTGATGATGAAACAGATAGCCGGATCGGTTGCAAGACGTATCGTCTGCCCCCTGAAAGTGGGAGATAGCGTGCGTAGGGGAGAACGATTCGGAATGATAAAGTTTGGTAGTCGCACTGACCTGATTCTTCCCCCTGAAATGGAAGTTCTTGTCAAGCCGGGCGACCGCGTTGTTGGTGGTGAAACCATTCTCTCTGTTTTACCCGAAAGTTCACACACCGATTGATTCGACAGGTTTTTCCCGGAGTCGGTATTTTTGCTGGTGTTGCCGGCCTGAGCAAAGAAAAGAGCCGGTCAGGAATATATCCGAACAAGACCAGGAGCTGCGTGCCGATTCGCGTTACCCGCTCGGTGATACCGAGCCTGTTCACAACCATGAATCTTTTCAGTGGCTTTGTTGCAATCATCAAAGCGACGGAGGGAGAGTACGTTGTGGCAGCGTGGTTTATCGTCCTTTCAGTGATTTTTGATGGTCTCGACGGTGCAATGGCCCGTTTGACCAAGACCAGTTCAGAGTTTGGAGTTGAGCTCGACTCCCTTGCTGATGTTGTCAGCTTTGGTATCGCCCCATCCTTTATGCTCTATTCAGCTTTCTTTTATCAATGGGAGGCGGCCGGCATGATAATCGCTGGTTTACCGGCAATGTGCGGTGCGCTTCGATTGGCTCGTTTCAACGTACAGTTGACCGGCCTCGATAAAGATTACTTTCTTGGCCTGCCGATTCCGGCCGGAGCCTTGACAACAATCAGCTACCTTGTCTTTCATCACCTTTCGACCGACGCGGTTCCGTCGGATGCAATACGACCTGCACTGATTGCAATTATCACGATTGGCACGTCGCTCCTGATGGTCAGCACAATTCGCTACGATACGTTCCCAAAACCTATTCCGACTGCCATCAAGGGCGCTCCCGTAAAGTTTGTTCTTGCTCTGCTTGGTGTTATTGCAATTATCGTTACCAAAGGGAAAGCGATATTTCCCTTCATGGCGTTGTATCTTGTCTATGGAGTCTTCCGACAATTCTATCATTTTCTGCGACATGAAGAGGAAGAGGATACGATGGAAGCTTTGGAAGAGACACCGTTTGATATATAAAAGAGGAGGTAGGAGATAGAATATAGGTCTACCTAGATACTACCTTCTCACAGTTACCATAAATCTGACGTTCTTCAAATTTCTAACTTCTTTTATGTTCAAAGCTCAAGTCGATGTAATGCTCCGTCCTGCAATACTTGATGTAGAGGGCAAGACCGTTGAGAACGCACTCCGTTCACTTGGATATGAGAATGCGGGACATGTGCGAATCGGGAAGCACATCACCTTGAAAATCGAGGCCGAGAGTCGCGAAGAGGCCCAAAGGATTGCGAACGATATTTCTAAAAAAGTGTTGAGCAATCCCGTGATGGAAGATTATACGGTTTCAGTCACTGAAATTGAGACAGCGGAGGCGGCATGAAGATCGGCGTTGTCGTTTTTCCCGGCTCGAACTGCGATCACGATGCCTACTGGGCTATCAAGCATAATCTGGGTATCAATGCTGAGTTTCTCTTTCATAAAGAGCACGACCTGAAAGGATGCGATGCTATTATCCTTCCTGGGGGATTCAGTTATGGGGATTATTTAAGGAGTGGCGCGATTGCCCGTTTTTCACCGATTATGAAGGAGGTGATTGAGTTTGCCAACTCTGGTGGCCTGGTGATCGGGATCTGTAACGGCTTTCAGATTCTTTGTGAATCGGGTCTTTTGCCGGGTGCGCTCCTTCGTAACCGGGATCTTCGTTTTATCAGTAAGTTTATTCATATTCGAATAGAGCGAGGGGACACAATCTTTACCGGGGAATTGAATCGAGGAGATGTCCTTCGGATTCCGATTGCCCATGGAGAGGGGAACTATCATGCGGATAAAGCAACGTTGCAACGCTTAGAAGAGAACGATCAGATTATCTTTACCTACTGTGACCCTAAGGGGAACGTTTCTGAGGATACCAACCCTAACGGCTCGCAATTGAATATCGCAGGAATCGTCAACGAGGCAGGGAATGTCCTCGGGATGATGCCTCATCCGGAACGAGCGTGTGATTCGGTTCTCGGTTCAACTGATGGGGTTGGCATCTTTCGTTCACTTATCACTGCACGTGAAGAAGTTGCAGTCTGACAAAAAGCACTATCTCATAACTATCTATAGAGGCAGACTATGTACGCGTTTTTTGCTCCCGGTCCGACGGAAATTATCTTGATTGTCCTCGGCATTCTTCTCCTTTTCGGTGGCAAGAAAATTCCTGAACTGATGAAAGGACTCGGCTCTGGCCTGAAAGAATTCAAGAAAGCCTCCAACCTTGATGAGCAGGAAGAGAAGGAGAAGGAATCAGGACGTATCGAAAGCAGTCAGTCGTAGCGTCCGAATAGTCACTGACACGTTATGGAAATTATGAAAGGCATAAACGATGTTTGACCTCGGCGGAGGTGAACTTCTGTTGATACTTGTGGCGGTCCTTCTCTTGTTCGGTCCAAAAAAATTACCGGACCTTGCGCAAAGGCTTGGCAAGGGAGCTCACCAGTTTCGTAAGGCACAACAGGATTTCACTGAACAGATCAATACTGCTATTTATGAGGAGCAACGGAAGCAGAACAAGCGCAAAGCTCCACCTACTGCTACGAACACTGTTGCTCGTGACTCAACGAGCATTTCGATTCCATCTGGAACCCCAGGATCAGAGACTGAACCAGTGCAAACCAATGTATCGGAAGCCGATGCAGCACCAGCAGACTCTGCCGAACGCATTGCACCACTAAATGTGAACAACCCTAACCCTCTCCCAGAAGGAGAGGTAACCGAACCGCAGAAGAGCGACGTAGATCCAAAGGAGTAACTACCGCCATTACCACATTTTCACTTTTATAGTATCAAAGCTCTACTCTACTCCCCTTTCTCCGGGGAAAGGCGGGGGTGGAGGGCAGCACAACAGAGTGCATGACTTCATACCGCAACTTCCGTAACCAACTCAACGCAGGTGAGACCTCTTGTACAAAGGCAGTCAGCGAAGCATTCCAAAAAATTGACGAGACGCAAGGTCTCAACGCCTATCTAACACTTCTTCATGAACGGTCTGAGCAAAAGGCCACAGAAGTTGACCAAAAACTAAAAGACGGAACGGCTGGTCGGTTGGCCGGAATGTTAGTTGCCGTTAAGGATAACATCGCATTAAAGAACGCCCTTCTCACATGCGGGTCCAAAATTCTGGAAGACTTTGTCTCTCTATACTCTGCCACCACGCTTGAGCGTCTGGAAGCTGCCGATGCAATCATCCTTGGCAAAACAAACCTCGATGAGTTTGCAATGGGTTCTTCAAACGAGAACTCCTATTTCGGTCCAGCCCTCAATCCGCTTGACACAGAGCGGGTGCCGGGTGGATCATCGGGAGGCTCGGCAGTTGCCGTTGCTTCTGGAACTGTTCATGCAGCTCTCGGTTCCGAGACAGGTGGATCGGTTCGCCAACCGGCAGCTTTCACCGGATTAGTTGGCGTCAAACCTACCTATGGTCGATTGAGCCGCTATGGTCTCGTTGCTTTTGCCTCATCGCTCGATCAGATCGGCACCTTTGCTCGAACTACATATGATGCAGCCCTCCTTCTACAGACAATGGCTGGCTACGATCCTAACGATGCCACATCAAGCTCACAACCGGTTCCCGATTATACCGCAGCGTGTGATAACGCGGAGGTTGCAGGCATGAAGATCGGAATCCCTGATGAGTACTTTGTTGAAGGGATGGATGAAAGCATTGTTGAGGCAATAAACGAACTCAAGGAGAAACTGATAGAGGCCGGCGCGGGAATTACTGAAGTTTCTCTTCCGCATACTGAGTACGTCATTCCGACCTATTATGTAATTGCTACAGCCGAGGCCAGCTCCAATCTCGCCCGATACGATGGTGCCCGTTACGGCTACCGTTCGCCAAATGCAACCGATCTCGAAGAGATGTATGAAATGAGTCGTTCGGAAGGATTTGGAGAAGAAGTACAGCGACGAATCATGCTTGGTACCTTTGTTCTTTCAAGTGGCTATTACGACGCGTATTACAGAAAGGCCCAGCAGGTCCGGACATTGATCTGTCGTGATTTTGAGAAGGTCTTTGCCGACGTTGATTTGATTCTAACCCCCACGACGCCGACGGTTGCTTTCAAGCTCGTCGCGAAGATAAACGACCCGCTCTCCATGTACCTGAGTGACGTCTTCACGGCCGGGGCAAACATCGCCGGAATACCGGCTATCTCAGTCCCCTATGGTTTGGATGCCACAACTGGATTACCTTTGGGAGCGCAGTTGATGGCCCCACACTTCGCAGAAGAACGGCTGTTCAAAGGAGGAGCCTGGATTGAAAAGGGGCGGAGTTGAGCCAGCAGATTGCGGCTTTGAACTACCGACCCTTACTTCTAACTTCACACTTCTAATGTGAATCACAAGCAGTGATAGGAAACGGCTGGAAGCGGTTCTCTCCTGCGAGGATCACTCGTATCACCGCGCTAAAGCAGGGTGCTAAACTGTAGAGTTTCCTACGCTTACTTCGCACTTCTAACTTCCTACTTCTAACTTCAATACTCCCCGCCTATCTGACGTTTGTTCCACTCGGGATTATCAGGGAAGTCAGGTAGATTGCCTGGTAGTCGGGTTGTGCCAACTGTATCGGTTAGGGCCTTCATGAATTCAACCAGGTCTTCTTTCTCCTGTTGCGTCAGGTTCAACCGGTCTGCTGGTAATGTCTGATTCGGAACGTCAAGCCCAAGACCGAGACCACCACCCCGATCATAAAAGTCAACGACTTCTTCCAAGGTCTGGTAAAGCCCGTTGTGCATATAAGGAGCTGTCAACTCCGCATTACGTACCGTCACTGTCTTGAACGAGTTCTGACAAATCTCATCCAGGAAACGATTGAAGCGACCAAGGTCATCGTCAAGTTCAGGGCTGATGGTATCGAGCGTCTTTGGAACCCCAAGAACCTCAGTCTCGGTCTCCAGATACTTGGGAGGCACGACACCGCTGTAGAGGGGTGCAAAGTGACAGGTGCCGCATGCGGCTTTGCCCATAAAGAGATTGAACCCGCGTTTGACAGACGACTCGATCTCCTGAAGATCACCTCGGATATATTGATCAAATCTCGCGTTCATTCCAATCAGCGTGCGCATATACGTTGCCAAAGCTCGCGTAATTCCAAACTTCGTGATCGACGTATCACTCATTCCATATAGATCGTTATTCCTGTAGTTTATGAATGGATTGATTAATGCAACTAAAGCTTACAGAATTTTTGCATGAAAAGGTTGACGGGTTTTGTCCCTACAACCAGGAACAAAAGTAGATGTGAGATATTACCCTAATGTTATGCTGGTATTATCATTCGATCCTCGTATTATTACCATATTGTATTATTGTTATGCCTAAGCATGCGGGTCGTCCCTTTCTCCGAATTGGAATTTCAGGACAGAACTTTGACCGGGATCATCATGACAATTCGACTTCCTCTTTACGTTTCAATCGTTGGCACAGCGTTATTTCTGATCGCAGACTCGCTCGCAGCACAGGTGCCTGAGTGTTCCATTACAGTTGTCGCTCTGAATGGTACAGCCTTGCGTAATGAAAATTCACTTTCAGTCGGATCATCTCTGGCAAAAGGAGATGTAATTCAGGTAGAGGATGGTTCGCTGCTTGAGTTGGCGGTTGGTGACGGGGGATCTGCGAAAATCGGGGCTAACTCGAAGGTTCACGTTGACGCATCCTACTGCCCGAATCCTTCTTCCGATGTGGTCCGTTTGAGACTGCTCTCAGGCTCTCTGTGGGCAAAAGGAAGTCCTGAGTTATCGAAATACCATATTTCAAGCGAACATTTCCTTGTTATGGTGGGAACATCAACGATCACTCTCAACGCACGCCATCTCGATACCACGTTCACTCTCTCAAGAGAATTTCAAAGAATTGAGACGAGGTATCGAGCCGACACCGTAGAAGTTGAGAGCTATACGCTCCCTTTTAATGGGGATGTCTCAACCGTTTTTGCTCTCAGCGGGGACGTAACTATGGTCGCCTGGGGAGGGAAACCGATTGTATTGAAGGAGGGACAACAATCAATCTGTGGCTTTGGTGAGTCCCACATCTCCAGTGAACCTCGGGATATCGATCGGGAAACCTTGCTCTTCGATGCCGCAGGTACCTATCGGTCCGGGAACTGAGGATTGAATTGTCCCATGATTCGATAACAGCCGTAGGCAAAGAAAGGGGCGGCCAGGACATCGATCGTGTAATGGACATGCTGGAACAGGAGCATCAAGCCAAGAAGGAAGGCAAGCAAGCAGAACAGGAACTTAAGGTAGTAACTCCGGGCTGTCAGAAAGAGCAAGACCATGGTCGCTGTGTGTCCTGAGAAGAAGAGATCATTTGTCATCACGCTTCCAGGGCCAAGTCCGGCAACCGGGTCTCGTAACACAATCATTCCCTCAGGCGGAGCCAAGGGGGTGACATACATTGCGCCTATCCGGACAAGCAAAAGAAGTCCATAGGATCGTAGCGTCAACAACAGAGCATCCGGATGACGGAACAATCCTGCCAGTCCAAGCAAAAGTCCCCCATAAATGATTGCAAAGATCGGCCAGGTAAGATCAACAGGAGATAGGAGCGTAAGGATCGGATCATCCAATTGAACACCGACTCGAGTATCTACCCACATCACAAAGCGTGAGAAAAGAACAAGAGCAACGGTAAGAAAGAGAAGTGTCAGAAAGAACGAAAGTCTTCGTTTCTTCCATTGATCGATTAGGGATATGTTTTCGGTAGTAGACAGGTTTTGCATAGAGATAGAGAGCAGATAGTCGATCATAGATAGTAGATAATGGATAATTGTCCAGAAAACAGTGGTGACAGCTACTATCTACTAACTATTGACCAAATAATCAATGACCGGCTCAGAACAATCTCCACCTTGCATCCACACCCACTTTGTGTGAAGCGACTATGATTGCAATGAAACGTTCATTCTCCAGTTAACTCTCCGATTTTGAATTCTGTTGATGCTATGATCCTGGCTGCCGGCCGCGGCACACGACTAAAACCGCTCACCGATAGCGTTCCGAAAGCGCTCGTTAAAGTTGGAGAGGTTCCTATGCTTGAACGCGTAGCGAGACGACTGATTGTTGCCGGGACATCCCGCTTGATTGTAAACATACATCATCTCGGAGATCAAGTAGGTCAGTTTTTACGTGAACGTGACTTCTTTGGTGTTGAAGGGTTCATCTCTGATGAGAAGGATGAGTTGCTTGACACCGGAGGTGGTCTTCTGAAGGCGGCTCCTTTTTTTCGAGGTAAAGGCCCTTTTTTCCTTCATAATGTCGATGTTCTTTGTAATGCCGATTTGCAGTTAATGTACCGCGAAGCACTAAGGTCAGATGCTCTTGCAACACTCGCCGTCATGTCGCGTGAAACAACTCGCTATCTTCTCTTCGACAAGGAGGGGCTTTGTGGTTATGGCAACGAGGCCACAGGATTTGAACGGCTTGCCCGTGAAACCAAGGGGAAGACTGAACGGCTCGGTTTTTGCGGTATACATGTAATATCCCCTGAAATTTTCGGTCTGATAGAGGAAAAGGGCTTCTTCTCAATCATTCCGCTCTATATGCGCCTTGTTGAACAAGGCAATCGCATTCTCCCCTGGCACATAGATACTGCAAGGTGGATTGACATCGGAACGCCGGAAAAACTGCAGATGGCAAATCGGGATTGGAATCAGTTTTATAGAGTGAATTGAGTTCATAGAATGTCTCAAGTTCTCAGGAGAGTAATTGTACCATACTAAACTCTATGCACCCTCAACTCATCACAAACGTCAATGTGTAACGTATGAAAGGAGGGTATAACTACTATTTTCGCTGGGCTTTGCTGTGTGGGTTTGCAAGCCTGATAATTGTTGGTCTTGGTGCCTGTGAGGGTAGCAGTGGCCCTATTTCAACCCCGATACCGCAGGGCACTTTTACGCGAGTCATATCTCTCGGTGGGGGGAAAGAGTTGCACAGCATGATTCAGCTTGAACTTGACAGCACTTTTATCACCGATACGGTATACTCGTTTCCCGGGGGCGTAACAACTGTTGACTCCACACACTCCATACAACTCGAATTGAATCCAGCCGGAGATGGGTACTTCCGAGCGGTAGAAGAGCATCGTACTCCAGGATCTAACATCACAGAGAACATTCTACGCTATTGGTTTTTCTTCGAGCGGGGAGATTCTCTCCTCTTCTATCGTGGAATGCGTTTTCAGGGGAACAACAATCGCATTGAGGGGAGTTGGAGGCTTTCATTTGCCGATTCCTCTTTTATCGGTATGTCCTACACCTATGTCTTTACCGAAGATTCTGTAACGATTACGCGTATCTCAGGAACTGGTGCAGTACACACGACATCTGCCTATGCCTTGAAATCCGATACTCTTTCAATTACTGAAAACAACGTCTCCATTTTTGGGGACCGTCTCGAAATTATTCCCGGCCTTGCGCTCTACATCACTTCACATGCAGATAAAGGATACAAGCGGAGTAATGAGTAGAATAAAGGGTACAATCAAGGATCGTCTCAAAACGATATCGACTTGCACAAATGGCAAAATGACTTATGGCTTTACATCACGTTTTCTGATCGGCCTTTCTCTCTGCTTTTTCTTCTTCAGATGTTCGTCCGGGTCCAGGACTATCCATCAACACGACTCAATCCTTACCCCTTTCTCTATTGATACCCCTACCCCTGATCCCGTATCCACAACGGAAGCAATCCAACTGATTACGGTGCTTGAACAAGACCCTCTCTCTGAGGATGCTCCCGCTCAACGTACAATTCTGACCGTATGGGTCGTCGCCTCTCCGGACGTCGGTGAGTTGGTGCTCGATGAGGCTTACATACACGGTCTGCTTGACTCGGATCATCCGTACAGTTCCGAACTCTTTCTGCAATACATGGTTGGGATAGCACGAGCACAAGCTCTGGCAGGCTCTACACCCCTTGAAAAGCAGATTGCGGTTGAGTCAGGTCTCAGAAGTATGTTGGCTGCTCACAAGAGTCTGATTGCCGGTGATGAGAGTATGCGGGATCGATTCCTTGATGAGCTTGACCGGATTCGGCAATTCGGGAGACTGAGACTATATATCGACAAGGTCGATAAAAGCAGAGATCGCTAAGGATGAAGATTGTTGCGGATGAGAACATCGGGTTGGCTTCCGAGGCCTTCAGTCAATTTGGTGATGTACGTTTAATTCCTGGAAGAACTATCAGCCGTGCGGAATTGCAGGATGCCGATGCCTTGGTTGTCCGCTCCATCACCCGTGTCGACAGTGAACTTCTTGAAGGGACATCTGTGGGATTTGTCGGGACGGCAACGATCGGAACTGACCATATCGACTTCGACTATCTGGAAGAACATAACATTGCGTTTGTCGATGCCGCGGGAGGCGGAGCACGGTCTGTAGCCGAATATGTGGTTGCTGCGCTCCTTACGTTGAGGGAGCATGGTCTGACAAGGATCGAGGACGACCAGATAGCCATTGTCGGCGTCGGAGCCATTGGCACGATGGCAGCAGAGTTTGCGCGAATACTTGGCATGAAGGTGATCGAACATGATCCACCACGCGCTGAAAATGAACCGGAGTTTACCTCGGCATCGCTCTATCAGGTCTTTGCCTCCGATATCATTCTTCTTGCAGTCCCCCTCACCCGTGAAGGGAAGTACGCTACCTATCACCTTGTTGATTATGATTTTCTCCGTTCGATGAAGCCGGATTCCATCCTGATCAACATTGCTCGCGGAGGCGTTGTTACCTCAGATGCACTACGGGAGACTCTGGAAAGAGATGAACTTCGAACTGCCGTGCTTGATGTCTGGGAAACTGAACCTGAAGTGCCGGTTGATCTGCTGGAAAAGTGCGTGCTCGCCACCCCACATATCGCGGGATATTCGCAGGACGGAAAGCTCAAAGGAACGGAAATGATGGCTGAGGGTCTTGCCCGGTTTACCGGCGTACTGAATCAATGGAGTGTGAAAAGCAGTCTGCCCGGGATCGCCGGACGAGTTGATGTGGAGGGACTTGACAGATTGGGTGCCCTTGAGAAGGCTGTGAGAGCAGCGTATGATATTCAGAAAGAGACTTTCCGTTTTCGAGAGATTTTTTCGCTGTCACCGGAAGAACGCAAAGAGCGGTTTGATCTGTTCCGCAAAGGGTATCAGGTCCGTCGTGAGTTCACAGCATGGTCTGTTGTTTCGTCCGAAGACCACGCAACCCTGGAAAGCCTGAAAGGACTTGGCTTTGCTGTGGAGCAAGGAATGAGTCGTCTACCCTAACATCAGGATTCTAACCTTGATCTGTTACCCCGTGCTTCGGCATGGTGCAATCTATGGCACATCGCTATGCGACTCACATGGTATCAATCCTCTCCGAACCGTGGGATTGATCTTCTACCCCATGCTCCCGCATGGGGCTATTAACGGAGCGTCGCTATGCGGCTACTTCCGAACGTTCGTCTACCTGTAGCCCCGACGTTTACGTCGGGGTCATAAGATTACTCTCGATGTAATTAGGCCATTGATGGCCTTACCCTCAATAACAGTGAGACTGAGTCGAGGCCAAGAGAATCACATCCTCCCCAGCGGTAAACCGCTGCGCTATCTTCACCCTCATCGTCCGTAAAACGGCTGGGCTATCTTCCCAACCGAGCGTTGCTACGCGACTACTGCTGCCTTGATCAACGATGTAGGCTTTTAGAAATTTTTCCCCTCTCCGACCCTTTCTCTGACCCAAGGCTATAACGACATAGAGAATTTGAATTGGTATTACATACTCTCTTCAAACAAACGGAGGAAGTCCTTAGGCGGTCGCACAGGACGCATGCTCTCTGCCGAGACAAATCCATGGACTGTGTGCCCGGTCACCAGCAACTCATAATCCCGGAGCAACTCATAATCAATTCGAAGACGAGCGGTTGGCATGGTGTGAATCATTGAATGGACTGTAAGGAGGGACAGCCATTTCAAGGACTGGCAACATCAATCCATTCTGCTCAATAGAGGAGTATGGCATGCCTAAATCACGAAGCAACTCCGTCCTTCCGGTCTCAAAATACTCCAGGTAGACTCCATGATAGACAACATTCATCTGGTCGGTGTCTCGATAGCGGACACGGATTGAAGTATGGCCGGATATCATCGCGCTCCGATCTCTTTCAGTTTCTGGTCAAGGACTGCCCAGGCAAGAGAAAGATCATACTTCCAGGGATTAGCAAGTTTTTCACGAACCATAAGAAAGGGAGAGATGTTAACAAGTGCCTCATCCTTATCATCGAGGAAAAGGATTGAAGCTGGTTCTTCTTCGTTCAATCCGGAGACCCATCGCCCGGGAGTTTTCCTGACAAGAATCTCACCAACATAGGCTCCGAACGATAAACGAACATGTAACGGTATTTCATCAATCCTTTTGGTTTTACCCCAACCACTCAGGATTACTCGATCAAGCACTTTGATACTTTCCGGTGTAAAGTCGAGTGTTTCGCCGAAATGACGTTCAACGGCCGCAGAACAAAGGCGTGCGATTTTCCCCATACGCTTCCACGCAGGCTCCCCCTCCACCATAACAGCATCTTCAAAACTCAGCCGAGTGTGACCTTCCATAATGTTTTCAGCAGATGTGAATGGTTTCGAGCAGTCTCATGGTCTTTTACCCCAGAAAAGCCTTGCAAGGATTGGCAGAAGAATCATCCGTTCTGTTCAATGGCAGTAAAAAGATCCAGAAGACGTTCGAGGTCTTCTATCGAATAGAAGTCTATCGAGATCGTACCCGAACCACTATCATTCGACCGTATCTTTACTTGAGTTCCTAATACCTGACGAAGCTGGGAAGAGATCTCTGCAATGGTCAACTCCATTTTCCCTCCCGTTCGGTTCGCCTCTTCCTTTTTCGATCTCTTTTTCCTCGCCACGCTTGTGCCATTGCGGCCAGCCTCTTTCTTGACAAGGGCTTCGGTCCGTCGAACAGAGAGTCCTTCATCCCGTACAATCTTCCAGACTTCAATCTGTCGTTCCTTTTCCTGAATTGTCAGAAGAGCACGGGCATGCCCCATCGATATTTCCGAGTTGCGAAGAGAATCCTGGATTGGCTGCGGCAAGCGTAACAACCGGAGGAGATTCGTGACAGTTGAACGATCCTTTCCAACGCGCTCAGCCACCTGTTCCTGTGTTAGATCGCACTCTTTAATAAGGCGTTGATAGCCAAGAGCAACTTCAATAGGATTCAGGTTCTCGCGCTGAACGTTTTCAATCAGGGCAAGCTCCAACATCTCTCGATCGGAATCGACGTCGAGGATATATGCTGGTATCTCCGTGAAGCCGGCTTCAGAAGAAGCCCGAACGCGTCGTTCTCCGGAGATCAACTCAAAACCATTACCAACCCGGCGGACAGTGATAGGCTGGATTATTCCTTTCTCAAGGATTGATTTTTTTAACTCCTCAAGGGCTTGCCGATTGAAATCGAGACGTGGCTGATAGCGATTGGGCCTCACACGACTGATGTCGATATTGCAAATTACTCCAACGATAGACCCGTCGTCGATGGGAAGAGCCCGGCGCCGTTCCTGTGTCAGGTTTGGGTCAAGGAGTGCTCCGAGGCCCCGTCCAAGTCCCGTTTTTTTCGCCATTATCCTTCACCTCTACGAATTTCATTCAACGGAGTATGTCCATTACCGGAATTTTCGGACTGTTCTGCGGGAGAACCAGCTTGACTGTTGAGAGAATTTTCTTCCTTATTCTCTGCTCCATCTTCGTGAACTACAACGTCCCTTCTACCCTTTTCCTCTTCAGAGCTTTTACCCAGACCTTCTGAATGACGGGCTAATATCTCTTTGGCGAGCTCCATATAGTTTTGTGTGCCCACCGAAAGAGCATCATAGAGCAAGACAGGTTTGCCATGACTTGGAGCCTCACTTAACCTGACGTTCCGGGCAATCATGGCCGTAAAGACCTTGTCACCGAAGTATCTTCGAACTTCATCCGAGACCTGATTTGAAAGATTCAACCGTCGGTCAAACATTGTCAAAAGAACGCCCTCGATATCGAGTAGCGGATTAAGATGCTTTTTGACAATGGATATAGTATTGAGTAACTGTCCGAGCCCCTCCAATGCATAATACTCACACTGCACTGGAATCAAAACGGCGTCCGACGCCGTCAAGGCATTGAGTGTTAACAAACCAAGTGATGGGGGGCAATCTATAATCACATAATCGTAGCATGTACGGATTTCTGCAAGAGCATTATAGAGGACTTTCTCACGTCCGGGGACATCGATCATTTCAATCTCAGCGCCAACAAGATTGATGTGTGACGGTATCAAATCGAGATCGCCAAGTTCAGTGCGAATAATTGCTTCGTGGGGTGACATGCGATCGACAATCACTTCATAGACAGTCTTCTCAAGCTTCTTTGCTCCAATACCAAGACCACTAGTAGCGTTTGCCTGCGGATCGATATCAATCAGGAGCGTTGGTTGCTCCGCTGCGGCCAACGAGGCTGCAAGGTTTACGGCGGTCGTCGTCTTTCCGACTCCCCCTTTCTGATTGGCTATCGCAATTATTCGTCCCATATCACTACGTACGCAAATTAGTAGCTGTTGACTATCGGAGGCCTTTCACCCGTCGTGAACATGAAGCTGAGAGCATTCGCCCCAGATAAACTCAAAACTCATACTCATCGCATGTGAAGATGATACCAGAAGAACGCATCTACAACCAGTGCATGCGAAATCTCTCCATCACGCAACATCCTGTCGATCTGATCGAGCGAATATACAGTAACATGAATTTCTTCATGCTCATCAAGCGATTGCAAGGCCAAGCGACGAACTCCACGGGCTAACACGGTATAATTAGTATTATCGAAAAGAGCCGGATTTGGCCGGACAGAACCAATCACCTCTGTGTACTCAGCCTCATATCCGGTCTCTTCCAACAATTCCCGTCTGGCAGCTTCTTCTGGTCCCTCTCCCGGATCAATCATACCTCCCGGTATCTCAAGAGTAATCTCGTCGGTACCGTGTCGATACTGACGGATCATCACAGCCTGGTTATCGTCTGTCAAAGCCAGAACGTTCACCCAATCAGGTGCACTGATTGTATGGAACTCCCCAACAACATTGTTCTCTGGCGACTTCCTACGATGCCGATGAACGGTAAAGACATGGCAATCGGCAACCTGCTCAGATCCAAGCCCCTCCCAGGGCCTGATCCAATTGTTTATTGAGTAATCTTGATCCTCTTCTCTCTTCATTCTGCCGAAATAAAGAATGATTCACCGGGCGCAGGAGTTTCCGCTTTCTTGCCAAGTCCTTCGACACCAGCACGAAATTCTTCCGGATCTGCCTGGATAACCGGGAAGGTATTATAGTGCATCGGCACGGCAACAGCAGAATCGACAAACTCGACCGCCTTGATTGCATCGCGTACATCCATCGTATAGTTGTCGCCGATTGGAAAAATAGCAACGTGTACATCATACATCTCACCGAGCAACTTCATGTCGAGCGTCAAGGCCGTGTCTCCGGCATGATAAATAGTCTTGCCGCCAATATCAATCAACGCGCCAGCCGGATTTCCCATGTACGTTCCATCCGGTGCTGAAGAACTATGATGAGCGATTGTAAACTTCACCCGACCAAAAGAGAAGTTACGCCCTCCACCGATCCCAAGATCAGCTACACTCTCAAGACCATTTGCCTTCAGATAATTCGCACATTCAAAGGTCGCAATAACCTCAGCTCCTGTCCGGCGAGCGATCTCCATGGTGTCGCCAAGATGGTCTCCATGCCCATGTGTGAGGATAATGTGTGTTGGATTCAGGGTATCGGACTTAATTGAAGCAGACTCGGCCGAAGGGTTCCCTGTGATAAAAGGGTCTATCAACAGACTCCATTCCCCATACTCGATTGTGAAGGCAGAATGTCCGAGGAACGTCAAACGAATATCGTTACTCATAACTGGATTTTCGTAGAGATTGGCTTGTGTGATCGGAATGCAAAATTTAAGGGGAAAAATACTTGAAAGCAATCAGACAGAAAAACAGAATGGGCTGAGAAGGTTCTTTTCATTGCAGATACCCTGTTCGTCAATAACTTAAAGGTCGTTTTGAGCTGAAGATGGCGGGGCTTGAGGAACCAGAAACAGAGCATGTACGTAAAGTGGCTCGAACAAAGAAACCACTACCAAAACGGATTGCTGGTAAACTGCTTCGTCTGTTGGCATCACGACCACAAGGAAGACCGAAGCTGAAGCCGGGGGACCCGGGACGTATCCTTCTGATCCGCTACGACAGGTTGGGAGACATGATCATTACCACGCCACTGATCGAAATCCTTCACAACATCGCTCCACAAGCCGAGATTGACGTGCTTGCGAGCTGGCGAAACGCAAGCTTGATTGAACATGATCCCAGAATCCACCAGGTGTTGCGCTGGGATGGAAGTCCCTTCAAACGTATTCGGACCCTGCTTGATTGTCGTAAACGACGATACGACCTGACGCTGCAACTGATCTTATGGCGCACAACCCTTCCCGGACTTCTTGCCGGAAGACTGACTCCACATGGGCGTGTTGTCAGTCGGGACGATCCGAACAATCGAGATCTGTTCGATCATACCTATAAGGTCAACTCTACAACCCACTATGCTGAGCAGGTCTATGGGTTTCTGGGAGCTGCATTTGACTTTGATGATGAGGTTCCCTCCATGCCTGCGTATTCAATTCATACTCCGGAGAAAATCCAAAAGAGGGCAAGCAAAAGGCTGATTGATGCGGGTCTATCTCCTGAAGGTTATATCATGATCAATTTGTCGGCAGGAGAAAAAAGGCGGGAGTTAACTAATGAACAGAACATAGTCCTTGTACAAGAACTGCTAAAGATTGCTGAGGAGCGTTCTCTTAAGATCGTGTTCACGGGAGGACCGAATGAATATGCTCGTGCAGAGTCCCTCGTTAAAAGGCTCCATTCCGAAAGGCTTCACCTTTTCTTTAGTTCTCTTCCGGAGGTCGCCGTTGCTATTAGCAAGGCTCGCCTTGTGATTACACCTGATACTGGAACAAATCACCTTGCTTCTGCCCTTGGAAGGCCAACAGTTGTCTTTTTTCTGGGAGATGGTAGGCCTGTTGGATGGGGGCCACGCGGCGTTCCTCACAGAATTGTGCAGGCGTCGTTCGGAAACGATACATCATCAATTGAGATAGAGGAGCTCATAAACGCGACAAAAGCACTTCTGGAGGAAGTAGGCATAAGCTAAAGACTTACGCCTACCTGAAAGCGCAGGCTAAAGACTAAAGACCTGCGCCTACCAACGGGATTGCATAACTTTATCAAGATGAAGGAGACTACACCGGCCACATCCGATATTGACGCAACACGCCATTGGTCTCTGCGGCGACGTGTTGTTGGCCGAATCCTGAAGTTCTTCTTTGGCCGTCCACCGGGGCGTCCGAAGCTGAAGCCGGCTGAGATTCGGCGTGCTCTCCTGATCCGGCACGATCGACTTGGGGACTATATCATCACTACCCCTGTTATCGAGACTTTGAAACGTATCGCACCAGACGTGGAAATAGATGTGCTCGGGAGTCCGGTTAATGTAAGCCTTATCAGGCACGATCGGCGTATTAAGAACGTGACTGTCTGGGGGCATACGTTCATGAGCCGAATAAAGGCCATCAGAACATGTCGAGATCGAGACTATGACATAACCTTCCAACTTGTCACACGCCACACAACGCTGCCGATTATTGTTGCCGGACTCTGCACGCCCCGTGGTCGTGTTGTTGGTCGGGGCCATACATACAATCGTTGGCTCTTCGACCATCGACTGAACCGTTTTCCGATCAAGCATCTTGCTGAACAGACCTTTGAAATTTTCCTTGAAGGCTTTGATCTTGATGGACCGCCTCCAGCCATCCCCCCATACTCTCTGATGATACCGTCAAGCCTGATAGAAAAAACCAGAAAGGAGATACACCACCAAGGTCTTGATGAGAAGAACTATATCCTGTTAAATCTTTCGGCAAGTGAGGAGTACAGAACATTGACAAAAGAACGAGCTGCCATGCTCGCGATTATGCTTCACGAACGTTTCGCACCAAATGGATTACAGATTGCTCTGACCGGCGCACCGGAGGATCATGAACAGATTGAATGGGTAGCTGAGAAAAGTGGCGGGTCAGTATTGATGTTTTCTTCAATTCTTAAAGCTGCCATCGGCGTTGCACAGGCTCGACTTCTTATCTCACCCGATACTGGATCCGTGCATATTGCATCAGCTCTCGGCACACCAGTCGTGGCCTACTACTCCGAATCCTTGAAACCGGCAATGTGGTCTCCAGTACATGTCCCACATCACATTGTTATCGGAAGCAAAGAGAAAGAGACCGATAGTATTGAGTTGGAAGAGATTGTAGAGAGCGTAAATAGCTTGATTGAGCATCAGTCGGGATGAGTTCATAGAGTTAGTATGAGAGTCCTCCTCCACTCACATGTTTCGATATCTCATTTACGTCGATTCTTCGCTGCAAGACGACGCCCGGCAAGGATATCGGGGTTACAGTTCCGCAACTCTACGAACTTTATAAATCCCTACACTCCTCAAACCCTATGACACCACCCACATCTCACCTTCATTCAGCAGTTTTTCAAGATCGCCCTCGCCGAACTTCTGTTTAGCGGCTTCCACCTGCTCGTTTGCGAGATCGTCATATGTCTCCCGTTCCTCTCGGTATATCACACCGATCGGTGTCGGTAAACCGGGTTGAACATGCATGATGGAGAGAGCATGTGCGAGTTCCGGCGAACTTTCGTCATGAACCAACAGATCGGCTTCGGGAACATCAGCCAACGATGCTCCCTCCATCTTCAAACCATTAAGACGAATTCCCTTATCGCTCTCCTTTCCAAAGATCATCGGCTTACCGTGTTCGAGCACCAGAAGATTGTCAGCCTTCACATCCCGCTCAGTCAAATGCCCGAAGGTTCCGTCGTTGAAGATGTTGCAGTTCTGGTAAATCTCGATAAAACTTGCCCCCTTGTGGTAATAGGCATCTTCATAGATCCGCTGCTGATGTTTTGCGTCGCGATCAATTGTGCGAGCTACGTAGGAAGCACCACACCCAAGCGCAAAACGGACAGGATTAACCGGAGTATCAATTGACCCAAAAGGGGTTGACTTGGTCTTCTTCCCTACTTCTGAGGTAGGAGAGTACTGCCCTTTTGTCAGACCGTAAATCTGGTTGTTAAAGAGAAGGATATTGCAATTAATATTCCTTCTCAGGATGTGCATCATGTGATTTCCACCGATCGAAAGGCCATCGCCATCACCGGTAGCAACCCATACTGAGAGATCGGGTCGTGTGACTTTTAATCCTGTTGCAAAGGTTGTTGCACGACCATGGATGCTGTGCAATCCAAAGCAATCCATGTAGTACGGGAACCTACTTGAGCAGCCAATCCCGGAAATGAACGTATAGTCCTCTTTTCTCCTGTCAATACGAGGCAGTGTTCGTTGCACCTGTGCAAGGATTGAATAATCACCACATCCTGGACACCATCGGACATCGGCATCGGAGCTGAAATCCTTTGCAGTGTACTCCTGCTTTTCAGGTAGTACGTTAAGACCGTTTTTTTCTATCGGATTCATACTTATTAGGGTACTATTATCAACTATCTACTCTCCAGCACTTATTCAACTTTTGTTGTGGATAGCTCCCGGACTGATTCAGGAGTAGTATTCTTGTTCGTCAATATCCCTTCAATCAACTCCTCAAGTTCACCTGCTGTAAACGGAAGTCCCTGAACCTTACTCCAGCTTACGACGTCAAGCAGATGTTCCGAACGGATCAGCTTTGCAAGTTGTCCCGTATTCAATTCAGGAATTGCGACTTGCTTGAACCGACGTAGCACATGGCCGGTATTTTTCGGCATCGGGTTCAGATAACGAAGGTGTGCCTGCGAAACATTGAAGCCCTTTGCTCGCATTCGGTCAACAGCAACACGGATCGCTCCATAGGTTGAGCCCCACCCAAGAACCAGAAATTCTCCTTCCTCATCACCGTAGACCTCGAGCTCCGGAATATCGTTTGCAATGCCGGCTACTTTCCTGGCCCGAATGCGCGTCATCTTCTCATGGTTTTCGGGATCGTAGCTTACTCCTCCTGAACCGTGCTGCTTCTCTAACCCTCCAACTCTGTGCTCAAGTCCGGGAGTTCCAGGTATGGCCCATGGACGCGCTTCGTGCTCATTGCGTGAATAGGGGTGGAAGTGCTTTGGATCGGTATAGAACTCAACCTTCATATCCGGCAGGTCGGAGACCGAAGGGATCATCCAAGGCTCAGCCCCGTTGCCGAGGTAACCATCTGAAAGGAAAAAGACCGGGACCATATATTTCGTTGCTATACGAGCAGCCTCCAGAAGCATCCAGAAGCAATCTCCTGGAGTCTGTGGAGCAACAACCGGCACAGGCGCTTCGCCGTTACGACCATAGAATGCCTGCAGCAGATCGGACTGCTCCGTCTTTGTCGGCATCCCGGTTGAAGGTCCGGCTCTCTGGATGTTACAGACTACCACGGGCAACTCGGTCATAACGCCAAGGCCAATCGCCTCAGATTTCAAGGCGATACCAGGTCCGGCAGTAGTTGTAAAAGCAAGCGCTCCACCGTAAGCAGCACCAATCGCCGCCCCAATAGCCGCAATCTCATCCTCTGCTTGAAATGTCAGGAGCCCAAAGTTCTTATATCGCGAGAGATAGTGAAGGATATCAGAAGCCGGTGTAATAGGATACGTTCCCAGGAACCCCTTCAATCCGGTCCGTTGTGTGGCAGCTACCATACCGAGCGCGGTGGCCTGGTTTCCAGTGATGTTGCGGTATTTGCCTGGAGGAAGCTTTGCCGGACCGACCTCGTACCGAGCATTAAAGACTTCTACGGTTTCGCCCAGGTTATACCCTGCTTTTAGAGCCTTTGCATTTGCTTCTGCAAATTCCTGACGAGCTTTGAACTTCTCCGCAATCCACTCCAGTGTCGGTTCCATTGGACGGTTGTACATCCAGTAGAGAAGACCCAGTGTATAGAAGTTTTTGCAACGTCCTGCTTCTTTGTTTGAAAGTCCAAGTCCTTCAACAGCTTTAAGCGTTCCGGTTGTCAGCCGAAGGTGAATAACGTTGTATCCTGAGAGTGAATCTCCATCAAGAGGATTGGAGGCATAACCTGCCAGCTCCAGATGTTTCTTATCGAACGTATCCTCGTTGATAATGATCGTACCACCTGGCTTCAAGTGAATCAGGTTCGTAATGAGGGCAGCCGGGTTCATCGCCACCAAAACATCGGGGGCATCACCTGGCGTATGAATGTCATTCGACGAAAAGTGAAGCTGAAAAGCCGACACACCATAGGTTGTACCAGCGGGGGCACGTATCTCAGCCGGGAAATCGGGCAGGGTCGCAAGATCGTTACCGACAAGGGCAGCAGTGAGGGTAAACTGTCCACCCACTAACTGCATTCCATCTCCCGAATCTCCAGCAAAGCGGATTACGACATCGTTCAGAACTTCACGCTGTGTGCTCATAGCAATAATTCTTCTTTCGCTTCAGAGAGTCAAAAGACCAAAATTTTCTTTTTCTGCCCACCCTCTTTCAACAAAATCAATCCAACTTAGCATCAAGGAAACTCAATACCAATAACATCACGTGTCGAGTCGTATGGCTTACCTTCTCTTACGACTGACAGAGCATGCGATTATTACTTCTCTGTTACCTTTCTTCCTTCTTTGGCAGGGGATAAGGAGTTCTTGAGTGTACGCAGAAATGGATAGCAAGTGGAGAATCTGACCTTCCCGAGTTCTCATTTTCTGCCCGAATATGTTCTATTCTCAAAGCCGAAGATAGAGGCAGAGTTTCAACAACATTCTACTGGGAGGAAAACCGGATGAATCAAATGATGGTACAGGCAATGCAAGCAATGCAGGAGATGCAAAAGCGAGTTGGTGAGGCACAGGAAAAATTGAAAACAATGGCCGTAACTGAAACAGGCGGCAACGGAATTGTGAAGATTACTGTGTCTGGTGAACTTAAAGTGACGACACTGGAACTTGATGATGTCGCTCGCAAGAGCGAGGGGAAGGATGTGTTGGAAGACCTGATTATCTCCACAACGAACAAAGCACTCGAGGCCGCAACAGTGATGAAGGATCGTGAGATGAAGGCTGCAACCGAAGGGTTGATTCCGAACATTCCAGGACTGGATATGCCATTTGGGTTTTAGGATGGGAGCTATGACTTCTGATCCACGCCAAGTCCTTCCCTTCAACGAGCCGCAGCCTCTGATTGGCATGGTACACTTACGCCCACTCCCTGGAACGCTGTACTTCGACGATTCATTCGATCCAGTGATAGATGCTGCCCTCGTCGATGCCTGGCACTTACAACAGGCAGGATTTGACGGATTGATCGTCGAAAATTTCGGTGATATTCCATTTCGGAAGAACCGGGTAGAGCCCCATACAGTTGCGGCAATGACCGCAGTTATAGGGGAAATCCGTCGTGAGATCGAGTTGCCAATTGGATTGAACGTACTACGGAACGACCCTTTTGCGGCCACGGCCGTTGCTTCGGCAACGGGGGCAGCCTTTATCCGTGTTAACGTACTGACCGGGATAATGGCCACGGATCAAGGATTGATTGAGGGAGAGGCGGCTGATCTCTTCGCTTATATCGAACGGATTGCCCCCTGGCTGACCCTTTATGCAGATATTCACGTCAAACATGCAGCTCCCCTTGTCGATCGTCCAATTGCCGAGCTTGCCCAAGAGACTACGTACCGAGGGGGAGCAGATGGATTGATCGTGACAGGAACAGAGACGGGAATAGAGGTTGATCTTGAAGAGATGAGAACAGTTCGGAATGCTGTAGTTGTTCCAGTGCTTGCCGGTAGTGGGGTCAGCCATGAAAATGTACAGGAGATTAGGGCTGAATGTGAAGTGCTCCCCAAAAACTGGACAGGTATTTAAGGTGTGATTTTATAGCTTAAATACTGTAAACAATGTACAAAACG
>JAGWAZ010000072.1 GCA_021296135.1 Chlorobiota bacterium | reverse complement strand
GTCTGGGGTGGAAGAGACCCTGGGAAGTATATTGTGGTAAAGCTCCTCCACCTGTTGCACTTCAGACTTGAATGTGGGGACAAAGACTTTCGGGTAAATAAGGCTTTGGGGTTCAGCAATGGCGAAGGCATCGATAGTCATGGCATAGAGAGTTTCTGGAGCTTTCCTGCCTGCGGCAGGCAGGTGGGAGTTGTTATTGAAATATGGATAATCCCGTTATAGATCGGGATTATCCATATTCGGACAACCTTAACATTGATTATCTTTGAAGTAACATCATAAATCTTCTGGTCTAGAGCCTTATAGTTTCAGATTATGGCAATTTTACAAGAAGAAAAGGAGAAATACAAGATAGAATTTAAGTAGGCTTTAAATGCTTTCCGAGATAAGTTGTTGAAGTATGTATCTATGGAAAGCGGTGAGTGGACGGTCAAGGGATTTATAGATGTTTACAAGAATATTTACACTATCTCGACAGATACGAAGATTGTCTCCAAGATTCTTGAAATTCACATTTTCCCTGAGATTTTACGGTTTGCCGAGTCCAGCGGCTATAAGTTAATTCTGGCTGAAAAGCAGAATTATTATCCTGACCTTACGTTTGTTAACAAGGATAATGAAGAAGTGAAATTCGCTCTGGATTTGAAAACTACATTTAGACGAAACGATACCACTGCCGGATTTACCTTAGGAAGTCACGGCGGTTACTTCAGGGAGCGGGATAAGGATAAGAACATTCAGTTTCCTTACAACAAGTATTCTGGTCATTATTGCTTAGGCATAATCTATACGCGAACAGACTTTGAAGAGAAGGTTGCCACAGAAACGAAAATGTTCAAAGTCGAAGAACTCGATGAACAATACGGCAGTCCGGAAGACCCTACAATAGGCGAAAGGGTGGTAACAACAGTTGAGAAGCTGGTGTCCATTACTTCCGTGATAAAGGATTTCGACTTTTTTGCCGCAGAGAAGTGGAAGATTGCAAGCGATAGCAGGGGCTCAGGCAATACTGCTAACATTGGCTCCATCAAGGTCATTGAGGACTTGAAGAACGAGAATGGCGTTTTTAGCCAATTGGGTGAAGAATGGTTTGATGAATATTGGATTAACTACGGTGTAGCAACAATGGTCAAAAGCGGTAAGACAACTAAGATAACCAATATTTGGGATTTCCTGGAGTTTAAGGGAAAGAAAGACTTATTTGACAAAGTAGTCGAAAGTGGTGCAAAAAAGAGAAGAGAAGAAGAATGAAAGTGATTGTGCCTCCAATAAAAAGTCAAGGGATTAAAACCAAGTTGGTTCCGTGGATCATGGACTTGGCTCCGAAGGTCGAAGGCAGGTGGATTGAGCCGTTTTTGGGAACGGGAGTTGTCGCTTTCAATTCAGGGCATGCCAATGCTCTCCTGAATGATACAAATCCGCACATCATTCGATTTTATCAGGGTATAAAGGATGGGAAAATCACTCCGCAAACTGTCCGTACTTATCTGGAAAAGGAAGGAGAGCTTTTGCATAATGCAGGAGACAGTGGTTACGACCATTTTCGATTTATTCGGGATAGATTTAATGAGGAAGGCTCCCCGCTTGATTTTTTATTCCTGTCAAGGTCGGGATTTAACGGAATGATGCGCTTTAGCAAGAAGGGAAATTGGAATATTCCATTTTGTAAAAAGCCCAATCGATTTTCACCTTCTTATGTTACCAAGATCGTCAATCAGGTTGCGAAGGTGTCTCACGTAATACAAGATGGATGGGATTTTCGATCAGATCCGTTTTCGGAGATTATTCCGTTGGCTAATAAAGATGATATTATTTACTGCGACCCTCCTTATCACGGGCGATATGTAGACTACTATAATGGCTGGACAGATGAAGATGAGCAAAAGCTTTATTCTTTACTCAAGGAAACGGAAGCAAAATTTGTTCTGTCTACCTGGCATCATAATAATTATCGTGAGAACAAAATGATAAACAAATTTTGGAATGATTTCAATGTCGTTACCAGAGACCATTATTACCATTCAGGTGGTAAAATCAAGAACCGTAACACCATTGTTGAAGCGCTTGTTTTCAATTTTGAGGTTTCAGATTTTGATGAACATAATCACGGTGTTCGTCACAAGAAGCCGGTTGAGCAGTTGGAGATATTTCATGGAATGAAAAAAGACGAAAAGCAAAACACGATTAGCGAAGAACAGCTCATGGAATGGACGAAATCAGACAATGTTTTCCAGGATTGCCAAGTTGATAGCCCGGCAAAAGCGTAGTAAGCCAATCGTTGACTATCGCCCTGCGTTGTGCTTCATCCAGGTTCATGAAGTATTCCGAAAAGATTTTGGTATCATCATGATCTGTTTTCAACGGCTATACTACGTATTTGATTATTTGAGTCAAATTATAGAATATAGCCAAAAGGAAAAATTTAAAAAGAGGCTCGAGTCTTTAATTACTGCCCCTGCATCTCAACTTTTGAATTTTGCATCCGCCGCGGCTATAAATTTTTCATTGAGTCCTCTATCATCTCATCAACGATCTTCGCCGAGGATATCACACCCGGCATTCCAGCTCCCGGATGAGTCCCTGCACCAACAAAGTACAGGTTCTCCAACTCCTCTGAACGATTGTGAAGTCTGAACCATGCTGACTCTGGCAGTATTGGAGCAACCGAGAAGGCACTACCTTTATAGCCCTTGAGGGTATCCCGAAAGTGGATTGGATCAATGTGATGCTCTGTGATGATATGCTTGCTTAGATCGGGTATATGCTGCTTCTCAAGATAGTTCACTATCATGTCACGATAGCGAGGAGCCATCTGATTCCCGTCATCACCGGAGTCGAGATGTGGGGACTGGCGAAAGAACGTAGAAGGCATCGCATCCATTCTGCTCATCGACGTAAGCTCTATCTCCAGGCTTGTCTCGTTCTTCAACAAGCGTCACTTCATGTCCTCTGGTTTGCAACCAAACTGCTGCTGCCAACCCACCGAAACCTGATCCGATAACGATGCATTTCATATACAATCATGATTTGGCTCAATACAACCAGGATCACTCCGAATCGGTTCCTGTTACAACCTTGTGCGATTCCTTTTGTTGGATGAGAGACCCATGAGCCGTACCTTTATCCTTCTTTGCTAGAAATCGACTATAAACATTGATTCTTTGTAGAAATTATGCAGGCAGTGATAAATATCGCTGGGTCACAATTCCAGGTCGCCGAGAATGACGAGGTCATCGTTCCTCGTCTTAATGCTGATCCAGAGGCAAACATCGAGTTTGAAGATGTTGTTATGACGATCAGTGATGATGCTATCAGCACCGATGGTGGAAAGGTCACCGCTACAGTAGTGGAACATGGTCGCGATGAGAAAGTTATCGTCTTTCATAAAAAACGCCGTAAAGGATTCCGTCGGATGAAAGGACATCGTCAGGGATACACAAAGATTCGTGTAACCGGTGTTTCGGCATAAACTCGATCCCGTCAGTATTCCAGAAAAGAGGCAGAATTCATATAGAGCAGGAGAAGAGTCATGGCTCATAAAAAAGGTGGAGGATCGACAAAAAATGGTCGTGACTCCAATCCACAATATCTTGGGGTAAAACGCTTTGGCGGTCAACATGTTTTGGCAGGTAATATCCTTGTTCGCCAGCGTGGCACCAAGTTCTCTCCAGGGAACAATGTCGGCATTGGTAAAGACGACACGCTGTTTGCGCTTGTCGACGGCGTTGTTACTTTTGAGCGCAAAGGGCGTAGCCGCAAACAAGTGAGCGTTTACCCGGCAGAAACATAACTGCACCGCAACCAATTTTTCGTGGTACGGTTGTTCAGAAGGTCGCCTCTGGTCATGTATTATGGAGAGGCGATGTTTTTGTTTACCCAGCCACCAAATCGTCGTGACACATTTGAACCTTATGAAGAGATAGTTGTTACGTTCCCTGATTCCATGTGTTATATATCATTGGATTTTTGACGTCTATATTCAAATCAAGCATTTCAGGAGAAACTATGCTAAAAAAAACGTTTGTACCGATAATTCCTCTCGTTATCCCTATCGTTATCGGAATTGGCATGATAGGATGTAGCGATGATACTCCTACCATATCAGTTAACCCGACATTGAAGTTTACAGAAGGTGACGAGTTCACGTATGATTATTACGACCGAAATGAAACCAACGTGCGCCTAGATGCTTCAAAACAGGTTGTTGTTTGGACGGCTTTGCGTACGGACCTTGATACGTTGAACCGCAGAGGAGTTACTGAATTCGAGGAAGTCCGCTACGAAGCTGATGGGACAACAGAAATCAGCCGATCAAAGTTTTACATGATTGCTGATGAGCAAGGTAAACTCCTCTTTCACAATCTACCCCAGGTAATGATGAGCTTGTTTCAGACCGTCAGGCTCAATCTGTCATCGCTGATAGATGAGATACCTGACACGTGGACCCAGATAAGCGATACGAAAAGTCCAAGTCCGTTAACCTGGTCGAGAACGCAAAGTAAGGGGGTGGTCGAAAACGCAACGATAACCTTCAATGGAATCCCTATTACCACAGATATTGAGATGCAGATCGGTGTAGATTCCGAACATGCAGGAAGAGTGAGCACCACAGTAACGGCTGGAACGTATGACAGGGCCTTCTCGACAACAACTCATGTCCTTGTGAAGTTGATTGCTGCCAGTGATATCGCTATTGATGCTCCACCAATAACAATTCCAAAAGGTCAGGTTATCGTTGACGATTCGCTGTCCATCGAATACCATGTAGATCTTGAGGCAGGCATTTTACAACAGATCATCGATAGCGAGACCGTTAAGACTATATATCATCTTAATGTTCCCGTTAATGGTTCCGAAATGGAGCTGACATCTTTCACACGCGCTGCTACTGAAGAGGGGTAGTAGCGCATAGCGATTGGATCGGAGAAAATCAGCGGAAGGTTGTCGACATCATCGAGCGTCAACTCTTGAAGAGCAAGTCGCTCCATCTAAAGCACTACCATGGCAAGAGGTGGGAATAGAGCCTCGACATTTACAGAAAACTCTGGCAATACTTTCGAATAAACCGTCTCCCCACTCTCATCCCTGTTCTCCCTCGTTCCCTTCCCGTCTCAACAGACGATCAATCGTAAAAGGAGATTTCGGGAAGTAGATAAGAAAGATTGCCCCGGCAAGCAAAGCCAGGTCTTCAAAGACTTTTGGCCAGCCTACTTTCTCCGGTTCAATACCTGCATCAGGCGCAAAGCAGCCGCAGTCAATCTCAAGGCCACGAGCCATTGCCGTCAAAATCGCTACAATAAAGATTACCAGGAGCGTGCTCGTTACCAGAGCTGCGCCACGGATAGCAGCTCCTGAGATCAGGAGAACAGCAATTGCAATCTCTGTCCAAACAAAAAGGAGTGCAAAGATATTTGAGAGTGAGTAGGGAATAATCTCATAGTTGACAATGGCATGAGCAAACGTATCGAGCGCTCCCAGCTTCTCAGCGCCAGAGACAAGAAAGATGATACCAAGAAGGAGTCGCACCCCAAACGACAGCCAGCTCATGGCCGGATGTTCGTCATTCAAAGCCGTTTTTGTATGAGTTGATGATGATTCCTGCATCTGTTATTCTCCTGTTGCTTTAGGGTAATCTGTTGTGCTCCACTCCTCCCAACCGCCAGTGTATATGTAGACGTTCTTAAAGCCGAAGTTGATCAAATCGTTGGATAGATCGTGGCTCAACTCGCATTCGCCGCCATCGCAGTAAACAACAATCCTCTTCTCTTTCGGGATGCCAATCACATCACCGATATGATTTTCAAACTCATAAGCATAGATATTGAGTGCCCCAGAAATATGACCCTTCACAAACTGATCGCTTCGCCGAGCATCTATGAAGATCGAGTTTTCCTGATCAAGGATCTTCTTTGCCTGCTCAGTTGTGATACCTTTTACGTCGCTACCATGATCTTCTTCCTCTGGTACATCAACCACCGGTGGTTTCTCTTCGGAGTGCTCTGCGTCGGATTTTAGCTCTGAGGTATCAACATCCTGATCAACTGAGTATTCCTCTTCCGGGATAGTATCTGTTGTGTCGATCTTACCTGGCATCGTATCGATAGCCTGCTCAACAAACACTCCAGTATCGTTGCTCCCGAACAAGTCAACATCTGAAGCGGAATCTAACTGCTGAACCGTTCTGATCCAGGGAACTCCATTGGATGCGAAGAGATTGAACCCGACAGCAAGCAGAAAGGCTGGTACAACAACGGTGCGCACTTCTTTCAGTGCTTTGCGGAAGGGAGAACGAGTGCTCATGGTTAACAGGTTGTTCGTGAACATTAAAGTAAGGATAAAGATCAGCAGAAAAGCATTTTTATGCAAGAATTACGAATGGGAAGACGAAGCAGTCAAGGCACAGATTGCGGCAAGATCAACGATATCGTTAACTGAACATCCGCGAGTGAGATCGAACATTGGCTTGGCAAGCCCTTGGACGATCGGGCCAATTGCAATTGCCCCACCCATCCGTTGTGCAAGCTTGTAGGCGATGTTTCCTGCATCGAGATCAGGGAATATAAGAACGTTGGCGTTTCCTTTCACCGGCGAGTTAGGGGCCTTCTGTGCTGCTACCTCAGGAACGATTGCTGCATCAAGCTGCAACTCCCCGTCGATCACCATCCCATCCGGTTTTTTTTCCTGAGCGATCTCAAACGCATGTTGCACTTTCAATACGTCGTTATGCTCTGCACTCCCCTTTGTGCTAAACGAAAGGAAGGCGACCCTCGGTTCCTGAGGAACAAGCATCTGATAATTCTCGGCCGTCATAAAAGCAATGTCGGCAAGCTGCTCCGATGTCGGATTTGGCACAACTCCGCCGTCAGCAAAGGCGTAGGTCGTATCGGGGAAAACAATCAGGAAGAAGGAAGAGACTGTTGAGATACCCTTACGAAGTCCTATTGACTGAATGCCGGCACGCAAGACATCGCCGGTTGTTGAGCGAGAGCCGGCAACACAACCATCACACTCCCCAAGTCGAACCATCATTCCGGCAGTATAGAGCGGATTGCGAACTATCTGATCTGCGTCCTCCGGCGTTATCCCTTTGTGCCGTCGCAACTCATAGAATGCCTTTGCACGAGCGTAATGAGCATCTCCCTCGCCAGATTCCGTAATTCC
The DNA here is from genome assembly GCA_021296135.1 of Chlorobiota bacterium. Lineage (GTDB taxonomy): Bacteria > Bacteroidota > Ignavibacteria > OLB7 > OLB7 > JAGWAZ01. Next base: position 4,791 of record JAGWAZ010000072.1, on the reverse strand, counting down.
TATGTTTTCGAGAACAACATTTATGCTTTCTGCAAGACGTGTGATCTCCTGTCGATCGCCGACGAGTATCGGCCTGGCAATGCCTTCATCGCTCAGAATGCGTGCGGCTCTGATAGTACGCTCATCCAGAGCATCCGGGAACGCAACTCCGGCATTCAAGGGAGCCGCCTCACGACGGAAGTTCAGAAGGATATCGGGATAGATTGTATGCACGCGATAGCACTATAATATGCTCACTTATTCGAAGCTGGGCATTCGACACTTTTATGCTTCCACCCCTGCCTCCACATAGGGACAAGCCACCCAATGTCCGGACTCTTTCTCTTCAAAACTTGGGAAACCATTTGCACAATCGGGACGAGCAATCGGGCAACGGGTGCGGAAAGGACATCCAGTCGGTTTGTTCAAAGGGGTTGGCACATCTCCTTCAAGAATAGTCCGCGTAGCACGACCGCTGTCAGGATCGGCCTGCGGCACCGCAGAGAGAAGGGCACGACTATATGGATGCGTTGGGTTGAAGTAAACCTGCTCCGACCCACCATACTCGACGATATGGCCAAGATACATCACGGCTATGCGTGTGCTGATATGCTCGACAACTGAAAGATCATGAGCTATAAAGAGAAAATTGACATCGAACTCCTCCTGCAAATCCAGCATCAGGTTAATGACCTGAGCCTGGACAGAAACATCAAGGGCTGAGACCGGTTCGTCACAGATAATCAGATCAGGATTTGTGGCAAGCGCACGGGCAATTCCAATACGTTGACGCTGGCCACCCGAAAACTCATGCGGATAGCGCCCCCCCTGCTCCGCTTGCAACCCAACTCTGTCGAGAAGCATTAATACTCGCTTACGTCGATCTTCCTTGCTCATTTCAGGTCGGTGAATCGTAAGCGGCTCCTCAATAATCTGCTGCACGGTCATACGAGGGTTCAGCGAGCTGTATGGGTCCTGAAAGATCATCTGTACCTCGCTTCGGTAAGGGCGCATCTTCTTTTTGGTCAGATTTGCAAAATCAATCACCTCACCATTCGGCATGTGATAGAGTATCTCTCCGGTGATTTCGGCATCATGGAACATCAGTTTCGTGATGTTGATAATCGTTCGGCCTACAGTAGTCTTGCCACACCCTGACTCGCCAACCAAACCAAGAGTTTCACCTCTATACATCGTAAAGGAGACGCCATCAACCGCTTTCACCGTTGCAATCTTCCGCTGGAAGATTCCGGCATAGACAGGGAAGTGGACTTTGAGGTCTTTGACTTCAAGAAGGAGTCGTTTATCGCTCATGGATTTTGTTATAATGTTAGGGAGGATAATTGTTCTTAGAGCCTAGTACTTGGAACGTAGATGTATGGCAAGTCCTCAGTTCTACACACTAAGCTCTATCCCCTTTTCCTTCGTTGTTAACTCTGTTGATTCTTCATATAAATGACACCGGACGAAATGCCCCGGTTCTATCTCCGCAAGCTCCGGCTCCACATCAAAGCAAAGCCCCTTCAATGCATAGTCGCACCTGGTGTTGAATTTGCATGCCTTCGGCAACTCCATAATGTTCGGCACATTACCTCGAATTGCCTTCAATCGGTGAAGCCGGCTTCCTTCAACCGGGTGCGGGATCGACTCAAGGAGTCCGTGCGTGTAGGGATGGAGTGGATTCTTGAAGACTTGTCTGACCGTTCCTATCTCCTGAATCTTTCCGCCATACATCACGATGACACGATCACATGTTTCGGCAACAACGGCCAGATCATGCGTAATAAGAATGATCGAGGCACCCTCTCTCTGCTTCTGTAGAGAGAGCATCAACTCCAGAATCTGTGCCTGAATTGTCACGTCGAGAGCGGTAGTCGGCTCGTCTGCAATCAGAAGTTTGGGGTTGTTCGAGAGAGCCATCGCAATCATCACGCGCTGGCGCATGCCACCGGAAAACTGATGCGGATAGTCGTTCAATCGTTTCTCGGGCGATGGGATGCCCACCATGTCGAGCATCTCTGCCGATTTCTTCATAGCTGTCGCTTCATCTACTTCCTGGTGCAGCATAATCCCCTCTTTCATCTGAAAACCGATGGTAAAGACAGAATTGAGTGAAGTCATCGGTTCCTGGAAGATCATGCCGATCTCGTTCCCCCGCAACTCACGCATTTCTTCAATCGGCAGATCAAGGATCTCCTTCCCTTCCAGCTTGATAGAACCGTTAACGATATCTCCTGGGGGATTCGGGATAAGACGCATTACCGAAAGCGCAGTCACAGATTTACCGGAACCGGACTCACCGACAATGCCCAAAACTTCGTTGCTGTATACATCGAATGAGACACCGTTTACGGCCTTTGCTATTCCTCGATCAGTCTTGAACTGTGTGACCAGATCGCCTACTTCAAGTAATGATTTCTGACTCAAGTCTATCGTACAATGTTTGGTTATCGCAATCGTGAGAAAACTTTTGGATCCAACGCTTCGCGGACCCCCTCACCGATAAAGGTGACAAGCATAAGTGTGAAGAAGAGGGCTGTTATCGGGGCAATTACCAACCAGATGGCCTCGAGATTTTGAAGCCCACGATCTATCATCTGTCCCCAGCTCGGGGTGGGTGGCTGCAGACCAAAGCCAAGGAAGTCAAGACTTACAAGAACACTTATTCCACCTACGAGAGCGAATGGGAAAAAGGTAATGATTGGAGTTAATGAATTTGGAAGAAGATGTCTGAAAATTATGCTCGGCGTGGAAGCCCCAAGCGAAATAGCAGCAGCAGCGTAATCCTTTGTCTTCTCGCGGAGGAATTCACCTCGGATAAAATAGCTGATACCTATCCACTGAAAGATTGCCAGAACTCCTACCAAGAGCATAAAACTCGGCTTTAAGATCGAGCTAATAATAATGACTGTGTATAGGAACGGGATAGTTTCCCATATCTCCACAACGCGCTGTCCTATCAGATCGATCTTACTACCGAAGTATCCCATGATGGCCCCAAGGGCAGTTCCAATGATGTAATAGATCACCGCCAAAAGCAGGGCGAATGATATTGAAACGGTAAATCCATAGGCCAATCGGACAAGCACGTCGCGGCCTGAATCGTCGGTACCAAGAAGATGCTTGCCGGAGGGAGGATCTGGGTGGGTTAACTCAAAATCCGTCTCGTAAGGATCCCATGGATAGAAGGGCATTGTCACACTATTTCCCTCTCCCTCCTCCTCGTACTGCTTTGCCAGGCTTCTGAACTTTACCTCTCCCAGTTCGCCCGTTTGTCCGAACTGCTCAGCCGAATAAAAACTGCTGATACCAGGCAAGAAGTCAAAAAGATCTGCTACAGCCGGGAAATACGTTTCGCCATTATAAGTAACCATCAGAGCCCTGTTGTTCATGATGAGAGGCAACATAAAGGAAACCAGATATAATACGGCCAGAACGAGAAAAGAATAATAGCCTCTCTTGATGCTTCTGAAACGGCGCCAACGTCGTCGCCAGATTGATTCGGGTTTCTTAGAACTTTGGAAGGGACTCTCTTCATAATAAATCGGATCGGTACTTGAAGCATCTTCGTTGTATCTAATCTCTTCAGATGTAGAAGCATGGTGCCCTGTTTGCGTCAACGCCGATCTCCGTATCTGCATCTGTTCCTGAAGCGAGATCTTTTTTGCCCGGGAATCTATACTATCACCATGAAGGCTATCGTTCTGTTGGCGCGTTTCATTGTCGCGCAGATCATTGCTCGATGTATGCTGGGAATTCGGATCGTGTAAAGACATATGTTTTGTACTGACTTACGGGAAGTCTCGTCACGGTATCGACGCTATCGTAATCTAATACGCGGATCCGCTATGGCATAGAGAATGTCTCGGAACAGGTTTCCAAACAGCAGCACAAACACACTTATAACCAAGAAACCCATTACGACAGTATAGTCGCGATTAACTACTGAATTAAATCCGAGAAGTCCTAGGCCATCAATGTTGAAGACACGTTCTATCAGGAACGATCCGGCAAGGAAGATCCCGAGGATCCCACTTAATCCGGTAATAATCGGAATCAATGAATTTCGAACAGCATGTACAAAAATAACTCGCTTTTCTGCAAGCCCTTTCGCAAATGCAGTCCGCACATAATCCTGACCAAGGTTCTCAAGCAATGAGTTCTTCATTAAGATTGTTAGTATGGCAAAACTACCAGCCATGTATGAAATAACCGGGAGCACGGTATGGTGGACTTGATCGGTAATTTGGCCCCATGCTGATAACGAGTCGAAACTTTCCGATCTGAAATCTCCAAGTGGAAACCATCCAAGTTTCTGTCCAAAAATGGACATCAGGAGCACCCCAAGCGCCCACCCGGGTATGGCATATCCCATAAATACTATCGATGAACTGGTAACATCAAACGTGGAACCATTCTTGATTGCCTTGATGATACCCAATGGAATGCAAACCGAATAGCTAAGGATAAACCCTATCAGGCCGAAATATATTGAGATCGGAAAGCGGCTTGAGATGACATCAAGTACAGGTTCTGCATAGACATACGACTGACCGAAATCACCTGTCATCACCTTTCCAAGCCAGTCCACGTAGCGAACCAGAAGAGGTTTGTCAAGGTTGAAATAGCTTTTAAGCTCTTCAATCACCTCTTCAGGAACATCCAATCCCTCAGCACCGATACCACCGCCGCCCGAGGAGACTTCGCCGGCTGACTGCTGTCGATATTGCATAAGGGCCTGTTCGAGCGGGCCACCCGGTGTCTTCTGCAAAATCAGGAACACAAGGAGCGTACATCCCAAAAAAGTTGGGA
>JAGWAZ010000071.1 GCA_021296135.1 Chlorobiota bacterium | reverse complement strand
GTTTTTCTGTTCCATTTGCTGTGTCATAGTTTAATGAAGATTAACAATTATCTATGACACAGTTTTTTGAACACCCTCCTCTAACCTCCTACTTCTCACTTCTATCTTCACACTTCACACTTCCAACCTCTACAGATAGAAGATCACTCCTCCCTGCAACCCGACGTCGGTATCATCCTCGCTTAGCAGAAATAGCTTCAGCCCGGCCCACCACTGTGTATCTGAACGTGTGTTAAGCGTAACGCCACCACCGACATTGGCTCGAAAATCTGGCCGAATATTAGTCTCCCCTCCTTGTGAAGCGATGTCAATTACTATACTTGGCCCGAAGAACAGGTAGGGTGAAAAATCCTCGCCACGAACCTGAAAAGCATAGCGGACGTTTCCATCTCCGACAATGCGTGTTGTGCTGCTTCGCTCAAAAACCAACTCAAGTCCCGGCTCAAAAATCCAGTTTCTGGTGATCGGAAACTCAGCTACACCTCCTATCATCAAAACAGGGCCATCAAGATAAAAGCCGGCTTTCGGTCCAATACCAAAAAGACTCTGTTGTGCTCTTAGTAGTTCAGGAGTGCAAAGCAAAAAACATCCAATGAGTCCAAGAGAGAGAAGAATCAATCTTCGCATGTTAATACGGTATTATTGGTGAGAGACAACGATACGTTTTACATTTCCGTGTAAAGTCCTGCAAAAGTAAGAAATCCTGGACGCACAGAAATGCGAACCGGGATCTCCTATTCGATTAGATTGTCGACTGACTATTCAATCTCTTCTTTGGCTTCTTCCTCAGCCTTTTCTTCCGTATCCTCATTGGAGATGTCCTCTCCACCTCCGCCACCATTACCATTATCCGTTGTGCTCTTCTCTTCGGTCTGAACCTCTGCTGAAGCTTTCTTCGTCTTCCGCCTTGACTTTTTGGCTGTCTGTTCGTAGGTCAGCGCCCCTTTCTCTTCGTCAAAGCTGATTTTTACCCTCTCCCCCGACTCTAAATCGCCTCGTATCAGTCTGTCGGCCAATTCATCCTCAATGTATCTCTGGATCGTCCTGCGAAGTGGACGAGCGCCATATTTCTCATCATATCCCTTCTCAGCCAGGAATGTCTTTGCGCTCTCATCAATCTCCACATTCAACTCCATCGCGTTCAGACGCTGCAGAAGATAACGTGTCTGAATATCAATAATCTGAAAGATATGCTCCTTGGTCAACTGACGGAAGACAATCGTGTCATCGAGTCGGTTTAGGAACTCTGGATTGAAGTGTCGTTTCATCGACTCTTCGATCTTCGACTTCATTTCGTCATACTTATCGGTCTCCTCACCAGAGACAAAACCCATCTGACCACCCGCCTTGATCTCTTTGATCCCAATGTTGGATGTCATCACAACGATTGTGTTCTTGAAATCAATGCGACGACCAAGACTGTCGGTTAGGATGCCATCGTCGAAGACTTGCAGGAGAATGTTGAAGACGTCAGGATGCGCTTTTTCAATCTCATCAAGCAGGACAACCGAGTATGGCTTCCGACGTACTTTTTCGGTCAACTGCCCTCCCTCCTCATAGCCAACATAGCCAGGAGGAGCACCAAGCAGACGTGATACCGAGAATTTCTCCATGTACTCACTCATGTCGACGCGAATAAGGGCATCTTCGCTATCAAAGAGATATCGAGCCAATGCATTCACAAGCTCGGTTTTGCCAACCCCGGTTGGCCCAAGGAAGAGGAACGAGCCAATTGGACGATTTGGATCCTTTAGTCCGGCGCGAGCGCGACGAATGGCCTTAGCCAGCTTCTCGATCGCCTCATCCTGTCCAACAACCTCTTCAGCAAGATTCTCAGCCATCTTGATGAGCTTCTCGGACTCTTCCTGAGCAATCTTCGTCACAGGGATACTAGTCATCATCGCTACAACCTGAGCAACATCCTCCTCAGTCACATCAACAACGGACTCTACAGCGCTCTCCTCCCATTCTTCCTTTGCCTCCTCGAGTTCTGCTAGATACTTCTTCTCCATATCACGGAGGCGAGCCGCCTCCTCAAAGTTCTGGTTCTTGACAACCTGATTCTTTTCTCCCTTGATATCCTCAATCTTCTCCTCAAGATCGAGGACCGACTTCGGCACAACAATACTCGAAAGATGGATACGCGATCCTACTTCGTCGAGTACGTCGAGTGCCTTGTCAGGAAGGAACTTGTCGGTTATGTATCGCTCCGACATATGGACGCAGGCAACGAGAGCCTCATCGGTGTATTGAACGTTATGATGCTCTTCGTAGCGATCCTTGATGTTTTGCAGAATCTGGATTGTCTCTTCAACCGTCGGTGGATCGACTATGATTTTCTGGAAACGACGATCGAGCGCACCATCTTTTTCGATATACTGCCGATACTCATCAAGAGTCGTAGCGCCGATGCACTGAATATCTCCTCGCGCCAGAGCTGGTTTGAACATATTCGATGCGTCGAGCGAACCACTTGCTCCGCCAGCGCCAACAATCGTGTGAAGCTCGTCGATAAACAGAATCACATCGGTTGCCTTCTCAAGCTCACTCATTACCGCCTTCATTCGCTCCTCGAACTGACCACGATACTTCGTACCGGCAACAAGAGCAGCAAGGTCGAGCGTTACGATACGTTTGTCGAAAAGGACACGCGAGACCTTCCGTTCAACGATGCGGAGCGCAAGGCCTTCGGCGATAGCCGTCTTACCAACACCTGGCTCACCGATCAAGACCGGATTGTTTTTTTTCCGACGAGAAAGGATCTGAGCAACGCGCTCGATCTCCTTCTCGCGACCGATCACCGGATCAAGCTTGTCATCGGCAGCAAGTTTCGTCAAATCACGGCCGAAGTTATCGAGCACTGGCGTCTTAACTCTCTCCTGCTTCTCGCGTGACCGGGAAGAACCGGACCGAGAAGAAGTTTCACCCGATCCACTCGGCTTGCCTGACTGGATACTCTCCAGCTCTGAACGAACGGCATCATACGTGATGCCAAATTGCGAGAGAATCTGCGCTGCAATGTTGTCATCATCGCGCAACAAAGAAAGAAGCAGGTGCTCTGTGCCAATGCGGTCGCTTTTGAAGAGCTTTGCCTCGAGGTAGGTTACTTTCAGGACTTTTTCAGCCTGTTTTGTCAGCGGAATATTCCCAATCGTCAGTGTGCCACCAGTTGCCCGGACGGTATCTTCGATGGCTTTTTTGATTTTGTAGAGATCGCCTCCAAGATTTCGCAAGATCTTGACAGCAACCCCCTCTCCTTCGCGGATGATACCGAGAAGAAGATGCTCTGTACCGATATAATCATGTCCCAGCCGCAATGCTTCCTCACGGCTAAGCCGAATCACATCGTTTACGCGGTTGGAAAAGTTGCTTTCCATTGTTCCGTTCCCCTTTGAGATGCCTTATCAGGCATCATGGTGAGAATTGATTTCGATGTTTTGAACCTCAGCCTCTACTCGGGCGATTCGAATTCGTACTTCCTCCCTTTTAGGACGAGAAAAGGAAGGAATGCGTGTTTCTTCCCCCCAAAACTACCGATCACCTTACACGTTAAGACATCTGGAGAGGGAAATTCGTTACCCTCTCACTCCGAACCCTTACGTTACCAATCCAAATATACCCAATCTCTTTCATCCCGATCATTCTCACGTGCAGGATAAGGACCAATACTCTCTTATGGTGACGTCCTTCAGACTGAATTGCAACCGAAACGCTTACTGGGCATGATAGTAATGAATTGGTACAGGGAGGAAAAAACCGCCAATTGGGATAAGGAAGTCTCTCCACGTAAATTTGTAAACTCTTCTTCCTGCTTCAATCAGAAAGTACATTATCAATATATCATATAGAGGAAAGGACAACAATGCTTCAACTTGATCTTACCGAGACCCACGAGATGATTCGCGACACAGCGCGGGACTTCGCGCAAAACGAGGTCGCACCAACGGCGATGGAACGCGACGTTTCCGGCGAATTTCCACATGAGGGAGTAAAAAAGCTGGGCGAGCTTGGCTTCATGGGAATGATGGTCTCGCCTGATTGGGATGGTGCTGGCATGGATACCGTCAGTTACGTGATTGCCATGGAGGAGATCTCGAAAGTCGATGCCTCGGTTGGAGTCGTAATGTCCGTGAACAATTCCCTGGTCTGTTGGGCGCTGGAAAAGTATGGCTCTGAGGAGCAGAAGGAGAAATATCTCCGCCCGCTTGCAACCGGCGAGAAGCTTGGAGCTTACTGCCTTTCGGAACCTGAAGCAGGATCGGATGCCACACAACAGCGAACCGAAGCAACAAAAAATGATGATGGCTGGTGGACTCTCAACGGCACAAAGAACTGGATAACCAACGGCACAACCGCCGACGTCTTCCTGGTTTATGCTCAGACTGACAGAGAGAAAGGATATAGAGGTATCTCCTGTTTCATTGTTGAGAAGGGATTGGATGGATTTACACACGGTGTGAAAGAAGACAAGCTCGGTATCCGTTCGAGCGATACATGCTCGCTTCAATTCCAGGATGTGCGTGTTCCGGCAGAAAATGTGCTCGGTCCGGAGGGACGAGGATTCAATATCGCGATGGAGACTCTTAACGGTGGCCGGATCGGCATCGGTGCGCAGGCCCTCGGCATTGCTCAGGGAGCATTCGAGGCTTCCGTGCAGTATGCCCAGGAACGGAAAGCCTTCGGCAAGCCAATCTCGAATCTGCAAGCTATTCAGTTCAAACTGGCTGAGATGGCAACGAAGATTCAGGCCGCACGACTCCTCCTCTTTGATGCGGCCTCAAAGAAAGATCGTGGTGAAAACTTCATCAAGGCCGCGTCAATGGCAAAACTTTATGCCTCAAAAATTGCCGTAGAGGTTGCTTTGGAGGCAATTCAGGTACACGGTGGATATGGCTATGTCCGTGAGTACAAAGTGGAGCGTTTCCTGCGCGATGCAAAGATCACCGAAATCTATGAAGGAACGTCGGAGATTCAACATATCGTGATCGCTCGCCAGCTTCAGAAAGAACTTGAAGCGATAGCATAATCCTCTCCGGATCAAACACTGGTCGAAGGGTCAAGGAGACAAGAAGACAAGGAGAGTCTTTTCCTGTTTCTGAAGCAACGTTCTTTGGCACCGTTAACTCTTAACTGAGCATTGTAAACTGCTATCTGCCTTCTTTTTAATTTTGCATTCTGAACTTTGAATTGATCATACGACTTGGAGTAATAGCGGGAACCTTTCTTCTCTTCCTCATAACCTCCATCTCTGCCCAACCGACCGGACCGTCCCAGAGGATTACCTACACGGCCGATGTACAACATGGCACGGCAACATCCGGCGGTGGTGAGATTATTGAGCTTAACGGCAATGTTCGCCTGCAACAAGGGAACGTTGTTATCACTGCGCAAAAGGCGACGTATTACAGTGTCGGAGATCGAGCTATTTTGCGAGGAAACGTCAGAATCGTTCAACCTGGCACGATATTGACAGCTCCTGCTATCGATTACAACGGGGCTTCTGAGTTTGCCCTTGCACCATCAGGAGTAACAATTCAGGATGAAGATGCCACGCTCACTGCCGGGTATGGCGAATACTACCTTAACCGCCGTATCTCCAACTTTCGCGAGGGCCTTACCCTGCACGATTCCAATGCGGTGCTAACCGCAGAACGAGGAACGTACAATTCCCTGGACCGCATTGCAACGTTTGAAGAGAACGTTGAGGCGATTAACGATTCAGGGCAGATCAATGCAGACCGCCTCACATACTGGCGTGCAAGTGAGAAAAGCTTTGCGGTTGGGAGCGTGCAACTTGTCTCGAAAAGCGACTCATCCCTTCTGTTGTGCGATACACTGCAGCACCAACCGGATATCGAAACGTTCGCGCTCGGAAATGTCCTGCTTAAATCGGAAAAGGAATCAGCAATCCTGACCGGGGATTCATTACAACACCTACCGCAGAAAAACTACACCGTTGTAACTGGCTCACCACGATTGATCCAGATTGACTCGACTATCGGACCACTCATTTGCTCAATCGATACATCAACGGCCTCGGAGAGCGCAACGAACTCCGACGAACCTGCCCCACACCTCGACACAATACAACGAGGCGATTCTCTCTTCACGCTGAGGCGTGATACGACGGAAATTACGGCCAATAAACTTGAACGATATACCGGAGAACGAAAAGAGTTTGTAGCCACCGGGAATGCTCGAATGCTCAGAGGAGAGCTGGAAGCACGATCTGTGGTCGCCCGCTTTTTTGATGAGGAGAAAGTAATAGCTCTTGGATCAGGTTTGACCCAACAATCGGAAGCTGATTCTACCGGAAGTGATACCCTCACAATCGACACAACTGCAACCGACGTCCCTGATTCTACTGAGCAGTTAAACGGAGATACTGAAGGGAGAATGAATCAGGACTCGACGGACCTATTTGATGGAGTGGCCGGAGATATTTCCGCTGATTCTGTCGTAGTTTCCGAGTTGCCTCCGATTCTCTGGTACGAAGACTCACAGTTAACTGGCGACACAATTACGGTATTTCTGGAAGAGAAGGAGCTCCGAACAATCGATGTTGTCGGCGCTGCTTTCATGATCAGTGCAAGCGACAGCCCGAACCGCTACGACCAGCTCGCAGCTAATCGACTGATCTTTAATATCTCCCAGGATACGATCCGAACAATCCATGCTCAGGAGGCGGCCGCAAGCGTCTATTTTCTTTATGAGAACGATGCCCCGAACGGTGTAAGCCGCGCATCTTGTGATACCATTTTCATCTGGCTCAGTAAGGGTGAAGCATCACGTATAGGGTATTTTGGTCCTCGCTCCCGTGCCGAAGGAGAACTGATCCCGGAAAAAGATGTGCTTGGGAAAGAAACGATCTACAGGTTGAGTGGGTTCAAGCTCTATGAACGTGAGGAAACGCCTGATGCGAGTGGATCGCTCCCTGAAGATGAAACCTTAGAAGTGGATGCAGTTGAAAAGATCTATGACGAGACAGAGTCACATCCCCCGGAAACCGAGATAGGCCCCTGAGAATTGAGATGACAATCAACATCCGGAGTAACTCTTCTCATTGGATCGCGTTATATTCATCCATTGAATCTATCCTTTAGAGATAGTGCTGCTGTGGGGAATTTGATCAACAACATGCGTTTTTTCATATCTCTTACCACGTTCATTCTTCTGTTTACGGGAGCATCGCTCTACGGGCAGACTGGTGGCGAACCGGTAGATGGAGAAAACGGACGTGATACAATAGAGTTTGTTCTTGAGCCAAGTAGTAGCGAACCAACAGGGAGTAGCTCAGGGTTAATCTGGGTAGACAGCATTATCTATGATGGCCAGATGATCCGTTTTAGCATCCGCTTAACAGAGGAGATTCGACGCGACTCTGCCCGGCTTCGCGCTCTGATTGACAGCATTCAAAACGCAACTTCGGAAGTCATTGCTGCCAATCTTCATCTCGATCCATCGGATTGGCACCCGACCGCAGAGGAGAAGATGCGCCGCGAGGAGATGATCCGAGCCGCCCAGGATCACGAATGGATTTATCCACAGAAGAATACGCACATCCCGGTCTTCAGCGTTCCACTCAGTTCCATTGGTCAAACGTTTGGTCTGGTTGAGGATGTAACTCCACGCATTGCCTACACGCTTCCGAACACACGCCAGATTTCGGTTATTGTATACACGCAGAGCGCTCTTCCGGTAGTGACGCTGGTCGACGGCACACAAAAGCCAGGTGAATACAGCTTTGATTGGGACTTTAACGACGCAAACGGACGTCGCCCCTTGCCCGGAAACTACTTCGTAGAAGTGATAGCCGATGGCGTAGAGCTACTTTTGAGGAAGAGGATTGTGGTGCCGTGAGACAGGGAAGGAGATAGGAGATAGAATATATATTTCCCCATATCCTACCTTCTTGAAACGACAAATCCGCCCAACGCAACTTTATATTCAATGATTTGTTGCGTGATAGAGTGCTTGATCTCCTCTATCTTTGCTCATTATGAAAATTGGACACGTAGAAGTTGAAAACGGTATTCTCCTGGCTCCGATGGAAGATGTTACCGATCCGCCGTTTCGTCGCGTCTGTCGGGGGCTTGGTGCAGATATTGTCTATACTGAGTTCATTTCAAGCGAGGGACTGATACGTGATGCCCGGAAATCAACGCAGAAGCTGACGATTTATGAAGATGAGCGGCCCGTCTCGATTCAGATATTCGGAAGCCGTGAGGAGGCAATGGCAGACTCAGCTCGCATTGCCGAGGAGGCCGGTCCTGACTTTATCGATATCAACTGTGGTTGCTGGGTAAAAGACGTCGTGAAACGGAACGCTGGTGCCGGCCTGCTCCGTGACCTGCCGATGATGCGCCAGATCATCAAGTCCGTCGTCGACAATACCAGTCTTCCAGTCACTGTAAAGACACGACTCGGCTGGGACAGAAACTCAATTGTAATTACCGACGTTGCCCGGATAGTAGAAGACGTCGGTGCGGTCGCTCTCGCAATTCACTGTCGGACGCGTGATCAGGGGCATGAGGGACTGGTATCGTGGGAGTATATCCCCGAAGTGAAGAAGGCGGTCTCGATCCCAATTCTCCTGAACGGTGATGTACGAACGCCGGAAGATGTGAAGCATGCCTTCGAGACAGGAGCTGACGCGGTGATGATCGGTCGTGCCGCCATAGCCAATCCCTGGATTTTTCGTGACGCACAACACTATATCAAGACTGGAGTAATTCCCGAGAAGCCAACCCTGGAGGAACGCATCACAGTAGCGCTTGAACACCTACGCAACAATCTTGAGTACAAAGGAGATCACTATGGTATTCTTGAGTTTCGCAAGTTCTGGAGTGGCTATCTGAAAGGTTTGCCACTTGCTGCTCATGTACGCCGGGATCTTGTTGTAGCTCCTGACATGGAGGTCATCCAGCAGCGATTGGATCGCTATCAGGACGAGGTCACAGAACATGTACGTGAACAGAAGGAGCGTCGCGAGAAGTATTTTCAGGAGCAGATGGAAGTATCAGTATAAGAAGACTGACTTTCAACTCTTTTTGACCCCGACTCTATAAACTCATCACCAAACTCTCTTCATCAAACCCGTTGCTCGGCATTCCCTTTTCAGGTATTTTTCGGGCGGGAACCGTACACCGGCTCCCGCTCGCCGTCGCGTACCACACCACGCGCCGTGTCGACGGATCGCAACCGTCACAAGGCCTGCTATACGCATCCAGACTCTTCTCGCTGGAGTAACAATACTTCTTGTTGTCTTCACTTGCTCTCATTGGACAGGAAGAGACGTCAACGTCTTCATTATCGACTTTCGATTTGACCGGCACAAACTTCGTTGAGTCATAATACGCTGATCAACAGGAATCGGACAGGGCATCCCCGCGCACTATGCCCGATGGCAGTTAACACCGACCGTTATTCTCTTTGATATTCCCTTTACCGGATCGCTTCTCCTTTCCACCGAACAGAGTCGTGGACAACAGAGTATCAACAGCTTTAATCTCAGCTTCAGTCTGGATCAGGATCAGTTACAGGTTTGCCGAGACTGTTGACGGTGTAGAGAATCTTGCTACGATTGAAGAAGCGCTGAATGCTCCCTCACGACTTGCAGATATTGATCGACTACAAGACAAAGTCCATACTCTGTCCGTACCTATGATACTCATAGAAGATGAACACGGATTTTTCCTTCTTCTCTGTGCGAGTTCATCCACCTTCTCTATCTACACCGATCAATATACCCTACTATCTATGTTTCCCTATCCCTGTTCATCTGTGTTTTCTGATCTGTCTTCATCTGTCTTCATCTGTGTTACCAGGTGCCACATTGCAATCCCGAACGCAACGGCAATGTTGAGTGAGTGTTTCACGCCATACATCGGGATCGAGATTGCTCCATCACAAAGGGCAAGCGTTTCAGAACATATTCCGCTGATCTCATTCCCAATCACTAACGCAATACGATTCGGGATTTCCTCAAGCTTGTCAAGGGGCGTTGCTCCTTCAGCGAGTTCCAGTCCCCAGAGAGTATACTTCTCTTCCCGTAGTGATTTGACCGCAGCAAGTCGATCTTCCGTCCTTTCCCACGGAACTGATCGTTCAGCACCAAGGGCCGTTTTACTGATCTCTTTTCGAGGTGGATGAGGTGTGTAGCCGGTTAACACAAGACGTTGTAACAATAATGCATCGGCAGTGCGAAAACAGGAACCGACATTGTAGAGAGAGCGGATATCTTCGAGAACGCCAATTACGGGATGTCTCTGAGCAGTTAGAGCATTCTCCTCCGTTAGTCTGCTGGCAAGAATTTCTTCATACTCCAACTTGCGAGGTTTGGTTGAATGATATGTGTTGTTAACCATAATTCTTTTCCTTGAGACGAATAACTATCTTCGACAAAGATATGAAGGGAAAGAACGATCGACCAGACCATCTCGATTCAAGTATTCTTCGAGGTGTTTTTCGGCTGTTGGCTTTGTTGATTGCCAGTCTTCTCTGGCTCCCGTTCAGTGCCATTCTCATCTTTTTTGCCTCACTTTTTGACCAGCGAACACGTTTTCGACTGATAACAACGCTTACGTCTCCCTTCTGTCGAACGATGGCAGCCGTTGCAGGGCTTCATGTTCGGAGAGAAGGGAAGCGCGATCCCGACGTCCTCATTTATGTGACCAACCACGTCTCGTGGCTTGATATTTTGACTGCGGGGATAGCTGTCAGTGGTGTCTTCGTTTCCCGACATGATGTAAAGAATTGGCCCGGCATCGGTCTTTTTGCACGACTGGCGGGAACGGTCTTCATCGACAGAAGTTCGCTCCGTTCGGCAATCTCTTCTTCCAACAACATCATAGAACGGACGGAAGAAGGGATCCGGGTTCTTTTTTTCCCAGAAGGAAGAGCTACAAGTGGAGACCAGGTGGAACCATTCAAGGCATTTCTTTTTGGAGGAATTACTGAGAAGAGACTTGCCGTTCAGCCACTCACCATCCTCTACACGCATATCGGACGGCATCCGATAACACCGGAGAACAAAGACCAGGTTTACTGGTATCGGACCGACCAGAACTTTCTCTCACATGCCTGGCAGATTCTGAAAGCACCAAACCTGAAGGCTACAGTTCTCTTCCATAAATCAGAAGCTCCCCCGATCAATCCTGATCGAGAGGGCTTGCGTGAATTTGCTGAGAGGTTGCGTCAAAAAACAGCTCAAGGAGTTCCGGTCTGGGGCTCAACGGTAGAGTAGCCCCCTATTACCACAAGAGGACTATCGGCTGATCGTAACTTTCGGTCCCTGAACTTGCCTTAACAACATAGCGTCCGCTACGACATCGTATTCCATTATTATCTTTTCCATCCCATACAATGTTTCTTCTACTTCCTTTCGGTATATCTACCTCCATTTGTCGTACGACTTTGCCCTCCATATCAATGACGTGGATCTGAACTGTACCAACTCTCGACCCTGTCAAAGAAATCACTGTCTCACCATTTGCAGGCACGGGAGCGACGGAAAACTGGAAAGGAGATATACCACTCCTGACAATACCGATGTCATCATCTCCCTTGCCACTCAAGGGTATTTCCAATTGATTTGGTTCCGCATCGGATGACACGATCAATATTCCCTCATGTATACCAGTATCGGCAGGTGCAAAACGGATAACGAGATCAATACTGTCGTCCGGTAACAAACTAAATGGAAGCGCCGGCGGGTTTACCAGAACGAATTCCGGATTTGAAATCGAAAAATCCGTGATAAAGATCGGCACCTCACCGATATTCCTGATAAGCTCAACAACCAATGAATCGACCATCGTTCCCCGCTTTACAGAACCGAACTGTACGTCCTTACCGGCAATTGAGGCATTTGCGGCTTCGCCCGTTACTTGTAACGCCAGAATACTGTCATTGACTGCATTGCTTCGAACGGTCAGTTCTGCACTCCGTCTTCCCTCTGCAGCTGGGGTAAAATCAAGTGTCAGATCAACAGTCCTTCCCGGAAGAATTGTCAATGGGAAACTCATACTTGCGACAGAAAAGTCATCTTGATTATTGCCGCCAATTGTTATGTCTTGAATAACAAGAGCCTCCTCGCCGGTGTTTGCCCGAATTCAACTCTGAAGTGCAACGGTTGCTGGAGGAGTCATAAGGCGACGGAAAATCGGCCTGAAGGCTGAAGAGGAAGCCCAGAAGCTTCCTCTTGCCGAACCGATGCCGTAGCTTTCTGATAA
>JAGWAZ010000011.1 GCA_021296135.1 Chlorobiota bacterium | reverse complement strand
CTCTTCAGCCTTCAGGCCGATTTTCCGTTGCCTTATGACTCCTCCAGCAACCGTTGCACTTCAGAGTTGAATTCGGGGAACGTAAAAAGCGACAAGAAGCCGTTCAAAGAAGTTGCGCAGGAGAAAGACGGACGACGTTTGTAGTTACAAGCTTTCAGTACAACAATGTACAGCAAAATTGGGGTGTCCTGTAAACTGTGTAAGTGGTCATTCGTACACGTAATTTCATCGGGAGGTACAGACCATGACCAAACTCACGGACAAACAGCAGGCTCTTCTGGACGAGCTGCTCAAGGACTTCGGTGGGAATGCAAAGGATATATTCAGTGAGGGGTCTGCTCAAGACCACAGGCAAGCGCACTCTCGAGGCGGAGATGACCCATCACCTCGGATACCCACCGCACGATCCATCGGGTCGCGGCAGTGGCAATTCTCGCAGCGGTCGCAACACGAAGACGCTCCAGAGCGAGTCGGGTTTGTTCGATCTGGAGGTTCCTCGCGATCGCAACAGCAGTTTCGAGCCTAGGATCGTGGCCAAGCGCCAGCCTCGCGTTGCGGATCTGGACGAGGTGATCGTGCATCTCTACGTACAGGGACAGAGCACGCGGGCAATACAAGAGACCTTGAAGCGGTTCTACGGTGCGGATGTCTCCTCGAGGCTTGTTTCTGAGGTGACCGACAACGTGCTTGAGGAGGTGCAGGCCGGGCAGACTCGCGCTCTGGAGAAGGTCTATCCGATCGTCTACTTCGACGCACTGTTCGTGGAGTCTCGCGAGGAGGGATCGGTGCAAACGCGGTCGCTCTACGTGGCGTTGGCCATAGACATGCAGGGGGAGAAGCAGGTACTGGGCTTGTGGATCGCTCCGAGGGAGAGTGCCGTCTCGTGGTTGAACATCTTCGGCGAGTTGAAGGCACGGGGCATGGAGGATTGTTTTATTGCGTGTGTCAACAGCTTGAGGGGTCTACCCGAAGCGATAGAGACGGTCTGCCATTGACGAAGATCATCGGCATAATCAGCCCGGCGGGTTGCCTCTTGTGCCTGCATGATCGATCCAAGATCAACGCCAACAGAAACGCCTTCACCCTCGGAGTAACCGATACGAGGAATAAGATTACGTCCACCATTCTTTCATCGGACGATGCTGATGCGGAGACCGGTATTGATCAAAAAGTGCAAGAGTGTAACCGTGTCAGGACGGCGCAGCTTTGAAAGGGCGATGAGTTCATTGCGCTCATCAAGGTAGCCTGCCCCACGCTTGCGCTGCTTGGTTGAGACATTGGTAATCATCTCTTTCTCCTAGCGCAATTCGTGGAGATATTTCTTTAGTTAACATTTCTGCAATTTGTATTGCTTGATTTTTCATGCTGAGACATACTGTCGGTTTCGTCTCGTAACAGAAGAAACCCCCAAACGTGTGTAGATAGTTCGCACCGAATGTTTTACAAGATTTCATTCGCAGCGACGATCTTCCCTTCCGGCAAGTTCAGTAACAGAATTGAATCTGATCATGGCTTTAGAGAAACGTAATGGCCTGAATCCCACGCATCTCCGCTCGGCATTTGGTGTTGCCGTTGTGTTGTTGAGTATTGGTCTTTTGGCCGTTGGAATCTCCTTAGTTGAGATTTTCAACGGTCTGCCAACCCTTGAAGAACTGGAAAATCCGAAGCCCGATCTCTCCACGCGCATTATCAGTGCAGATGGTGTGGAACTGGATCAATTTTTTGTTCATAACCGCCGATATATTCCTTACGACTCGATTGCACCCAGTTTCTTTCAGGCATTGATTGCCACGGAAGACCAGAAATTCTACTATCACTGGGGAGTCAGTATTGAACGAATCCTGAAGGCCGCCTTCAAGAATCTTCGTTCAATGGATTTGACAAAGGAAGGAGCCAGTACGATCACTCAGCAGCTTGCACGTAATATCTATCTCTCACAAAAGGTTTCGATGACGCGAAAGCTACGTGAGCAGTTCACAGCTATCCAGATCGAGCGAACATATACGAAACGGGAGATCCTTGAAATGTATGCCAACATGGTCTACTTCGGTCGTGGTGCTTATGGCATTCAAGTTGCCAGTGAAATCTTCTTCAACAAACAACCGATGGATCTTTCAATTGAAGAGTCGGCAATGCTTGTCGGCATGTTAAAGGCTCCGGAGAACTATAATCCGGTCGCTCATTATGAGCGAGCATTGCGGCGGCGCAACGTTGTGCTTGGTTTGATGACAGGAATGGGATATATCACCGGAGCCAAGTACCGGACACTTCAGAAGAAGCCTATTGAACTGCGTGAGCCGGAGCATAGAAGCCAGACCGGTATTGCAGCTCACTTTGTTGAAGCAGTTCGGCGAACGCTGCAGAAAGAACCGAAGCTCCAGAAGTATAATTTGTATCGTGACGGATTGGTGATTTATACGACCATCGATACACGAACGCAACGATATGCCAACCAGGCAGTACGGGAACACCTTGAGTACTTCCAGCCTCTCTTCAATCGGTCCTGGTCGTGGAACAGAAGACAAAAGTTATTACGACGCTCGGTCGAGAGAGCTGCCCGGAATACGGAGGCCTACCGGGAGGCGCTCACCGATGCGGAGAAGGCTGCTGTTGCCAAACGTTATGCTGTTGATCCGGCTTTTATAGATTCGGTGAAGAAGGCGGCAACTTCAATTGAGGTTGGCTTTGTAGTGATTGAATCAGAGACCGGCTATGTCAAAGCTATGGTGGGGGGGAGTGATTTCAGGAACGGTCGTGGATTGAACCATGTAACACAGATTCGGCGACAACCCGGCTCAGCATTCAAGCCGTTTGTCTATGCCTCAGCGATGGAAGATGGAGGAATGAATCCCGGCTCCGGCATCGAGACTGCCCCGCAAGTCTGGAGATTGCTGGGAGGAGAAAAGTGGGCTCCAAAAGGTGGAAAGGGGGGAGTTGTTTCATTGCAGAGTGCATTGAAGTATTCAATCAACACGGCGGCTGCACGGTTAATAATGGAGAATACCACCACGGAAAATGTGATACACTTGGCCAAGGAAATGGGCATCAAGTCTCCGATACCGAATGTCCCTTCGATCTCTCTCGGCACTGCTGAGGTAACTCCGCTGGAGATGACTGCCGCCTTCGGTACGTTCCCGAACAACGGCATGTTCATTGAACCGGTAATGATCACAAAGGTGGAGGATCGATACGGGAATGTGATTTACGAAGCTCCCCGGATTGTTCATGATGCGCTCGATCCGAAAATTGCAGGCTGGATGGTCTCAATGATGCGTGGTGTTGTCGACGGTGGCACGGCAACCTCAATCCGGCGTTGGTTCAGTTATGCTGCCGGCGGAAAGACTGGCACAACACAGGATTTTGCCGATGCATGGTTTGTGGGATATACGCCTGAACTTGTGGCCGGAGTCTGGGTTGGCTTTGATGATTATCGTATCAAGTTTACAGGGTGGTATGGTCAAGGTGGAAAGGCTGCTGCTCCGATCTGGGGCCGCTTTATGGGGAAAGTCTATCGTGACAATGGCCTGGCGTATGAGAAACTCAAATTCGACGGACAGCCAAGAGATTACGTAACCTTGCCCTATAATCTCGATGTACCTATGGAGAATGAAGCACTCCCTGATGATGCTTTTGAATTTGGTGAAGGAAATTCCCGACCAAAACTGGAGTTTACTGAACCGAAAGATGTTATCAAGATAAAGGGAGGAGAGAACGAGAAGCTAAACGCCCCCCCTTCACTGGACAGAGAGGGGACAAAGTCCCTGGAAACAAAGAAGGTCATAAACCTGAACAAAACAAAGGAACCGGAAGGGAATTAACCTGTTTTTCATGCCAGTCTCTTTACTTCGCCTTTAAGTCATCTGTTCATATTCTTCGTCTGTAGCAAGTATTGAGTAGTGAGCGAAGCATATTCACACGATACTCTAAACCCTGTAAGCTCTACGAACTACTCCTAACTATACAAGCTCTTCTCGTTGTGTTCTTTGTAAAACCACGATAAGCTACGAACTAACCGGTTCTTTTGCCTGTTCGAGCTTCCCCTTGAGCATCGCTCCTGTAAACGTATGCAATATCCGCTCTGCATCGTCAAACGTCTCGACGTGATGGAAGAGAATAGCCAGTGCTCTTCCTTTTGCTTGAAGCTCGACATCAGTTGTGTTGCTTACAGCATACATGATTGCTTGAAACCAGTTGTCATAGTAGTCAGTACGTGAGTCGGAAGGAAGTTCAAGGCGCATCACCCTATCATTGAAGCGAACTGAAGTTGCGCCGGTAGGCATGGCGGCAAGACGGAGAAGGAGAGCAGCTTGTAAGGCAATTGTCTCTTCCGGTATTTCTCCAAAACGATCGCGCATTTCACTGAATATAGGTTCGATTTCAGAGCGATCGATCGCAGTGTACATTCGTTGATAGAAGTCATACCGTTCCGAATCATCAGCGATGAACTCACGCGGGATCAGTGCATCTCCGGGAAGCTCGATGTTGATCTCCTCATTGCGTGGTAGTAGAGTCTCTTCTTCAAGATATCTCTCTGTTTTGAAGAGATCTGCAAACTCATCACGCTTCAATTCACCCACAGCCTCATCAACGATCTTCTGGTATGTCTCGAATCCTATATCGTCGATGAATCCGCTCTGTTCGGCTCCAAGCAGATTCCCTGCGCCCCGAATCTCAAGATCGCGTATCGCCAGTTTCAACCCACTCCCGAGATCGCTCAGTTCACGGATGGCCTGAATCCGTTTCATCGCATGCCGTGTCATGGCATTCGGAGGTGGTACTATCATCCAGCAATAGGCCTGAGCGTCAGAACGTCCGACTCGACCTCGCAACTGGTAGAGTTCGGCAAGACCAAACTTGTCGGCACGATTGATAATGATTGTGTTGACCGATGGAATATCGATGCCTGACTCGATGATCTTCGTAGCGACAAGTACATCATACTCTCGTTCGATGAACCGCATCATGGTTGACTCTACCTGCGATGCTGTCATCTGTCCATGTACAACTGTGAGGCGGGCTTCCGGGACACTCTCACGAATTTTTCCCGCGATCTCTTCAATATCTCCAATGCGCCAATGGACGACAAAAGACTGTCCTCCTCGCTTAATCTCTTCACGGACAGCCTCTTCGATGGCATCCTCATCCCATCGAATTACCTCTGTAATAATCGGCAGACGATTGCGTGGCGCTGTTTCAATCACGCTGAGATCACGCGCTCCAAGCAACGAGAAATTGAGCGTGCGTGGAATCGGCGTTGCTGTCAGCGTCAGCGTATCAACGCTTGCGCGGAGTTCACGGAGTTTCTCTTTTGCCGTGACACCAAACCGCTGTTCTTCATCTATGACAAGCAGGCCGAGATCCTTAAAGTTCACATCCTTCGAGAGAATACGATGCGTTCCAATCAGGATATCGACAGTTCCGCTTTCCAATCCCCTCAACGTCTTTCTCTGCTCGGCTTTGCCACAAAAGCGTGAAAGCAGGCCGATCGAAACCGCATAGCGGGCAAGTCGGTCGCGGAACGTGTTATAGTGCTGCTGTGCGAGAATTGTGGTAGGGCAAAGAACGGCAACCTGCTTTCCTGCCTGCACCGCCTTGAATGCAGCGCGAACGGCCACCTCGGTCTTGCCGAAGCCAACATCGCCACAGACCAGACGATCCATCGGCGTTGGACTCTCCATGTCTCGCTTTACTTCGTAGGTAGCTGTCGACTGATCGGGTGTATCTTCATACATGAAGGAGGCTTCCATCTCCTTCTGCCAGGCTGTGTCGGGCGGAAAAACGATCCCTGGCTCTGACTTCCGCTTCGCATAAAGTTTAATAAGCTCACGAGCGATATCCTTTACCTTCCTTTTTGCTCGTGCCTTCCGCCGTTCCCACTCCTTGTTGCCAAGCTCGCTCAGTTTTGGCTCGGCACCTTCTTTTGAGGAATACTTTTGAAGTCGATTGATATAATTCAGATTAACGTAAAGCGTTCCGCCGGAAGCATAATGAAGCTTTACGGCCTCCACACGCGAGCCTTTCACTTCAATCGTGTCGAGCCCAACGAACTTGCCGATCCCTTTATCGATATGGACAACATAGTCACCTGGAGATAGTTGTTTGAGTTCACCGAGCGTGAACCCTTTGAATTTTTTCTTCTGTTTTGCCTGAACATGTGCCCGGCGACGTTCAAAGACCTGGTGTTCGGTCAAAAGAGCAAGTCGGGTTCCCGGAAAGATGAAGCCTTCGGAGAGGACCTCCGACTCGTAGCGAATATGTTCAGGGTTAAAGTTATAGGGATGTCCGTCATCTGCTGCACGATCCGACTCTCCTTCAATAAGATCGGAAAGACGTCGGCGCATTTCGTGACCGTCGGCAAGCATCCAGACTTCATAATCCTGATCGAAAAGTCGATCGATTTCCGTACAGAGATTACGAAGGGATGATGATGTCCCTGGCTGAGATCTTCCCTGGAAATCGAGCACATCAACCTTTGGACCAAAGAGAGAGGAGTGAGATATACGAGGCATCTTCTCAATCGCTTCTACTAGATCGGTCCGATTGGCCTCCTCCAACAATCCTTTCAGACGTTCCGGCTCATCGAGGAAGGCGATAGTTTCGGGCTTTACGTGATCGAAGAGCGTTGCAGTGAGCAGATCGTCATTCTCCGAATGGAAGACGCGTGCCATCATCGAGATAGTATCCAGATCACGGACCGATCGTTGCGATCCCGGATCAAACTCACGAATCGAGTCGATTTCGTTCCCGAAAAATTCAATCCGGTAGGGATTCTCCGAACCGATCGGAAAAATGTCGATGATTCCTCCACGCACAGCGTACTCACCGAGAGTGTCGACAATATCTGTCTTCTCGAAACCGCCGAGCGCCAGGTCCTTTGCAAAATTCTCGAAGTTGATTGCCGTGCCCCGACGCAGATCGGTGAGGCTTGCCTCGATCTCCTGCGGTGTAGGAACATATTCAGTCAAGGTTTCGAGATCAGTCAGAAGAATGCGGTGCTGGCTTTCGCTCAGGACTTTCAGCACATCTGTCAGGGAGATTATCTCCGCATCGAGTGTCTCTCGCGTTGTTGCTCCGGTGTGATGCTCTTCACGAAAGAGAAGGACGTGATCGGAGCCAAGGAGGGAGACAAGATCAGCATTGATTGAATCTATCTCGGCACGATCCTCATGAAGGATCAGGAGTGGCTCACCTGTTTGTTGGTAGAGAACTGCGGTGAGAAGTGACCGGAGCGAACCAGCAAGACCGGAGATCGCAACTTCGCTATGGTTCCGAAGTCGGGAAAGAAGCTCAGAAACAAGAGTGTGTCGCGTGATGGTATCGAGAATGTGGCGGAAAGACATCAGATTTAAGACATCAGAGGTTGTGTGTTATACAATCAAGTAACGGTTGACCAATCCTTTCCTGATGTCTACTGTCTACCATCTGACATCTTATTGTAAGATACGGATATCGTGATATACCCATTCGCGATTAACCGACCGACGGTTACTGCAACCGATGCTGCTATTGCTCCGATCATTCCGAGCAGAGGAATCAGTATCAGGAGGAGAGGATAAGAACTATCAATGCAACTTCGATTGCCGTTGTGATTGATATTTGAGCTATCTCTCCACCCGAAACAAGCACACCTCGCTGGAACGAGAGAAAAGAGTGTATAATTATAGATAGGAATATGCTATAATTTGCCTCAACCTAACCAAATGCAAAGATGATGTTATGCAAGAAATGTTCGTCGCAGCGGGTGACCGAAAACGGAGTTCTAAGAAACAAGCACCCGTAGAAGTCTATAGAGTGCGGATATAACTTTTCTCCCCTCTCCTTGTCTCTCTTCCCCGTCTCGCTGTAACAGACAAATACCGAAAGATATATTCTAACTTCCCCTGAATTGTTACTTTACTAATGGGCTTAGTTTAGTAAGTTTTGTTAGTTTCATTATATCAATCTTGGAGGTATCAATGAAGCAGCAAGAAGAGACAATGAAGATTCTAATAGCGCTATTATCGGTTTTGGTTCTGCTGGTGGGATGTAGGGATTCTTCCGCTTCAGCTGACTGCGCGGATAAATGTGAGCGCGCAGTCAATGAGAGCATTCTTTGGCAGGAGCGCTACCTGGACGTCGGCAGAGAAGAATTCGAAAGGATTTATCGCGACGACATCGCTAGTTTTATCCAGAGTGCCGTAGATAAGGCGGGGGGGTGCAACTGCGTTTACCCGTTCTTGATCGACAGTAACAGTATATGAGAGGGGAAACGCCGCCCGGATTTTACCACTAAGCAGCACTAACCGGAGACGTCGCCGGCCACACTGAACACCACCACGCGCACGCGCAAGGGGAATACTACTTGGGTTTCCCCTTGCCCACAATCAGGGGGTTTCTTTTTTCCGTAAGGCCCACACGGTTTCAGGATCGTGTGGGTTTTCTTTTGCCTTATTTGCCGTAAATGAGGGTGGCAACGGCCTTCTTTTGAGCTGCTTGCGCACGGCTGTAGTGCGCTGGCATTGCTGGAGATCGCCAGCATCCGGCGTGTTGCATCTGCACCAATGAAGCCCCTTTTCCGGCAAGCGTTTGAGCACTCCCGACGCGAAGGGAATGGCCTGATATGTATCCATCAACCCCGACGGCTTGAGCATGGGACTTGATGATATTGCGAGCTACAACGGTTGAGATTGCTTTGCCGTTCACCGCTGTCTTGTGTCTCGATGTAAAGCCTTGAAAGAGTTGTCCATCCACTTTTTCCTTTCTTTTATGCCTCGCTTTCGGGCAAACTAACAGCACGTCGCGATGCGACTGACTACAGATCTTGTAGAGAACGTCTGCTACTATCGTTCACGGTTATTGAGGGTAAGGCCATAAATGGCCTGATTGAATCGAGAGTACTCTTGTGACCCCGACGTAAACGCCGGGGCTACAAGTTGTACGAATGTTCGGGAGAAAACGCCGTCCCATAGCCCAGCCGTTTACGGCTGGGACAATGTCTGCTGTTCCCCCGTCAGTGGCCGTAACCATGCCGCCCGTTCCGGTCTTCAGTCCGGCAACGTTTTTAGAGCGGATCGACGTAAGAGGTGCCAAGAAACGAAAATAAAGCGAGAGGTCAACTCTTGCGAACTCTCCCTCTTTTCCTCTGTTGTTTCAAGTTTTTCGTTCGTTGTCGGTTCCGGGACGCGATTTTTTTGCATGGTCCTTTACTGCCCGGAATATGCAAACTACTCCTCTCTGTTGAAAAATCTCTTACGGCATACATCCTGGAACAGCATGACGTTGCTTTGTGGTGCAAAAGCTTGACAGAAGAAATTTTGCAGAAATCGCCGAATTCGACTTTGGTTTTTGTTATATTAATACCCGAAATTTTGCCGGAATCGCTGGTGATGTTTCTTCGGCCAGTCCAGTGAGCGGCATTTAGCTGCAGCTTCGTATCCGTTAATGTAACTCGGGGGAACCATGGCAGATCGCTTTCAACAGCTTAAAGACCTTGTTAACGACTTCGAACAGGACTTTAACAAGTTCTATAGCAAGCAAAACAAGGCAGCGGGTGTTCGCGTACGCAAGCACATGCAGGAACTACGTCAATTCGCGCAGGAAATTCGGACAGAAGTGCAGAATCTAAAGAATCAATCGGATTCAAACGGATAACCGACAGGTTGTAAGCGTTCAGAATTTGTGTTCCGGGCGGTCTCGTGCAGTCTACCAAATTGACTGCGAGCGACTGCCCGGCTCTGTATGGGACACGGATGGATGTAGACGGGGACCGAGGATGGGTTCAGAGAAGCACAGAAAGGTGTTATAGATGATAGATGGATGTGGTAGATAAACAGAAACGGAGATGGAGAGAGACAGAGTCAGAAAGATTGTTGTGAATGGGAGGTTAGGGATAGATACTTTGAGTAGGCATGGCTCAGAGGTCATCCTGGCTTTTTATTATCCTTCTTTACTTGTGCTTGCCGTTCTTCTGGTATGCATTGTCGGCTGTCGAGAAGATGTTCCTGAGACAGGTGATGAATCCGATACCGGGGTTGTCGATATGAGCTTTACAGAGCCTCTCTTTTCGGGAGGTCGGCTGCTGGACACCCTCTTGGCCATGGACTTGGATGATGACGGATTACGAGAGTACATTGTGACAAGCATTGAGCGACAAGGCACTATGCCAGCCAATGCGCGAGCAGATCAGCTTGAAATCTACAAGTTCGATACAGCAACCAGGAAATGGAAGCCAATCATAACCGATACACTCTTCTGGGCAATTGAGTACGATCTGGAAGAGTTGACCGGGGATCGTGCCTCGGAGCTTATTGTGAGTATCTTTGGCGGAGGAAATGATCCTGTCACTTCATCAGGTCTTGTTGTCTATTCCGGCCACAACAAGCGGATCCGGAAGCTGCTTGAGCAGGAAGAAGGCGCTCCACGTGTTGAGCAGATTGATGGCTCGGAACTTCCGATAATTCTTCTTCACAGTGAATTCTGGCCGGAGTTTATTCCCCGTGTTGAAGCTACAATCTACGTTTCCGATCTGTTAAGTCTTGTCGACGGGAATCTGCGAAGTGTTAGTGCAGAGAATCTTGCCTTCTTTCGCAAAGAAGCCGACTATAGCTTGAAGAGTTATCGAGAGTCCTTGAAAGAGACAATTTCCCCTGATACACTGTTATCGGCCGAAGGAGATAGAGAAGTAGAGGGGAGTAATCTGTACGTACATGCAGCCGAGACGATTATCGCTCTCGATCAGATGGGAGAGATGGAGCGGCTTCGTTTTTTCTGGCATAGGCAACAGGATACATTACGCAGACTTCTCTCTGAAGAGGAGTTTGATGTGCTGAAAGAGCTTTACGCCGAGAATATCATGCGATAAAAAAGATTGGAACCTTCCCGGCGCACATATCCACCACGATTGCGTGAACTTCAAGCTCAGGAAGAAGCAGAACAAAGGAATGAAAGACGTCACCGGAAACGGCGGATACTCTGGATGGTTGTGGCATTCTTCCTTCTGCTTTTGATTCCTCTTGCTTATGGCTTGCTTGAGCGTAATCTGCTGCAACCCAAGGTTGATCCTACGGTAGAGCGTGAAAATATGAGGGTTCGCGCAGATGAGCATATCCAGGTCAACGTGATGAATGCCTGCGGAGCCGATGGAGTAGCAAAAAAATTCTCCGAGTTTCTTCGCGCGCGAAAGTTTGATGTGCCGGAATATGGTAACGCTGACCGAATGGAAGCGGAGTCGATGGTTATCAATCGTGTCGGGGATTCAGTCTCAGCACGTAAGGTAGCCTACGCACTCGGTATTCCTCCAGAGCGAGTGATAACCGACATAGATAGTTCTCTTTACGTAAGGGCAACTGTGGTAATCGGAGCAGATTATACTACATTGCGTCCGATGGACTGAGGTGAAATTGGTATTGAGACGGCGCCTTCGGAATCCTTACTACTGCTAATAAGTACTGTAACTGCTCACTTTTGAGCGTCGCACTATATCGTGATTGATACTGAAAAGACATGTACATCCGAAACGTTAGCACGCCATTGCGCTGAGCTGATGCTCGAAAATAAAGCTCGTGATATCATCCTGCTCGATGTTCGTGGGTTGACCGACATTGCGGACTTCTTTGTTATCTGCTCTTGCGATAGCGATATCCACGTGAAGGCTATTGCCGAAAACGTCCGTGAGGAGTTGGGGAAGGAAGATATCGGGTCCTGGAAGACCGAGGGTTGGCAGGGAATGAACTGGGTTATTCTCGACTACGTTGAGGTGGTGGCCCACGTCTTCTATCACGAAAAACGCCGTTTCTACAAGCTTGAACGTCTCTGGGCTGACGCCAAAATTGAACATATAGCAGATACTGCATGAAATCATACATCGAACCCCTTCTCAGAAATGCGTTGGCACAGATAAGCGCTCCGGACGACACCGAGATTATCCTGGAACGACCAAAGCAGGCTGACCATGGTGATCTTTCCACAAGTGTTGCTCTTGGCCTGGCAAGACATCTTAAGAAAGCACCACGGCTGATTGCGGAGGAATTAGTCGCTGCCCTTGCAGTTGACAAGAGTGATGTCTCTGGGGTCGAAATCGCCGGCCCCGGTTTCATCAACTTCCGATTTACGCCTGCTTTCTTCCAGGGACGCCTGAATGCGGTGCAGCAGAAAGCAGAGGAGTATGGGCGAACAAACAATGAAGATGGTATCAAGACTAATGTTGAGTACGTTAGTGCGAATCCGACCGGTCCTCTGCATCCGGGGCATGGGCGGAACGCCGCGTTAGGCGACACGATTGCCAATATCCTCAACTGGGTGGGTCATGATGTAACGCGGGAGTACTACTTCAACAATGCCGGGAACCAAATGCGGAATCTGGCGAAGTCGATACATGCACGATACCTAGAGCTTCTTGGTCACGATGTGGAGTTTCCGGAGGATGGATATCGTGGTGAGTATATCTATGAGATAGCGAGGGATGTGATCGAAAATGAAGGGGAGAAATATGTCGAGGTGACCGATGAGAATATCGATGCGATGCGTGGCTTTGGAGAGCAGTGGAATTTTGCTTTGATAAAGAAGACAATGGAGGCTCTCGGTATTCATCACGATACCTTCTTCAACGAGACAACGTTGTATGAGGAAGGAAAGATTGAGCAGACCATTACCCGGCTTGCAGAGGTGGGCCGAACATATAATAAGGATGGGGCACTCTACCTGAAGCTGGAGGATCTTGGAAGGGATGATCGTGTGATTGTCAAATCATCGGGTGAACCGACCTATCGTCTGCCTGACATTGCTTATCACATGGAGAAACTTGAGCGGGGCTTCGAGAAGATCATTGACGTGCTCGGTGCTGATCATATCGATGCTGTGCCTGACGTAACAGCTGCGGTTGGAATGCTTGGCGGAGAAGCATCGAATATTGTTCCGGTTATTCACCAGATGGTCTCCTTTGTTGAGGGGGGTGAGCAGGTGAAATTTTCAAAGAGGAGTGGGAAGGCCATCACACTTGATGAGTTGATTGAGGATTTCGGGGCAGACGTTGTTCGTTTCTTCTTTATCATGCGTGGGGCAAACACGCATCTTGAGTTTGATCTTGATCTCGCTCGTGAGCAGTCGGATAAGAATCCGGTCTTCTACTTGCAGTATGCACATGCGCGGATTTCCGGTGTGCTTCGTCACGCTGAATCCGAAGGCATTGCGTTGAATATGGGCGCATCGCTTGAGCCATTGCAGGCCGATGAAGAGATTACGCTCATCAAGCAGATTCTTGAATTCCCTGAAGCGTTAGAACGTGCTGCTCGCGACCTTGAACCTCAGATTATTGCAGAGTATCTTCGTGAGTTGGCAGTAGCCTTCCACAAGTTCTATCATGAGCACCGGATCGTTGGGGCCAATACCGATGCAGAACGGGATGCACGGCTGAGACTGCTCGCGGCATCGAAGACAACCTTTGCAAACGGACTCATGGTTCTTGGCGTTGATGTGCCGGAGAGAATGTAGGGAGTGTCGATTTGCGAATGGCGACTGACAGGAGAAAGGTTCTTCGAGTTACTCGTCGTTCGAAAATAGACCCCTTCATTCTTTTCTCCTGAGTCTTCAGCCTATTAGAAAAGCATCGTAAATAAGTCGAATTCTATGCGTATAGGGCCATACACCGTTAACCTGATCGAAACCTGCCGTTTTGCGCTTGATGGTGGGGCAATGTTCGGTGTTGTGCCGAAGAATCTCTGGTCGCGTGCCTATCCGCACGTTGATGACCAGAACCGGATTTCCATGGCTGCTCGCGCGCTGCTTCTCCGCGGCGGGGGTAAAACCATCCTTGTTGATGCCGGATGTGGACACAAGATGGGAGAGAAGCTGGAGGGAATCTATGCTGTCGATCACAGTCGCTTCACTCTTCACGATGGGCTTGCGAAACACGGACTCACACCGGAGGATATTACACATTTCATTTACACACATCTTCATTTCGATCATGCCGGGGGGGCAACATCGCGTGATGAGAGTGGCGCTTTCGTTCCAACGTTTCCTAACGCTCTCTACTATGTGCAGAAAGGACAGCTTGAGTGGGCACAAAATCCAACTGACAAGGATCGAGCCAGTTTTATGCCGGAGAACTGGGAGCCGATTGCCGAGCAAGAGTTACTTGAAACGCTTGATGGAGATGGTGAGCTTTTCCCCGGCATTGAAGTCCGCACAGTGAACGGACATACGCAGGCAATGCAGATGGTTATCATACGGGATGACGCGGGAGGCTTGGTCTACCCGGCCGATCTGATGCCGACTTCTGCACACATTAGCTATCCATACATTATGGGCTATGACAATTTCCCCTTGACTACTCTTGAGGAAAAGAAAGCCTTCATTCCAGAGGCATATGAACGGAACTGGCTTCTCTGTGTTGAGCACGATGCTTTCACTGATGCGGTGAAGATCAAGCCGGGGAAGAAAGGTTTTGAGGTAGAGGAGAGGGTAGAGCTTAGTTAGTAGATAGTAGAACTTAGATAGTGAATAGTAGAAAAATCTAAGAATGGGTTGTGATGCTTGACATAAGAATGAATTGCAGACATCTTTACTAAGCAGTAAGAGCTACGCGTGCCTGCGCCGAATTACATATCTCTCTGTCCTCTTTCATCTTTGCCAAGACGCTTTGGTAAACGTTTTGAGCTTGAAGAGGGAATTGAGGTTGCCCTCTTTCAGGTTGAAGGGAATATCTATGTTGTTGATAACGTCTGTCCTCATCAGAAATTCCCATTGCTTTACGAAGGAGAGGTTGAGGAGTCTGCCGTTATATGTCCGATGCATGGATGGAAATTCGATCTGGCTACCGGTGAATGTCTGTCTGGAGGGAAGGCGAGATTGAAAACATACAAAGTGGTTATAAAGAATGGAGAAGTGTTGATAGAAAAACCAGAGCCGGAAAAACCTAAGTGGATGGAGTGAATACAAGCGCGGATTGCCGATCCGGGACTTTTTTGTTAACGCAAAAAGCAGAGTAATGAACGAGATAGGCATTGTTCTTATCATCGCACTCTCGATACTTGGCTTTGGCGCTGTGTCAGGGCGACTGATAAAGAGTCCCATCACAGCACCAATGGTCTTTACATCGATCGGTTTTCTAATCGGCCCGGGTGGGTTTGGTTTGGCAGAGATCAATGTCGGTGCCGAGTCAACAATGCTGCTTGCGGAGTTGACCCTTGTTCTGATTCTATTCACAGATGCGTCCCGTATTAATATCGCAACACTCCATAGCGAACACACAATACCGGTGCGTCTCCTCGGCTTAGGACTTCCTCTTACTATCGTAGCTGGATTTGTTGTAGCTCTTGTTCTCTTCCCTGAGTTTGGTGTGTGGCATGTTGCAGTTCTCGCAGCAATCCTTGCGCCGACTGATGCTGCGCTTGGTCAGGTAGTGGTTTCCTTTGAGTCTGTTCCGGTAAGAATACGTCAGGCTCTTAATGTCGAAAGCGGGTTAAATGATGGCATTGTGGTTCCAGCCATCATGATCTTCCTCTGGTCCGCAGGTGCCAACCTGGAGGGGGACAGCGGAGGTTTCTGGGCGCGATTTGTTGGAATGCAACTGGTGCTCGGTCCTCTTGTCGGCTTTATCGTTGCGTGGCTTGGAGGAACGATGGTAGGCACGTGTCGGGATCGTGGGTGGATGAGCGAGGAGTTCCAACGTTTAGCCCTCATAGCACTTGCACTTGCTGCCTGGACGATTGCTCACTACGTTAGCGGCAATGGTTTCATTGCTGCCTTTACTGCCGGTCTCGTGCTTGGTGCACAACATCGCTCCCTTGTCGACAAACTTCATCGATTTGCTGAAGCTGAAGGACAGTTCCTCAGCCTTCTGGTCTTCATGCTCTTCGGTGCGGCAATGATTCCCGAGGCTTTGGAACATCTGCACGGTTTCAATCCGGAAGTGATCGGTTATGCTCTTCTAAGCTTGACATTCATTCGTATCCTTCCGGTCTCACTCAGTCTGATCGGTGCAGGCCTCCGTTTCCGGACCCATCTCTTCCTCGGCTGGTTTGGACCGCGTGGCATTGCCACAATTATCTTTGCCCTTCTTGTGTTGGAAGAATCAGGACTACCTCACGCACAACCCCTCTTCAGTATAGCAATTATCACTGTCGTGCTCAGTATCCTTCTACATGGTTTGACTGCTTGGCCTCTTTCGAACCGCTACGCTCAGTTAGTGCAGTCTGATGAAATGTGCAAAGAAGAAATGGTAAAAACACCGGAGATGCCGACACGATTTGGAAGTTCACGGAGATAAGAAGTTGTTTGGTGGAGTCTGGAACTGAATGACGAGGAAAAGTTCACAGCTAGCAGTAGAAAACTCGCACCGCTCGATTTCCTAACTCATTATACACTACAAAGTCAACGCGATACACAGGAACCGTCAAAGAATCTCTGCTCACTATTGTGGTCGGCTTCCTAATCCTGCGGACCGAAAGGAGTAGTACAGAAGAAGGCACATCATCAACATAAGATCATATCATGCGCATACTGCATAATCTTTTCGAGAACAATCGGCAATGGGCGGAAAAGATGAGGGAAAGTGATCCTGGCTTTTTCAAGCGGCTCTCTCAGGAGCAACGACCGAAGTATCTCTGGATTGGCTGTTCGGACAGCCGCGTTCCGGCAAACCAGATTGTTGATCTTCCTCCGGGAGAAGTCTTTGTTCATCGCAACGTAGCCAACGTCGTTGAGCAGACCGATATGAACTGTCTCTCAGTGATGCAGTTCGCCGTTGAAGCATTGAAGATCGAGCATATCATTGTCTGTGGCCATTACGGTTGCGGTGGTGTTGAAGCATCGTTGAAAGGTGGAAGGCTTGGATTGATCGACAACTGGCTACGGAGCGTTGCAGTGGTGGCAGAGAAGCACAGAACAGATCTTGAGAACACACCTGACTATAATGAAAAGGTAAATCGTCTCTGCGAATTGAATGTGGTTGAGCAAGTCTACAATGTCTGTCGAACAACGATTGTGCAGGAGGCATGGCATCGGAAGCAGCCGCTCAGTGTTCACGGCTGGATTTATGATCTGCGTGATGGACTGCTTCGTGATTTGGGTGTGATGGTTGAAGCGAACAGTGAGATTGCGAAAGTGGAGTGAGCTACTGTTGTTGCAAGAGTGCAGGTGACGATGGCCGTTGCCTGAAAAGTTCAGGTGGATAGGGAAGTGTCAGTTCCGGCATGTTCTCTTCCGGAAAGAACCGGAGTTCTTCGGTCTCGTCGCCCACCTTCGAGTGGGATGCAAGGCCGGGCATAATCTCAAGGGTGATCTGATTGGTTTCGATAAGAGATTCGTAGACAAGTGATTCAATAGGCCGATTTTCGTCGTGTAAGCATCCTTTCCACAGGAACGAAATGTTATCGGGAACTCCTGCACTGCGAACCGAAAGTTTCCTCCCTTCTTGATATTAAGTTCTTGAGTGAATGCGAGTTCTAATTCGCTGTCCCCACCAGTCTGCCATCCCTGCTCTTCCACGATCTCTTCAAATCCCGGGCCGCCCAGTTCGGGTGAAACAATGTTGTTTTGAGCTTAGAGCGAAATGCCTGCGGTCGAGAGTATAGGCAATAGAGAAAGGAAGCGAGCAATCATAGATTATAGTACCAAATGAATGAAGATGTTATTTGGCCAAACTTACGGTATTCAGCTGATAAAGGAGCAATCCGGACCGTATCAACAGGTTGGGCAGGAGCTTTGCCGGAAACAACCGTGAGTATAAGACATGAAAGGATGGGCATGATATAGTGATTGATCTTGCACATCTCAACGGTTCATCTTGGCTGCATTCACTATCTTTCATGCCTTTGCTATTTACAAAACACTATAACATAAAGACGGTAAAAAACAATGTCAGAAACCACCACCACAAACGGAAGGATTGCCGAGGTAATGCCTCAATTGAACAAGGTGAACAGTGAGGGACATGTTCGCTACGGCAAGATGTTGATCGACGGAGAATGGGTCGATGCCGCCGATGGCAGGACATTCAACGCAATCTATCCTGGAACCGGAAAGGCTATAGCGAAGGTTGCTTTTGCAGGGAATGAGGATGTTGATAGGGCCGTAACGGCCGCACGGGCCGCCTTCGAGGTTGGAGACTACGCGAAAATGAATGGCGCCGACCGTGGCAAACTCCTATGGCGGATCGCAGATCTTATGGAGGGGCATATCGACGAGCTTGCCGAGCTTGAGACACTCAACAATGGCAAGCCCCTGCTCGAATCACGTTGGGTTGATCTCCCGCAGTCGATCAACTGCTTCCGTTACTATGCCGGATGGGCCGGCAAGGTCTCCGGGCAGACGATTGAGCCGGATATGAACGTCAATGCCTTTGCCTACACTCTCCGTGAGCCGATTGGTGTCTGCGGACAGATTATCCCCTGGAACTTCCCGATTCAGATGGCGACCTGGAAAATTGCTCCTGCAATTGCCTGTGGCAATACGGTTGTTATCAAACCAGCCGAACAGGCCCCGCTTTCGATTCTTCGTCTCGGTGAGTTGATGCTGGAAGCCGGTATGCCAAAAGGCGTGGTGAACATCGTTACCGGAGATGGCCCGACTACTGGTGCCATCATTGTAGAGCATCCGGACGTTGATAAAGTCGCGTTTACAGGATCGGTTGAGGTTGGTAAGTTGATTATGCAAAATGCTGCCAAATCACTCAAGAAGGTAACGTTGGAACTTGGTGGTAAGTCGCCAAACGTTGTCTTTGCCGATGCCAATCTTGAGTTTGCTGCAAAGGTTGCCTTGAGTGGTATCTTTTTTAATCAGGGACAGATGTGCGCTGCAGGAAGCAGAATTATGATTGAGGAGGCAGCCAGGGATGAGTTCATGGAGGTGCTTTCTGCACGAGCTGCAAAGATGGTTGTTGGTGATCCGCTCAATCCGAAAACGCGTATGGGATCGCTTGTCAGCCAGGAGCAGATGAATCGTGTGTTCAGATACATCGAGAAGGGGAAAGATGAGGGAGCGAATCTTCTTGTTGGAGGAGAGCGTGTTGGAGAGGATGGTTACTTCGTGACCCCGACAGTCTTTGACGGTGTGAAGAACACTATGACAATTGCGCAGGAGGAGATCTTCGGTCCGGTTGCCTCGGTTATCGCGTTTAATGATGTTGATGAGGCAGCAGCGATTGCCAACGATTCACGGTACGGGCTGGCCTCCGGTGTCTGGACAAATGATCTGAAGAAAGCCCACCTCTTCGCGAAAAAGATTAAGGCGGGAACAGTCTGGGTTAACACCTACAACATGGTCGATAACGCTCTGCCGTTCGGTGGCTACAAGGAGTCTGGCTTTGGTCGCGAGCTTGGTCAAGCATCTCTTGACGCCTATACACAGCTCAAGACAGTCTGGGTGGATTTGAATTGATTGTCCGAGACAGGATTTTTAGATGTCAAGCATCTGGATAGAAATGTGAACCGACAGAAGATGCAATATTGATTGTTGACGTGGAAAATCGAATTTCATCCCTTGTTCTGAAGGTAATCAAGAACTATCAATCCAAGTTGATATCAGGAACACTAATTGTGATAGATGAACATCGAAGCAGGATTCGTCTTCTACCATTACGAATCGATTGAAGTGTTTGTAGAAAGGTCTTGTGGAAAGACTGAGTGCCATATCTTCCGTTTATCTCCTGCTTCCGAGCTCAAAATTCGACACTCGAAATTTGCTGGCTCCTCCTCTCCTTCCCACAAACGATACCCAACGCCTGGTTCCTTCATGAGATAATAAGGCTGCGCCGGATCTTCTTCAATCTTCTTGCCCAACTGTCCAACGTATACACGCAAGTAAGGTGTTTCATCGGTGTGAGTCGGACCCCAGATTTCGCGGAGAAGATATTGATGCGTTACTACGCGCACTGCATGGCGGAGAAGTACACTCAGAATGTCGTACTCTTTTGGTGTGAGCTTCAGACTCTGCTCATTGAGCACAACGCGTCGTTGTTCCATATCAATCGTTAACGATCCACAACGATAGAGTGATGTGCCTGCAGCCTCGGTAGAGTGGCCTCGGAGTTGTGGAACGGATCCGATGGAACCCCGATAGTAATGAAGAGTGCGATTCGACTCCCGAGCCAATAAATCCGATATCGCCGAACCGTCTTGGGGCTCGGAGTCCGTTGCCGCGCACGGTGCAGCGGTAGTGCACAAATTTTTCCCTTTCAATTCTGCCAAAATTTTCTTCCTTTTAAGTGTTAGTCTCATGCGTATGTGCCGAAAGGTGCAATAATGAACAGCTACCAACTCTTTGCATTAACTCTATTGCGACGTCTTACATCAGGTCTGATAGAACGGAAACGTTGCTAAAGGTACATGCAGCATCTCTTCACAGTCGATCTCGAAGATTGGTATTGCACGCGAGCAGTAGAGTCGGTCATTGTGCGCTCTGACTGGCGTAGTTGTGAATCACGAATCCGGGTTGGCACACTGAAATTGCTCGATCTTCTGGATAAACGGGGGATCGAGGCGACATTCTTTGTGCTCGGTTACGTGGCAACGCGTGATCCTGAGCTGGTACAGGAAATTGATGATCGAGGACACGAGATTGCCACACATGGGTATGCACATCGTTCGTTAGAAGAGATGTTCCCCGAGGAATTCCGCGATGATCTCCGACATTCAATCACGATAGTCCAGAACATTACCGGAAAAGATGTACTTGGCTTTCGTGCACCAAATTTTAGTCTGACTAAAAAGACCGCCCCTTGGGCATTGGAGATTCTGGGAGAATTTCATCTTCGCTACGATTCCTCGGTTTTCCCTTCCAATACTCATCCTGTACACAGTTTTGTGGAGGAATCTCCGATTATTCACCAACTTTCAAACGGGATGATTGAAGTGCCCATCAGTTGCGTTGATCTCTTTAGATTCCGTCTCCCGGCAACTGGTGGTGCCTACTTCCGTCACTCTCCCTTTTGGCTCTCGGCATCGCTGATCGAGTGGTGTGAGCGACATGGGACGCCGGCACTCTTTTTTATTCATCCCTGGGAACTTGATCCCGAGCAACCCCGGCTACGACTTCCATTGCTGCAACGGGTTCGCCAGTATCGGGGAATCGAATCACTTTACGAAAAATTGGATCGGTTGACAGATCGATTTCAGTTTACGTCGATTCGACGATTATTGTCAGAAAACAATCAATTCGTCGGGACATCTACTCCATAGAAAAGGTTAGCCTTTCAAGGATACTTTTGCTCTCCATATGCATCTACGATAATGATTGACAGATAAGACGGCTACCATAGGGAAGAGCAGAGAAGCCGAATTGATCAAACGGGCTTTGCAGGGAGAGACATTAGTATAGAAAGTATAGAACACCTCAATTTGATCTGCTCACAGATGAAGGAAAAGAAGGCGGTCCTGCACCTTCAGATTGACAGAACAAATAAGATATTGCTAATGAGTACTGAACATAGTGAACCTCAAACGGTAGTAGAGAAAGTCCCGATCCAGCTCCTTCAGACTACGAGAGACCATGATGATACAACATGGACATTCAATCCGGAATTTCTTCGCAAGCTTGTTGCAGGCCTTGCCTTGGGATTTCTTCAGAGGGGAACGTTGCTATGGGATTTAACGGGCCATTAGAGGCAATGATAGTATACAATGTATCAGATCCTCGGCAACGGGGAGTGTTGATGCCGATTCGATGTTCCGAAGAACATAAGGATGATTGAAAAGGTGTGATGTCGGAGTAAAGGATTCACGCAAAGGCAGAATTCCATGTTCTACGGTTCTATCTTTTCTACAGACATCATTGGCATCGGTTTGCCATTCTGATCGAGACGGAATTGGAGATCATCGAGCAACGTCCACTTCTTCTCGACAATTTCTCCACCGAGTAGACTTACAAGACTTGGTTGCAGGATTGAAAAATCGAAGAGATTCGGCGAAGGCAGTTCGATAAACTTCGCTTCATCATCGATGCGAATTCCAGCACGATCTCGTGCGATGGCGATAGCCAGATCAAGGCCACCGAGCGTATCAACCAGGCCAAGCTTCTTTGCATCAACTCCCATCCAGACACGACCTTGAGCTATCTTCTCAACATCATCGTATACCATATCACGACCATCGGCTACCTTATTGACGAAGCTTTCGTAGTAAGCTTGAATGTCGTCATCAATCAACGAACGTTCTTCCCCGGTCAGGTTGCGATGGGGTAGACCTATGCCAAGCAGTGGTAATCTTGGTCCGTATTCGAGATCGGCGTGTGAACCGCGCTGAACATAGTGAAAGTTAGTACCGAGCGAATCAAATGCCCCCTTGTCATAAATCCATCCGGCGATGACACCGATAGAGCCGGTGATGCTGTTGGGGGAAGAGACAATGACATCGCCATACATCGAGAGCCAATAGCCACCTGAAGCTGCAACATATCCCTGCGAAACAATAGTCGGTTTCTTCTGTGAGCATCGCTTTATTGCTTCGGCGACAAGGTCTGACGCGAGCCCATCACCTCCCGGTGAATCGACACGCAAGATGACTGCCTTTATATCGGGATCGTCGGCTACAGCATCGACTTGCTTCGATAGTGAACGTGCGTTGATTCCGTCATCCATTGCACAAACTCCTTCGGCATAAAGTATGGCAATGGTTGGTGGTTCGCTCCAACGATTATCTGTCGGCAACTGATAGCGTGCAAGCCCTCCGGTTCCAACGTGACTATCAGGGCCGAGCTGACTCATAATCTCTTTGGCATCGTCCCATCGTCCAAGGGTGTCGACGAGATCAAGATCGAGCGCTTCATCGGCACGAAGAAGAGCAACCTCTTCGATGATTCGATCGAACTCATCCGTTGAGATATTTCGGCTTGCAGAAATTTCATCCCGTGCAAGTTCGTAGAGAACATCAACCATTCGTTGACGTTGTTCCCGTTCCCCTTCGGACATTTCTTCACGACCAAAGCTCTCGTTCGCAGATTTATAGTCGAAGAGACGAATCTCCTCGAATCCAATTCCCAGATCGTCAAGCATCCTCTTATAATATGTTCTTCCACCAGCGTAACCGCGTAAATCAATAGTTCCAATCGGATCCATCACAATTCTATCGGCCATGGTCAAGAAATGGTAGGTGTCGATACTTGCTCTGTCGAAATAGATAACAACGTACTTTCCAGATGCTTTGAACCCTTGCAATGCTGTCCGAAGTTCAGAGAGCATTTCGCGATTGATCGCCATACCCGACGTGTTGATGGTAATTCCGGCGATTGTTTCATCTTCGTGCGCAGCATCTATCTGATCGAGCGTTGACCGAAAGGTGCGCCGTCGATCGAAAAGGAGAAATGGACGATAGGCCATGCCACCCCGCAGATCAATTGTCAGATAGCGCGATCTCTTGCCTATTCCTCGAAAGATGTTCCGGTCATACTGTCCAGAGCGAATGCTGTACGTTGTCTGTGCCCGAGTAAAATCAGTATCGAACGTAGTGGCAGAGCCGAGACCCAACCTGCCAAGACTGAAGCCGAGTCCCAGAGAGAGAACTTCTGTATCGAAATAGCGACCGGTCAAGCGAATTCCTGGCAGTGGTTCAACGACTGCTCCTGCACTCCAGGCAGCGTCGCCCAGCTTCTCCTTTGTGTCCCATGTGGCATCACCAAAGAGTGTGATCGACTCGTTACCGAACGGACGTGCCGATAACTCAACGCTGCCATTCCGTGAGCCTCCACTGAAGCCAAATGCTCCACTCAGGCCAATTGAGATATGCTTGTTCGGACGTGAGAGGTATCCGAGCGTCAGATGATTCCGACGTCGGAGAGTACTATCATCATCTCCACTCGACCATCCATAGCCAACTCCAAAGCCGCCACTTCGGTCTCCTCCTGCAATAGTGATGCGATAGTCGGTTACCGAGAAGCCATCGGTTTTGTCGTGAATCATTCCAAATCCAATACCGGGAAATCCCGCAAAGAGTCCCCAGCGATTGAAACTGTTCCAATCTCCACCTCCATCAGACCAGATCAGCTCCAGATCAGAGCGTTCTAATGGAGCAAGCAGGGCTGGATTGGAGAAGCCATACAATCCATAGCGCAAAGCTCCCGGTGCGCTCATCTCAAGTTCCGAGAGCGAGCGATAGTCAGGGAAGGGTTGGGATTGGGCTACCAATGGAATTGCATAGAAAAAAAGAAGAGTAAGAAGAAGTTGATGTTGGTACGTAGCGAAATTCATAGTCAACTGAGCAAACAAGTGCGGATTTACTATATTCAATCTCTGTATTAAATACACTCTCTTGTCACCCACATTATCACCCGAAAACGCTTGAATGGATTTGCTAAAAAACATCCTGAAGCAACATCAGCACTGGAACATTGGTATAGACTAGTCAAACATAACAACTTCTCATCATTTGCGGAGTGACGATCGATCTTCCTCTCAGCCGATGAGGTCGGGAAACTGACTATATTCAGCATTGAGGGCAATAATGTTCACTTGATTTTGGCAATACATATAATCGTCGAAAAATATACATTCGTGCAGTTTTGATGCACGAAGAATATGATCAAAACAAGTGGAAAAGTGATGCCTCATTCTGATTTCCGGATGGTCACTGCATGGAGCACTCTACCCAGTAAAATTTTTGTTCCTCATACCGAAGCTCAATGTCGTCATCTTGTCGCAGTATTGGATGATCTGATTGAGGAAGTTGGTGGGGATGAGTCTCATCCGCTGGCTTCTTTGATGGATATAGTGGGGGTTTTAATCGAACGATATGAAGATGGGCATGTTCCTGAGTTGTCATAAACTTCTACAGTAGAGCAAGATTGAACGATCTTAAGTTGACCAATAGCATGTCAAGTCGATTCGGAATAGTA
This sequence comes from Chlorobiota bacterium, assembly GCA_021296135.1. Classification (GTDB taxonomy): domain Bacteria; phylum Bacteroidota; class Ignavibacteria; order OLB7; family OLB7; genus JAGWAZ01. The sequence continues at coordinate 15,499 of JAGWAZ010000011.1, read as the reverse complement.
TACTACCTTTTCCCTCTTCTTCTACTCATTACCTATCGTCTCCTTCTTCCAGATTACATCATCGACGACGCCTATATCAGTCTGAGAACAGCGCTGCACTTGGCTGATGGAGGTGGGTTTGGGTTTAATGCCGGAGAGCATATCTACGTTACAACAAGTCCGCTGTGGGTAATCCTTCTGGCCGGTGTGCGGCTGATTGTTGGTGATGTCATTCTTGCTTCCTCAGTTCTTGGCCTTTTCTTTGAGGCAGGGCTTCTTATACTTCTTGTACGGCTTGGTGACCGGGTTTCTGGTAGCAAAGTTGTCGGCATGATTGCTGCTCTTCTCCTTGTGGTCAACCCCGTCTTTATCGTTACAAGTGGGAGTGGAATGGAGATCGCCCTCTATCTCTTCATAATTCTTCTCTCAGTACATCTTCTGTTGAAAGAAAAGTATGCTTTCGGACTTGCTCTTGCAGCCCTTACCCTTTGGATACGGTTCGACGGAGTGTTGATCTTTGCCGGTGCAGTTGTTTGGAGTCTCTATGCAGTCCGTGCATCTTTAAGCTGGAGAACGTTGCTCTATCTGATCCCCTCAGGAGCAATCCTCCTCGGTTATCTCCTGTTCGGCGAACTGGTCTTTGACACGGTTATCCCAACAAGTGCACAACGGAAGAGCATGTCCTCACCGCTACTCCTCTCAGGTGAATGGGTGGCCGGGGCATATGCTACGGCACGAGAATTTGTGAAGGTAATGATTGGCAAAAGCGGATATTGGATTACTGGTCTCTCACCTCTCGTTCTCCTTCTTCCCTTTTTGGGAATTGGTGCTTGGAAACTCTATACCGAAAGAAACCGGAACCTGCTTCCACTCCTTCTGATGACACTCTTCTATGTAGGTGGATATGTAGGTAGCGGAAGTCTCCTTCCGCGGCACTTCCCCTGGTACTTTATACCTCTGTTGCCGTTGGTTTGCCTCACGACTGGTGTCGGGCTTGCACGTGTTGCCTCGTTCATTACACAAAGGAGTTCGTTGTCACGAGTTGCCTGGATTTCTATTGCCTCAAGTCTGGTTCTTGTCTGGGGAGTGGTTAACTGGTTTGCAATCGACAAGAGCAAGAAGATTCTTCTGGCCAATAGCGATGGGGAGATTGAACGTGAACAAGTCTATGCGGCTGGTGCTCTCTGGATTGGAGCCTATCTTGGGGATGGAGCAAGAGTGGCAGCCTGTGAGATCGGCACAATCGGTTTCTTTCTGCCATCTCATGTTGCTGTGCTCGATACCTATGGAATTTTGCGCAGACCAGAAGAGTTAGAGCAATCATACATTGAGATGATAAAGACCTACCGACCGGAAGCGGTCTTAGCGCGGGATCGTTTCGAGATCAGAGAAGGGATTGAAAAGGAAATAAAGGGGGAGTACGTCTGGCATCGATTCAAATCGCTCGATATAGGGCTGCGATCTGATCTCGCTCCGGAGATTGAGAAGCATCTCGATGCTTTGCCGGAAATCTATGAATCGGTCAAGCTCGACAAGGAGCCGTATTCGAGCAGGGAGGGTTGATCACTCGTGCCACACCTGCTTCTGTTCAATAAGCCATACCAGGTTCTCTCGCAATTTACTGACAGAGAAGGAAGAACGACCCTTGCCGACTACATTGACGTGCCCAATGTCTATGCAATCGGTCGTCTTGACTATGATAGTGAGGGTTTGCTTCTTCTGACCGATCAAGGATGGTTGCAGAAAATGATCGCCGATCCACGCTATGAACTTCCCAAGACCTATCTGGTACAGGTAGAGAGAATAGCGACTTCAGAAGCGTTGCGAGGATTGGAGCGGGGAGTTGAGTTGAAAGATGGTCTGACACGTCCGGCCAAAGCAACCTTGATTGATCCCCCCTCTCTCTGGTCACGCACTCCACCGATTCGTGAACGAAAAAGCGTGCCAACATCGTGGATACGCCTGAGGATCCATGAAGGACGAAACCGACAGGTACGCCGGATGACCGCAGCCGTTGGCTATCCGACGTTGAGACTTGTTCGGCAGAAGATCGGTCCATGGAGGCTCGGCCGATTAAAGCCGGGAGAGTGGGGCGAACTGCACTGCCCATGCGATGAAAAGGAGTTCAAAGAAATGATACGAGCCAAAAGGTCATGAGGGGGGTTAGAGAAAGCAGGATGTGCCCATTAACGTACAATGGTTACGAGCACGCCTTGCTCTTCTTCTGCTATCGTGTGCTGATAGTCTTCTCTGCCAACTTCTTTTGACTTCTTCACCAACTCAATGAACTCTTTTCGATAGCCATCCTTGTCCTTCCCTTTTCCAGTCTTGGCAAGGCTGACTACCTGATCATACGAAGCGCTCTCTTTAAGGGCATTCTGGACGCTCTTCAGACTCCATCGATCGTATTGCTTCCTCACGACACGGTCAAAGCTCTGAATCACCCAAATAAAGAAAAGGTTGAGAAGAACTCAGGTATGCAAAAGGGCTTGAATCGCTGTTTTTCAGCGATTTTCGTGTTTTTTCGGAGAAGCGGTCAGTTATTCTATAGAGATCAAGAGGCTCACCCTCTAACGTCTGTTTTCAAAACCGACCCCCGATCTGTAGAGTGGTGTTGCGTTAGCACTATACAAGGTCTCTACGCGCTACACACGCATGATCTTATGCTAAAAAGCCTTCGTCCCTGGAGTGAGGACGGAGGCGTTTTTTGTGCTTGTTGTACTCTCTAAGACTACCTTTACAAGGAGATTTCAGAACATCGATCAACGAATAGCGATCTCAGAAGGAGGAAAGACTCTCTTCCTTTATCAATTCACAAGAGAATCACAGCAGGTTCACAACAGGTTCACAGGAAAACCACAACGCACCTCAACACACCTCAACACACCTCAACACACCTCACACCACATGTAGTACCGGTTCTCGTCCGGTATGTTTCCGGTGTGCGCCCGGTTGATATCCGGTGCGCTTTTCTTCTTCAACTCCTTGAAATTCACTTCACCGCACAAAAAAGCCCGGATTACTCCGAGCTTTCCCTGAAAAAATTTCCTTTCTCTACAACCAATATCTATTTGATATCTAATCTCAACCTTGAAAAATCTTGAAATCCCTTCACTGACACCAACCCCCGTTCAAAAACTAAATCTAAATAAACAGGAAGATGATCACTAGCATCATGAAGAGACTGGGCTATATCCGATGAAACCGAATTATTTATTCTCCATTAACCGAATCAGCAAAGTGCTGACCATCATTCCCGAACACAGTATAAGATCCATCTATATACCGCTGATTTAAACTCCCAGAAAGCAATATCAAATCTGACCTGTCTATAAGACCTAAATCATCCCCTTCCCCTACACGTGTCGATGCCGTATGTAAATCCGCAAATAGTACATTATTATACCATTCGCCAGGTCTATCAGCAGGGTCTATCAACTTACCATCTACCATTATCTTCTGTAACTCAGGTGCTTCTGACATTCGGGCATTAAATGTCCCTGCAACAACTAAATTCCTTTCATACAATCCCATTTCCATCATCACCGAATCAAGTAATATCGCATCTTGATTCCGTAATCCTTGACTAATAGGGTCATCTCCTGAAACCCAATCTAATGTCACTATCGTGATAGTATCATCGGTATCAGTATTTAAAAGTGACACAAGTATTATATCTTTATTCAAACCGTCAATCCGCGCCCGTCCAGTTATAACGAATTTTGGTTGCGTCAATAAAACAACCGAGTAAGAGTCTTGCGAGTCTTGAAAATTACCCGTTGGTGTTAATTGTGGTAAAACCTGTAAACTCACCTTCCGAGCAAAGTCCAACATAGCTTCCAGTGACACTAAACCTTGAACGGCAACAACATCAGCATCAAGCTTATCAAGTATAGACCGATAATCTCGAATACGATGATCCCCTTCTTCCGCCGAATAACCTGATAAATTAACGGTCGCTACCCGTACCGTATCATATAACTGAGCCAGTACAGGAACGACCGATAAGAACAAAAGAGCAAAAGAATGTATAAGCACTCTTAACCTATCCATTCTATTACTTCCATATAAAACCATAAAATACCCGACAAGTCAATCCCACCCGTTGGCGATTCCTCATTATCATGGCCCTCCGGATCAATATGAATCTCCGAACCACTTGGCTTCACTGTAACCCATAAGTCTCCATTATCGAGCATATCCCAACGAACAACGACATCACCACTAGAGTTCTTTTCCTTTACAGTCCAAAAAACTCCACCCGATTTAACTATTTCAAATTCACGCTTAATAACATTATCAGTTATACCTGGCGGTATCGGATCACCCACTACACTACCCGAACATGTAGTCCATCCTTCATTATCACAGTTTGCCCCGCTACTACATATCAAATCTCCATTATCATCATAGTGGTGTACTGACCACCACTTGTTCATAGCCTTACCCGCTGCACATGATCCCTCTACATAAACAGGGTTAATACCAGAAAAAGCTGAAACCGATAAAAACAAGAAAAGAATTGGTACAATAAACACCAACTTCTCTTTACCTATATGACCTTTTAAAACCAATGTTTTCATTTTTTGACTTCTCCAGAAAATAAATGAAATTTGGATCAAAACTGTTAACGAAAATAGAACATTATCTCCCCTCATTCCTCCACTCCCGTCCGCTTCGCAACCACTCCAGACACACAACTAACCCGAGCCTCTCGTGCAAAACGCCCCTTTGCAACGTAAGTTTTGTTTTTGTTGGCACCTTCAGGTGCAGAAGTAACCAACAATGAACAACTATGCAAGAATAAAAGTGCAACTCTATGTAAAAGAGAAGGTCGTTCTGAACAGCACATCGGTCGGGTAGGCATATCCAACTAACAATCGATTGTGGGTGGAAAGCTTTCTCTGCTGCTCAACCATCTTCAGCATCGAGGAGGTATACCGCCTTCTCATATTCTGCATCTTCGAGATCGAGCGACAGAATGGGGAGTTGTGCCCGGAGTGAATCGATACTATTGATACTTGTGAGGTTGTGGCGATCAAGAGAGACGTTACCCCCTTCCAGGAATTCAAAGTTATAGCTGACAACATAGCCAGACGAGACTGAAGGCTGTGGATCCAATGGATTTAGGCGGTTCGGTTCCTTACGGCTCTACGCGGTTGCTTCTGGGCCCGGGTTGACTATGGCGATGCTGTCTCACCCTCCTTCTTATCAGAAGAACCAAGAACTATCCCGACAAGCACCACAACAAGACAGCCAATCACATTATACCAGAGATAGCTGACGCTAAGATTTTCTGCTAATGAATAAAGTGCCTGGCTCCCAGTTAATAACTCCCACGTGCTTGCGATCGAGTCAAGATTGTTTAGAAGTCCGATGACGGCCATGCCAATCAACAATCCCCAGAAAGCCCCACGAGCCGTTGCCCGTTTTACTCCGATTGCCAAGACGAAGACGCCGAGCAACGAACCGTAAAAGAACGAGCCGAATTTGTTGACGACTTCAATTAACGAGCCGAGGTTGGCTGCATATAGCGCAACAATACAGGCGAAGAGACCCCAACCCAAGGTGAAGAACCGGGAGACTTTCAGGTAGTGCTCATCAGATTCCTCAGCTCGGAAGTGACGACGGTAGAAGTCGATAACAGTTGCTGTTGAGAGGGCGTTCAATTCGGATGAGATCGAGGACATTGCGGCGGCAAAGATGGCTGCAATAAAGAGACCAACGATGCCGATAGGTAGATGTTTGGTCACAAAGGTTGGGAAGACAAAATTAACGTCGTTATAGCCTCCCTCCTGAACCATTTCGAGAGCCTCTTTGCGTGCGGCAATCATCTTTTCGTTCGCAGCAATGTAGTCCAATCGTGCTCTTTTTTCTTCGGATCCTTTTGTATAGAGTTCTGCAGCTGTCTGTCGCTCTTCAAATGCGTTGCGGTATCGCTCCTTGATCCGTGCGAACTCTTCGGGGTGTTGCTCGTTCAGCATCTCTCTCTTTACCGGATTAAAGACAACCTCCGGTTCTACATAGTGATAGTAGACAAAGACCATCAGGCCAATCAGCAGAATCCCGAACTGAAGCGGAACCTTCAATACAGCATTCATCATCAATGATCGACGTCCTTCATCAACCGATTTCGCGGTCAGATAGCGTTGCACCTGACTCTGATCACATCCGAAGTAGCTCAACATCAGGAAAAGCCCGCCAATCAGACCCGACCATATTGTATACTTCTCGTTCCAATCAAACTTCAGGTCAATTGCTTTTGTACGGTCTGTGATGCCAGCCGTCTCAAGAGCGTCACCCAGACCGACCCCTGTGGGGAGTGCATTCAGGATGATTATGAAGACAACTGTCAAGGCCACGCCAATCACGACCATCTGTCGGACGTCGGTCCATGTAACAGCGCGAATCCCTCCGAACATCGTGTAGACTGTTGTAGTCAAGCCTATAGCAAAAACAGTGATCCAGAGCGGAAGACCAAGGATTGCTGAGAGGACAACTCCCGGAGCCGAGATAATCACACCAACGCCAAGGCAACGGGAGACAAGAAAGAAAAAGCTGGTGAGCGAGCGGGTGCGTGTATCGAAGCGACGTTCGAGGTATTCGTAGGCGGTGTAAACTTTTGCTTTGTTGAAGAAGGGGACAACGGTAATTGAGAGGATAATCATCGCAAGGGGAAGGCCAAGATAGAACTGCACAAAGCGCATACCATCATCGAACGCCTGACCGGTTGTGCCGATCAGGGTGATAGCGCTCATCTGCGTTGCCATCACTGAGAGGCCAACCGCCCACCAAGGCATGGAACGACTTGCCAGGAGATAATCTTCCAACCCTTCGCGCTTTCGTCCATAGCCTGCCCCGGCCCAGACAATCCAGGCGAGGTAGATCGCAACGATACTCCAGTCAATCCAACTCACGATAAATCCGATTTGCGAGGTTTGAATGTCACATGAAGAGAGTTGGCAATCATGACGTAAATCGTGATGAGAAGAGGATAAGGATGGCGATCAGTAGACCGGTGTAGAGGAGAATACCGAGGTAGATGCAGGACCATCGAACCGAAGAGGAATTTATCTGTTCTGGTGATGTTCTCAGGTTTGTCATCTCTTGTGTTTGTCTGAAGTTCGGCGGTCACGCAATCAGCCGTGGCGGACGCAGAGAGGGGTTATGCATTTGTCCTTTCTTTGTCTCTTCGTGGTGAATTCTCTCTTGTCGCATCTTGTCGCATGAGGAATCGTAGACTCCTTTTCACCAACTTTATTTGTTAGCAGGCAATGTGAATATGGCAAAGTGGAAGGAAAGAAGAAAATAGCTGAGGTGAATTCATCGCGTCGTGCATTCTGGTAACAACATTCGCAAGGGTATGCGCATCTGCAAGCACTCTATTCGGGTTGTATTCTATCCGGACACGTTACGAGCCATGCAAAACCGGAGTTGATATGCGACTGTTACGCATACTGCTTTTCTGCTCAACGATGCTGATTACTTCGGCAACGACCTACGCTCAACTCCGCCTTATCTTTCCGAACGTTTGGGAAAGGCTCTTCAACTCTTCCATCACGCTATAGTTCATTTATCGGGCTTGGAGAACATGCCTTCTCTATCCAAATGAATTACCTGAAGGAGGCTTCCTTTGCCGAACAGTGCAGATTACCGCGAAGAGACCGTTGCGATAGATTTGTTTTCAGTCTCGTCAATACTCTCCGGGGAGGCTCTTGCTTGTTCGGACAGTCTGTTTATGGAACGATACAACCCGCATTGAGCTAATGGAAAAGAAAGAGCGAAATTCATTCCGACAAAAGACGCAGCTTCAGCTATCCATTTACTGCCAACCTCTGCAACAGTTCATACATGAGCCTTTGGCGTACGGACTGATGTCTGATAACTCATAGCCAAAAAGTTCTTTGCACTGGCTCTTTCTGATACTACTTGCAGCCCTCTGGGCGCCATCATTTCTTATCATAAAGATCGGATTGCGGGGAATACCTCCGTTAACTCTCGCCGCCGGGCGAGTGGCGATTGCAGCTCTGCTCTTGTATGGAGTAATCCGTTTGCGTGGCGACCGATTGCCCCGCTCACGTGAATTCTGGAAAAAATTCCTCACGATGGGATTGCTTGCCAACGCTCTTCCCTTTTCGTTGCTAATGATAGGTGAGTCTAAAGCCTCCAGTGCGCTTGCGGCAATATTCAATGGTTTTACACCGGTCGCTACTGCTCTTATTGCTCATTTTGCCATTGCAGAGGAACGTTTGAACGGACGGACAGTGACAGGGGTGGTCTTCGGTTTTGGAGGAATTCTTCTCCTCTTTGTACCAACTATGCAGGAGGGTATAGCAGGGAACGATCTTTTCATCGGACTTCTCTGCTTTACAGGGGTGGCAATCGGCTATGGATTTTCCATCGTATACAGTCGCGTTGCCTTGCGAGGCTATCCCGGTTTTGTTGGACCGACCGCGCAGTTGCTTTGTGCATCTCTCCTTCTTGTTCCCTTCTCCGCAGTTATTGAATGGAAGACTCTCTCTCTTCCGAACGCTGAATCGCTTGGTGCACTTCTATGGCTTGCAGTGATTGCCACGGCCGTTGCTTACATAGTCTATTATTACTTGCTTGAAATTGCCGGAGCTACGTTTCTTTCTCTCGTCGCCTTTCTACTGCCACCTATCGGTGCAATTCTTGGAGTTGTTTTTCTTGACGAAAAGCTCGGCTGGAATGCCGTTGTTGGATGCGGTTTGATCTTGCTCGGTGTCGGGTTTGTGCGGAATGTGTCGGGGAAAGATCGAGAGAAAGCATTCCTTAAAGACCGAAATCAAATGGAGTCAATCGATTGACTCCATTTCCATCCCTCTCAAATCTACCAAAGCAGCCTTTATTTACCCTTTTCGGCCCTAAGAAGTGATAGATTCGTTCTCGCTACCAGAATGCTATGAGCACAGAGAAACTCCATAACGAAAAACTCTCGGTTTTCACTGCCCGCAACGTCTCGAAAGTTTATCAGATGGGCGAGGTTGAGGTTCACGCCCTCAGGAATGTTGACCTCGATCTCTTTGAAGGAGAACTCTCAGTTATCCTGGGCGCTTCCGGTAGCGGTAAATCAACGCTTCTGAATATCCTTGGTGGACTTGACACACCAACAAATGGCACTGTTCGTTATCGGGATCGCTTGTTGCATGATGCCGAGCTGACTCGCTTCCGCCGCGAACACGTCGGTTTTGTCTTCCAGTTCTACAACCTGATTCCGAGTCTGACTGCATGCGAGAATGTGCAACTGGTAACCGACGTGTCGATCAATCCAATGAATGCAACCGAAGCGCTAAAAATGGTGGGCTTGCAGGAACGAGTCGATCATTTCCCAGCGCAGCTCTCAGGTGGCGAACAACAACGTGTTGCCATTGCTCGTGCCATAGCAAAACGCCCCGATGTCCTCCTTTGCGACGAACCGACCGGCGCTCTTGATTTCAAGACAGGTGTCCTTGTTCTTAAGGTTCTTGAACGGGTCAACCGCGAGCTTGGCACAACAACGGCAGTTATTACGCACAACAGTTCGATTGCTGATATGGCAGACCGTGTGATCCGTATGAGAAGCGGACAGATTATGGAGATAAGCTACAACGGAGTGAAGGCATTGCCGGAAGAACTGGAATGGTAAAACAAATGACAAATTTCGAGCCTCGATTTTTGAATGTTGAGTGAGGAAGGAATTGATGGTTATAGCTTCCGCCGCAGACCGAAGGTGCGCCTGTGGCGTGCGGACTGATAGCTCACAACTTACTGCTCATAATGACCACACTTAACCGCAAACTGCTCCGTGACGTTCTTCACTTACGTGGTCAATTGATTGCTGCTGCCCTTGTGGTGATGTGTGGTGTGGCAAGCTTCGTTACGATGCGGAGTGCCTACGATTCCTTGCTGACAACACAACAGACGTACTATAATGAGTATCGATTTGCGGACGTTTTTGCAACACTGAAGCGAGCTCCCGAAGGATTGGTTGAGGAGATCAGAAGGATAGAGGGGATTGCCTCGGCCAGAACACGCGTGGTTGTTGGCGTCACGCTTGATGTGCCGGGGCTTGATGAGCCGGCAACAGGCTTGATTCTCTCGATGCCTGAACGTAGGCAGCCGGTACTGAACGATATCTTTATTCGTGAGGGACGCTACTTTGAGCCAGGAAGGAATAATGAACTTCTGATAAGCGAAGCCTTTGCAACGGCGAACAATCTCGATGTTGGTGCCAGGATTGGAGCGGTTATAAATGGTGCGTGGGAGGAGTTTACCGTTGTGGGCATTGCCCTCTCCCCAGAGTATGTTTACGAGATCGGTTCTGCAGCGATGCTTCCCGACAATCGACGTTTCGGTATCCTCTGGGCAAACCGTGAGACTCTCGCCCCTGCTTTCGATATGCAGGGTGCATTCAATGATATTGGCTTGACCCTTGCTCACGGTGCCGACGAAGCAGAGGTGATTGCGCAACTTGATGAATTCCTGAAGCCGTACGGTGGGATTGGAGCTATTGGAAGAAAGGACCAGACTTCTCACGTCTTTCTTACAAGCGAGCTTGATCAACTTCGGACTACCGGCACGGTGATACCAGTGATTTTTCTGGGCGTTGCCGCCTTCCTGCTCCATCTTGTTCTCTCTCGTCTCGTTCGTACTCAACGGGATCAGATAGCGGTGTTGAAAGCTTTTGGTTATTCAGATACCTCGGTCGGCTTGCACTATCTCGGTATGGCGATGACGGCTGTCATTGTTGGAGGTCTGCTCGGAATTCTCCTTGGTATGTGGGCTGGTTCGGCTATAACAGAGGTTTATACGCAATTCTATCGATTCCCGTTGATCAGATATGTTGCTGGTGCAGGCTCATTGAGCGTTGCCCTGCTTATCAGCGGTGGATCGGCTCTGATCGGTGCCCTCTCAGCGGTAAGGGCTGCGGTGAAACTTCCTCCGGCAGAGGCGATGCGCCCGGAGGCACCTGCTCGCTTCAAACCGGGATTGTTGGAACGACTTGGGTTTCAACGATTTCTCTCAACAAGCTCCCGAATGATTCTTCGCAGCCTTGAAAGAAATCCGTTCAAAGCCCTTCTCTCAACCTTTGGCATAGCTCTCTCGGTTGCAATTCTGATAATTGGCCGTTACTCTGCTGATGCCATTGATGTCCTGATAAACTTTCAGTTCGAAGGAGCTCAGCGTGAAGATGCAACCCTCGTCTTTACCAATCCACGGCCTTCACAGACACGATATGATCTTCTTACATTGCCAGGAGTTCTTTATGCTGAACCGTTTCGTATAGTTCCTGCCTCCCTTCTCTTTGCACACCGCGAGAAGCGTGTTGGTGTGAGCGGAGTAGAGCCAGGCGGAGAACTAAGACGTATCATGGATATGGAGGGGGCCATACACGAGGTTCCGATCTCAGGCTTGATGATAACCCGCCAACTTGGTGAGGCACTTGGCGCGGGGCCGGGGGATACTCTCCAGATGGAAGTTCTCGAAGGAAGTCGTCCGGTCAAACAGGTCGTAATTCATCGATATATCGACGAATTCCTCGGTTTGAATGCCTATATGGACGTGAAAGAGCTTTGGAAGTTATTGGGTGAAGGAGGAAGTATCAGCGGGGCTTATCTAAAGGTGGATCGCAAGATGGAGGATGTCTTCAACCAGACATTGAAGAAGACTCCGGCTGTCTCGGGTGCCATGTTCCGTCGTGCTGCTCTCGACAGCTTTAATGAAACAGTTGCGCAGAGCCAGAACATATCACGTGTGGTAATGATTTTCTTCGCTTGTGTTATTGCTGTCGGTGTACTCTATAACAGCGCTCGCATCTCGCTTTCAGAACGTGGTCGTGAGTTGGCGAGCTTGCGTGTTCTCGGATTTCGTAAGGGAGAGGTCGCCTTCTATCTACTCGGCGAACAGGCTGTACTTACCCTTATGGCTCTGCCTCTTGGTTACGGACTGGGTTGGTTAATGCTTCTCGGTCTTGTAAAGGGGTTTGAGTCAGATCTTTTCCGGTTTCCACTTGTTCTGAGCGCAAAGACAATTGCTTTTGCCTCGCTTGTAATTATAGCGGCTGCAATCTTCTCTGCTCTCCTTGTGCGACGTCGCATCTTTCATCTCGACCTGATCAAGGTGTTGAAGACACGGGAATAAAGAAGTGAGAAGTTTAATGTGTGAGGTTAGAAAGAACTGTTTATACTCTTGGTTAGGTCTCCGATTCTAAATCCTTTATTACTAGATATGCGTTCGTTCTGGAAATACTTTCGCTGGGTTCTGCTTGGACTGGTTGTAGTTGGTCTGATCGTTGTCAGTCTTCTACCCAAACCGATACCGGTCGATATTGCAGAGGTCTCACGTGGTGAGATGATTGTTGCCGTTGAGGCCGAAGGAGTTACTCGAGTCCGAGATCTCTTTCTCGTCGCTGTACCAACGTCTGGTCGTCTGAGCCGAATAGAGTTGGAAGAAGGGGATTTGGTTAAGGAGGGGAGTATCGTCACGACGATCTATCCTACACAGATGAATCCTGCCCAACGGTCGGAGCTTGAAGCGCAGATCAGTTCGATTGAAGCGTTGAAGCAAAGCTCCGAGGCAAACGTTGAGAGTTTGAAAGACCAGTTGGCACAAGCAAGAAGGGAAGAGAGACGTCTGAAGGAACTGCTTGATGCCGGCGCAATCTCCAGACAACAATATGAGCAGGCTCAACTTGCTGTGGATGGTCTGGAAGATCAGCTTGAGTCTGCAAAGTTTGCTGTCCGTTCAACTGCCAAGCAAGTTGAAGCCGCAAAGTCGGGTCGTGCTGCATATGGAGAGAATACTGCTGGAATTCCGGTAAAGGCTCCGGCAAGCGGGAGCGTGCTGCGGGTCTTTGAGGAGAGCGAGCGCGTGGTCATGGCAGGCACGCCGGTAATGGCGGTAGGTGATCCAAAAGGATTGGAGATCGTTGTTGATGTCCTCTCGACCGATGCAGTGAAGATTGAACCGGGCGACCGAATTATCATTGATGGCTGGGGTGGGAACAAAACACTTGAAGGAATTGTCCGCTATATTGAACCCTCTGCTTTTACAAAGATCAGTGCGCTCGGTATTGAAGAGCAGAGGGTAAACGTGATCGGTATGTTCAGTGAGTATCCTGATATGCTTGGCGATGGCTACCGTGTGGTTGCTCGCATTGTCACCTGGGAAGGAAAGAGTGTTTTGCACGTGCCGGCCAGTGCGCTCTTTCGCAACGGTGACGACTGGGCGGTATTTGTTGTGCAGGGTGGCACCGCAACCAGAAGCTCGGTCACAGTAGGGCATCGTAATTCATTTGAAGTGGAAGTGGTTGAAGGATTGAGCGAAGGAGATCAAGTCATCCTGCATCCGTCGAATCAGATTGAGGATGGGGTCCAGGTTGAAGGGAGATGAGCTTTAAGAATTATGCAAGCAGATACTCCACTTCTTATCGTTCTTCATGGTCTTGATTGAGACCTGTTTGTATGTCATTGATGTGAATAATCCTCAATTCCCAACTCATTCGCCGCATTCAACATCAATTCCTGCATCAGCTCCGGCTCAAATGGCGAGCGGAGTCCTGCTGATCTGAAGACGTCGAGAACGCCCTTGGTTCCACCCATACGGCAAAGATGGAAATAGGTCTCCATTGCTTTCTCGGGATCCTCCTTGTCCATCAGGCCAAGCTGCATTGCGCCTGTTTCGGCAATTGCGTAGTCGATATAGTAGAAAGGCATCCAGAAGACGTGTCCCTGTGCATACCACCTCAATGCCTGATAGTTCGGGTTATCGCTGTAGTCAACACCTGGCTGGTAGGTATCCGAGATACGGTTCCAGGCAGCATCACGCTCCTCCGGGATTGCGTTTGGGTTCTCGTAGATCCAGTGCTGGAACTCATCGACGACTGCGATGTAGCAGATCATCGAGACAGCCTGCTTCCAGCGGTTGCGACGGAACTTCGCAGCATCAGCCTCATTGAAAAACTCATCGATATATCTCATGCTAAGATACTCCATACCCATCGAATGGACTTCGCAGGCATCTGATGTCGGCCACTGTAAATCGATTGCCTCGATTGGCTGGCTCTCCCATCCTTGAAAGGCGTGCCCCATCTCGTGCATCAACGTGCGGACATCATCCTCATCACCAGTGGAGTTACAGAGTATTGCCACGACTCCTTCATCAGGGAAGGATGTGCAATAAGCGCCGGCACGTTTCCCTTTGCGGTTCTCAAGATCGATCAGATTCTCTTCCTGCATACGGCGGAAGTGTGATGCAAGGATTGGTGAGAGCTTTTCGAAGACCCGTTGTGCCTTTTCGATCTGTGTATCAACCGGAGCTACACCACTTGGAAGGTTAAGCGATGGTGTAAAGTTGATGTCCCATGGTTTCAGGATTTCGGCATTGTGCTCATTTGCCTGCATCCGATGAATCTTTTCCAGAAGTGGTACCGCGTAGCGACGGATGTTCTCCCGGAACTGAGCGACCTCCTTAACACTATAGTCAGTACGCCCCATACCGAGGTAGCCAAGATGAACGAAATTATCGTTGCCGAGATTGATAGCCATCTGATGACGGAATTTGACGGTCTCATCGAACAGACCTGTTATTTCATCCCGATGCTCCAGGAACCACTCACGCCAGGCAACGTAGGCCGCCTTACGAGTTTCGGGATTCTCTGATCCCTGCATACTCCGTGCAACCGCGAGCGTAACGGTCTCACCATTGATTTCCACCTCGCCCGAGGCAATGATCTTGTCATACTTGTTGACAAGGTCGCTCACCTTTACGCGGAGTTCACTGTTGATAGGGTTGAGCGGATCGACCGATATTGCAAGACTCTGTAGGAGATATTCACCGTATCGTGCTCCGATTCTCCCCTTATGTCTGCTGGCGAGCAAAGCCAGAACAAGCTGCGACTCTCCCTCCTCAAAGACCGGAGAGATCTCCTCACGGAAATACTTCTCACGCGACTCAGCCTCTTCGTTGTTCATGTTCTTCGAAAAGGCGTGGCTGCGACGACTTCCCTCACTAGTAACGAACGACTTGAAAGCATTCCAGTCCTCGTACAGAGCAAGCCACATTTCTGCCGATTCGGCTTTTTCTGCCGACTCGATCCGGTCGATCAACCCTTTGCACTCCTCACGAACAAAATCGGCAGTCATTTCGCCCGGTCGGTTCGGAAAATGTTTGTACTGCATAATGCTGTTTGTTAAAAGAATCTATCTATACTTTGCATGGTCTGCGATCAAAATCTGACGTCGCAAGACAAACAATACTCCTGTATCGGGAGTATGCCACACACAGGAATGGACTAAAATATCAACGCCAGATCTGTGAAAAGAAGGAAATGGCGTATCGAATAGAAACGCGCCAATTGGTTTCGAAGAAAAATCAGCTATTCGGTCACGGTTAAGGCTCTAGCAGCCCGTTGAAAAAGTCGTGAATTGAGTAGAGAATGCTTACCTCCCGAATTCAACTCTGAAGTGCAACGGTTGCTGGAGGAGTCATAAGGCAACGGAAAATCGGCCTGAAGGCTGAA
>JAGWAZ010000070.1:12594-14179 GCA_021296135.1 Chlorobiota bacterium | reverse complement strand
CGAAGGGGGAGGGGGCGGGGATAGTCGGTGATAGGCTGAATTCCGGTCGGGGTCGTTCTGTCGATGGAGGTGGAGGGGGGAACGGTCGTAATGCCGGCGGAGGAGGGGGGGGGAATGCCGGGGCCGGAGGAGATGGTGGTAGTGCATAGAGGTCAGTCAAAAAATATCGTATCGGAGGTCTTGGAGGTCTTGCTTATGAGTATACGAACCCCCTGAGCAGAATCTTTCTCGGAGGCGGCGGTGGCGGTGGACATCAGAATTATGATAGCGATCTTGGGGGTTCTTCAGCAGCCGGTGATGGTGGGACTGGTGGAGGAATTATCATTATACGCGCGAACAAGATTGTTGGAAATGGCCATACGATTTCTGCAAATGGTCTGGCGGGAGGTACTGCTGTAATGGATGGAGGTGGTGGTGGTGGTGCAGGTGGGGTTGTTCTCCTGTCGGTCCCATTGTACGAAGACGATGAACTTGTGACGCCAGATTTGATTATTGAGGCTCAGGGAGGAGATGGTGGTAATGCCTACGCGAACATTAGCCCCGATTGCCCTGGACCTGGTGGTGGTGGGGGGGGAGGCATAGTTGGCCTCTCCTTCTCAGCCAGTGCGTACCCATCCGACGTGAAGATCGATGCTCCCCCTACATATCCTGGCATTGATGGAGGAACAAAAGGTTCGCTTGGAGTTTCTTGTACAGATTATGCTGCTATCTCTGAGGATCTTGCAAATGGTGCAAAAGATGGTGGAAAAGGGAAAAAGCTTTATAGCATTGTTTTACCAGGTGATCCTGCTCCTTAAAGAGATTTTCGATATTCAGAGCATCTTGCTTAGACATCGTCCCAGCCGTAAACCGTGGGCTATGATACATCGCAAATCTGAGATCGAACATCGTAAATCTGAAATCATACGATCGTTAATCGAGGTTCTGACATCGAAGAGTCCAGAGTCTGTTCCATCAGTCTTTATCAGTGTATCGTCCCAGCCGTAAAATACAGACGTTACACCCTGATACAGCTTCAAGTGAGAAAATTTGGCTTGTGGATTGTCTTATATAGTGTAGAGTGAAAAGATGAGTTGACGTTCACAGGTCTATCTTTTTCATTGAAAACAAAAATTTTTTGGAGAGCTCTTGCATCGTATCGAGCAATTCGTTATGTTTAGCGTAGGCTTAAAATCGATAAAGAGAATTTCTATCTATATTTGTAACCTATAGAAACAATTATCTTAACCCGGAGCCTTAAGAATGTGCCCTGGAAGCCTTGCGCCTGACCTCAGGCAGTCTATTTCGTATATCTTTTGTGGGGTTTTCCTCTCAACGATCCTCGTTGCCGACCTTCCTGCACAGGTCCCCGATACGCTATCGTTCTATCAGTCTAGTTCCGGTTACGTCTATTTCCGCAATCCCGATGTTGTGCTGCAGGCTGCTCGATTCGTTAATCCTGCTCCCGGACATATCAAGGAGATTTCGGTTGCTCTCGGTGGAACCTCGGCCGATGGTAAGGCTCGCCTGCGGATCTTTGGTCACGAGGGAGGAGTCCCTGCTCCGGTTCTTGAGCGTGATCTGATCGAGCCGATCACCCTCCAGA
>JAGWAZ010000070.1:0-12548 GCA_021296135.1 Chlorobiota bacterium | reverse complement strand
TCATTGCCGTCGATCAGATCGACTCCGGCGTTGTCTTGCTCTCGGACAGAGTGGAGAAGCAACCTTTCTGTTCGTCGAACAACGACGAGTTCTACTTTCAGTTGCTTAAAGAATCTGATGGCCGGTGGAGATGGGAGAAGTACTCCTTTGCAGTCGATGTGATTATGGATTATCGGTCGGTTGCTTCACGATATCCCATGGGCGATGTCGCCTATAGTCTTGGTATCGTTGACACGGTGCAGAAGAACCGAAGCATTGCCTGGGCTGACGTCGATGAGAACGGCTATCTCGATCTGCTCTGGGACGGACGACTCTATCTTAATCGTGAAGGGGAAGCCTTCGAGCTTGCCAACGATGATCTTGGCATTGAAGGAGCGCCGGTAGCCAACCTCTTCCTCGATGCAAACAACGACGGTGACATCGACATCCTCTTTCTTGGCTCGACAGACAGCGCTGAGAGGGGAAGTCGGCTCTTCCTCGGTTCCGGCGGTCTGAGCTTTACCAGCATCGACCTAAAGCTTCCCTCTCTGGATCACGCAACGAGTTTCAGCCTCTCGGATGTCGATGGGGACGGGTATCTCGACGTCTTTGTTGGAGAGTCGAAGAAGAAGGACGATACTACAAGCATTGCTTCGAATCGCCTGTTAATCAATACAGGAGGAAAAGGATTCATTGACCGATCGAGTCGCATAGCCCTCCTATCATCCGATACTGCCTCGCTGGCTTATGGTTCCCAGTTTTTTGATGCTGACAACGATGGTGATCCCGATCTCTATGTTGCGCGGCGTTATCCGCAACGGAGTCTCTTGCTCTTCAACGATGGAGCCGGAGAGTTCTCGGCGAAACAGGGGTTTGGTCCGGACATGGTCCAGGAGTTAGGAGCCGGTTCAGGGGGGGACTGGAAAGACTTTGACAACGATGGTGATTTCGATCTCCTCTACCCACGATTGATTCATCCCTACTTGCGGAAGTATCGTGATGCTGAGGGATCGGGCATCTACTCTCACAATGAGAAAACAGACCAGATTCTTGCCAGGGCCTCATCGCAGATCGGGGGTGAGTCGGTTGACTATGAAGAGCGCCATGCAGGAGGAGCCTGGGGGGATGCAGACAACGATGGACTCTTAGATGCTTTCTTCACAACAGTTGGAGATTGCCGGTTTGCCGAACTCTACACCCAGAACCCCGACCACACCTTCACGTTGAACACGTTTGATTACGGTCTGCATTGGTCGAGTGCGGGAGAGGATGCGATCTGGGTTGACTATGACAACGACGGCTGGCTTGATCTCTGCACAATCGAGTGGAATCGCCTGAAGCTCTATAAGAATCCAGGAGATGGCCAGGAAAACGACTTTATAGAGATCGATCCCGTAGAGAAGAACGGTTCCTATGATATCGGAGCTTCGGTAACGGTTCACGCAGGTGACCTGCATATGACGCGCGAGGTAACGGTCGGTCGGGGGGTCTTAATGGGCGATCCACCGCGATTGCATTACGGACTTGGCGGCAACAGGCTCGACTCCGTAGAAATCGAGTGGTCGAACCGAGTACGTGAAGTTTTTCATGATGTAGAATCAAAGGGTATCGTTGAGTTGGTGAAGGGAAGCTCAGGTCGGTTCACCTCTTCATCAGAGGCGTCGATCTCAGCAGTCCCGAATCCGTTCAGCAATCAGTTGTACATCTACTACACGATACCGGAGCGCGAGCATGTCCGTCTTGAAATCTACAATCAGTCGGGCACATTGGTGAATGTCTTGCTCGATGAGGAGGTAGAGAAAGGAGACCATGCTATTGTTTGGGAAGCAGACAATGCGAGCGGCTCAAAGCTGCCTGGCGGAGTCTACATCTATCGGTTGATTTTGCCAAGTGGAGAGCTTAATGGGCGAGCGGTCTTGGCGAGATAGCCGAGCTAAGAAAGGTCGATATAAGAAAGGTCGATATAACAATAAAAATCAGGATTGACGAATTGCGAAGTATATCTGAAAGGGGTAGGATCGACCATATAGAGAGCTCTTGCTTCATCGATGTTCTGGGAGGCAACCGAGCATCTCCGAGTCTTTTTTGAATTTTTCATTGAAAGTTTTGGGTTGACACGTATCGTGCAGAAATCGAAACCACAGAATCGCAGATCACAACTGCCACTACTTCTCAGCAGTGCGGCCTTAGTGGTTGCAGTTATTGGGGTAGCCCTATCGATGGGTGGAGAGAAGATCGGCATAGTGCGAACAGCCGATTTGGTTGCCGACTATAAGGGGATGGAAGATGCCCGGAAGATCTTCGAGGATCAGCAGAAGGGGTGGCAGAATGAGATCGATACGTTGGAAGCCGACTTTCGGCAGACGGTCAACGTGCTGAATGCTGAATGGAGTCGACTCTCGAAGTCCGAGCGGGCGAAGCGGCAGGAGTTGGTCGGAGCACAGGAGCAGAATCTTGTGCGGTACTCACAGACTCTCGAAGCGCGGGTGCAGGAAGAGGAGAGCCGGTTGATCGAGGGGGTGTTGAATCAGGTTAACGGTGCAGTTCGGGAGTATGCAAAGGAGCACGGATTCGACGTGATTTATGGAGCGACAACCGAAGGTTCGATTCTTCACGCTGAGGAGCATCTGGATATCACCGATGGGTTGCTTGAAGAGTTGAATGCGAATTACTCAGGAGGATCGGGCAAAACCGACAACAAATGAGGAACGGATCGATTCATAGAGGAAAGCTCCTCGGGGAACTCTCTATAATGCTCTCTCTATTCATAATCAGTGCTTGTAGTGAGCATATTCCTGATGACCCGGTTGAGTACCAAGCGTTACTCGATGATCCTGAATCCGGAATGTCCAAGGAGAAAGTCGTAGAGGATGTCAGGTTGCAGATGCAGTATATGCCACCGCAGTTTCTGGCATTCAAAGAGGCAGAGAGTCGAGATGAGGATTATGATAAGGTGCTTGAGCACTATCAGCATGGAATGAGTTTTGTGCTCCAGGTCGATATGAAAGAAGGTGGACAAGACATTATGGGGAAAGATGTACAAGGCTATGATGACTATCGGGAACGAGTAGCGCTCCTGAACTTTGATATCAAAAACTATGTCCGTCTGGAAACTACAGATACAGTGATCGAACCAGTACTTGGCACCATGGAGAATACCTATGGACTGGCAAGGGGGCGAAAGTTAATTGTTGTTTTCCCTGGAGATCCGGAATCTATACTCCGAGGAAGTGATCGATTCGACATCATCTTTGATGATCCCCTGTTCGGAACAGGGATCAATAGATTTAGTTATAGAACATCAGACATATTAGGAGCTCCAACACCTCAAACCTAAGATACAATGCTATTCTACAAAACCAAATTTTTCCGTTGTGTTGCCACCACAGTGACCGTAGCGATGATTGCGGAGATATTGACTCCAGCCGTCGGGCTGGCATTAACAGGCGGGCCGAATCAGCCTGAGTTCTCCAGCTTCGAGCCGGTTGCAACCACCAGTATGGTAAATGAATTTACTGGTCAATTCAATTATAACTTGCCTGTTATTAATATTCCCGGGCCAAATGGGGTTGGCTATGCATTATCACTATCCTACCATAATGCTACTTCGGTTGAGGAAGAAGCCTCTTGGGTCGGCCTTGGGTGGACGCTGAATCCGGGCGCTATCTCTCGCATAAAGCGTGGCTTCCCCGATGAGTACAAAGGTGACGAAGTCGAATACTGGAATAAGGTTCGCGATAACTGGACGGCAACTGTGACCAAGCGTCTTGGTGGCGAAGCCTGGAGCAGGGCTTCTCTTGGTGTGTTTACAACCCAAAGGTATAATAATTATTCAGGATTTGGATATACGACTGGTGTCAGCCTTGGTCTGCTCGGCGTAGCAAACGTCAGTTTTACTGAGAGCGATGGAAAATCAAGCTGGGGATTCTCCATCAGTCCCATTGGTATTTTGGACCGTCTTGCAAGAAATAAAAATAATAACTCCGACAAGCCAAAGGGTGAAAAAGCAACGTGGGCTGAGAAGCTCGGGGCTCGATTATCAAAACAAGCCATGGGAAGCTTTCCCGCGATTAGCAGTAGCGGAGGTCTGTTTGGAGTCTATACGTTCAACGACTTCACACTGCCAGTCAACACATCTTCCTACACTGCGGATACTTGGCTGGCTGCAATTGCATTGCAAGGAGATCCCTTGCCAAATATCGGAATTGAAGCTGGAGTTAATGGGTCATATTCTGTTCAAAAGAGTAAAAAGAAGTACACAAGACATGCTTATGGTTATATGTACTCTGGATTTGCTGATAACGACGATCACTATGACAAGGTCATCATGGATTATTCCCTTGAAAAAGATGCTCCTTACAACAAGCGAGATCGATTCCTGGGGATCCCATTTAGCAATGCAGATCATTTTATGGTATCCGCAGAAGGTCTGAGCGGAAGCTTCCGGCTTCATCACCGCACTCCCGGACATTTCCGACCTGCTCGGGGGAAAAGCACAACAGAAATCAAGCACGTCAATCTTGATATTCACGTCGGAATCGATATCGGAGCGGGGGTAGACCTGGGTTATGGGGAGCATTGGACGAGTGTTGATAAATGGATGGAAGCGAAAAATGAAAGTAGCAATGTATTCCAATTCCAAGATTCATATCCTGACGGAGAGCCCTATTTCTTCCGTTTTTCTGAAGATATGGGCGGAGAGCTAAGCTATGCTCCTGACAACAAACCGATCCAGGCATCTCCTAATAGTTCCCCTGGAGGTGGTAACTTGTCCATAGGCAATGCTAACAGTCGGTTATGGTCGAGCTTGAACGAAGGCAGAAGAAGTGGCCGTGCAGCTTTTATAGGGTACAATATCAACAGTCGTATTAACTATCACCCTCCGATTGGATGTTCAGAGTACACTAATAAAAATGTGGACCTTCGGGGGTATGCAAGAGAGGGTAAGGGAGAAAACAGTTCGACTGCAAAGCGAATTAGCGGCTATGTCTATCGACGTGGTGTTGGCAATGATGTAGGCGAATTTGCAATTACTAAGGAGAATGGAGCTACCTATATCTATGGCTTGCCTGTCTATTCTCGTGAAGAAATGGAAATGCAGTATGGATTACAGGGGATAAGTGGCAATAATATTGAGAATAACTTTATTGCTTACAAGTATGGTTATCCGAGCGAGAATGTTAATTATTCAGTCGTTGGTGAGATTAGAAAAACTCCATATACATCTGCTTATCTTTTAACTGAAATTCTCTCATCAGACTACATCGATCGAACTAACGATGGCCCTACGCCAGACGATCTTGGGGGATATGTAAAGTTTGACTACGCAAAAAAGGCTGGTACATATAATAAGAAAAATGGTTCGCTCTCCGAATGGTATCGTTGGCGCAGTCCGTATAAAGGACTTCACTATCAGGAAAACTCCCTTTCAGATCCATATGATGATGTCGGCACAGTCCAGTCTGGATATAAGGAGATTTATTATCTCAATAGTATCGAAACCAAAACGCATATAGCCGAGTTTATTACAAGCCCTCGCAAAGATGGATATCCGGCTGAACTGAGTGAAGTAAATGCTTCAACTAATCGAGATGCCAGTGCTGCCGATAATACTGATAATCAGAAGCTTCATAGACTTGACCGTATAAAGCTCTACGCAAAAAACAGTGAAGGCGAAAAAGGAGAGCTTCTTTCTACGGTCAACTTTGAATATGACCACAGCCTCTGTCCAAACCTACCGAACTCTGAGAAAGATCCCGATGATCCTGATTATCCGAACGGTGACAGATTAGGGAAATTGACACTCAAACGTGTCTGGTTCGAATATGAGGGAGTTCATAGTCTTCGCATCAGTCCCTATGAGTTCGGGTATGAGTATAAAAAGAGCACAGATGTTCTATTCCTTCAACCGGTTAAGGATAAATACAGTGATATTCTCGATGATGTCGATCGATGGAGCGCAGCCGATCAGAACCCCCCATACTCGGCATTTGACATCGACAGGTGGGGAAACTATCAGTATAATGGACAAAGCCGGCATCGAGAGTACAAGCCATGGGTCGATCAAACACCGAGTTCTCGGTTCGATCCGGCTGCATGGCAGTTAAAGTGGATCCGCCTCCCCTCAGGAGGTGAAATTCATGTTCAGTATGAACAACATGATTACCGCTATGTGCAACATCGCGAGGCTATGGCAATGGTAAGTCTTGATCGGGCTAATTCGTCCGGGAACAAATACTATCTCAACCTTGAAGACGATCTCGGAATCACTTCCTCTGAAGAGCTCACCCGGCTTAAAAACAAGATTGAAAAATACTTTATTGAAAACAGAGAGTACATTTACTTCAAATTTTTGTATGCACTTGAAGGTACATTCCAAAATAGTATAGTAGATTTAGATAATTGTGCTGCAGAATATATAACTGGATATGCTAGCCTCAAGGAAGTAGGCAAAGATGCTTCAGGGGTTTGGGTAAAGATCGGTAATGCTACCGGGGATGATTATACATTGCCTGAACAAGTTTGTATGGACTTTGTTCGTACTTCTCGGGCAGGAGTAATTCAAAATAGAACAAACTGCGATCCTTCGAGAGTGGGAATTCCAAAAACAGGGGCCAACGATGAAGAGTCTGTTTCTAAGATCCTGTACCATTTATTCAGTGACTTTGGTGATGCCTACGTTAAGGAGAGCAATACGTGCAAGAATATCAACTATGCATATTCCTATCTGCGTATACCCATGACTCGGGCAAAGCTCGGCGGCGGAATTCGAGTCGAGCGTCTTCTGATGGTAGATCCTGGACTTGAAAGTGGAGAAGATGCTGCTCTTTATGGAACTGAATATGAGTACAAAACCGAAGACGAACTCAGCAGCGGCGTAGCAGTTAATGAACCGATTAATGGGAGAGAGGAAAATTCCCTTGTTGGCTTGCTGAAGAAACGTAGAGGGAAGAATTGGATTGAATCGATCATTTCTGGGAATCAGCGTGAGCAATATGAAGGGCCCATTGGT
The DNA here is from genome assembly GCA_021296135.1 of Chlorobiota bacterium. Taxonomy (GTDB): domain Bacteria; phylum Bacteroidota; class Ignavibacteria; order OLB7; family OLB7; genus JAGWAZ01. The sequence continues at coordinate 5,557 of JAGWAZ010000070.1, read as the reverse complement.
GAATCAGTCATGCCAGGTGCCTCCATAGGATATTCTCGTGTTGTCGTAAAAAATATCCATAAAGGAAAAACCGGTACTGGTTATTCCGCCTATGAATTTTATACCGCAAAAGATTATCCGTTTGATCTTCAGTATGCTACGACTGGAAATGACGGGGTCAAAGCGTTGAAGGCAGATATGACCGCGATCAAAGGCCCTCCACTTCGTCGTGGTTCTATCGGCATTCCTACAGCATCGTATAGCAATTCCCAAATATGGCGAACACAAGGATTCCGTTTCGTACTCAACAGTATGAATGGTAAGCCGAAGAGCATAGCTCGTTACGCTGAAAATAGTCTCGATCCTGTCGAGACCATTCTCTATGAATACTATGAGCCAGGAGAACTTCTTCCAGTGATGTCGGGACCAGATGCTGATTGCAATAGTGGTGACTGCGATATCGAATACAGAAGCCTTGGAAAAGAAATGGAAGTTGTCATGGCCAGCCGAAGCGTTAAGGATATTGCCAATGATTATGGAGTTGAGGCTGACTTCGGAGCCTTCCTTGGATTCCTTTTCCCTTTACCGTTCGGATCCGCGCAACTGAACTTCAATCGCAGTGAGACAATCCTTAATACCCACGTCACCACAAAAATTATTCGCTATCCGGCCCCGCAAAAGCGTGTGATAGCAATGAGGGACGGTATTACTGAAATTACCGAATATATCGGCTTCGACCCGAAGTCGGGTAGAGCCGTGCTTACTAAACGATATGACGGCTTCCATAACCTTGATATCGGCAATCCCGGGACAACTCATGATGGATCCTACTACTCGGTCTCGTTGCCTGCATGGCGATATTATCCTTTTATGGGGCAGATCGCCGAGCGCCACAGCCTGAGGTTCGGTCTAAATCCATCTGCTGATAACTATACGATAGACTATCGCTATGTGGACGGGAAGCATTATCTCGTTGTTAATACTACTGCCCCTAGTGACTTCTTTATCTTTGATAACCTCAGATCGGGTGATCTCATTGAAATCAAGGGAGCAGACAACCACCTTGGCATTTATCATGTCGGCAATATTGCTGGTAACAGGATTCAATTACTTCCCGCTTCATATTCACGAGCCTATGATTATGCCGAGAGAAAAGGCGTTAGTGTAGAGATTCTAAAAACTGCAAATACAAACCAATTAACGACTGATGCCGGGTGGTTTACAACCTATGGTCTTCTGCCCGATGTCGTTCAACATCCGCCTCGATAAACAATGAACAGATATTTATCGTACAATTTATCGTACATGGGTGCAGGCGCAAACAAACCCGTATCGATCCTCAAGTCTATATCTACGCTCTTCTTATGTTTTGTTGCGACATTTGAATTTCTAGGAGCACAGACCTGGAGCGAGCGGAGAGAGCTTGCTAACGACCTCAACAAAGAGTTAGGGTTGTTGACAAATCCGGTTACTATGCCATCGAGTACACAGATCAAAAAGGTGGATGGAACCTGTGGAGAACCCTTCGATTCCAATATTCGACTTCTATCGGAAGGGTCCGATATCCTTCTGCGAATGAAGACCGGAAATAGTACTACGCAGGACTTACTCCCGACTGCCCATACCGTTGTGTGTGATCTCGATAGTTGGCTATGGCATACATTCTTTTCGCAGTGGAGGAGTGATACCGGCGACAGTCAGCTCCATTTCAATGGGAGTTGTACTACTGGATCTACTCAAGAATTCTTTACTGTCGATGAGGATAGCCATCCATTTGGGTATCTGAAGCTAGTTGATAGGGTACTTGCGAGACACTGGATCTTCAATCCATGGATACCTCTTCGGAGTCATTATGCTATGGTTCGAAAAAATGGAACAAACTATTTCAGTGGAAATTTTTCGGGACGTCGGCTGTTCAGATACGACGATATTTATCCTTCAGATAATGTGCATGGTGCAGGAAATATCTGGATTGGTCGGAGAAATCAGGATTGGACAGACCGGGAAGGGACGGTACATGTTGGCGAGGCAACTAAGGTAAGGCGTGCCCATAATATCATACAGTTTGATTATCGATATTACAACGATGGTATACCAGATGATGAATCCGATAATCCAGCAAACTATAATGCATATCCGGATACTTCCTATGTCTTGCCCTGGATTGCTGATCCGGGAACTGCCCCCGATGGAAGCTCAGGTAAAGCTCGACTTGATAGCGTTGTTTACGCTGCCAGGATGAAAGAGTATACCGATGACGAATGTGACCCACCGACGTATATGGGACCCCAGCCAGATGCCTCGATAACGCTCACGGTATACTACACTGAAAACGTCGGAAGAGGGGGGGAAGTTCAAAAAACAGTTGAATGTACCAAGATATACACCGATACTGATCCCGACGTAGCCAATGATAAAATGTGGGACCTTGCCGGTGCTAGCCCTCCCCATTCATGGATGAAGTTCGAGATGGATACCGAGGGAAATGTCTTGCTTCGCGTTAATGCCACTCCTTGTTCCGGTATCGATGAAACAGAAAGTGAACCCGATTTGCTTCTCTACGTTGTTCAAGTCCGCACAAACCATGTTCCAGAGGAATATTGTGATGTCCTTCTCCCATCAGGTGGAACTTTCGATCTTGATGAGTTTACCGGAAATCTGGTCTATACCAAACAAAACAACACATATCGTATTCACTGCCTCGATTTCTGCGAACCGATCACCAGTGACTTTACGGTTGCTAATGTTATTGGGGCATCGGCTCAGACCTTTTCTTCGGATTGGAAATACGATTCCCTTGCCCATGGTAAATGGCTTGAAGAGCCTAATAACTTTCCATTTTACACTCAGGCATCGAATATCTTTGAAACCGGAGAAGGTGGAAAGTGGAGACCACAAAGTTCCTGGGTATATCGAACCGACCTTAAAAATGCTTCCTGGAATAATGGTACGGTTTATGATAATGCCGGCGTCTTCATCGATGGTCAAAATACAAACAGAGCATTCGAACTCTATAACTGGCGGGATGAATCTGCCGTCGATAATACCAAATGGCTGAATGCGACCACCGTTACACAATATGCCCCATCTGGCGAACCAGTTGAAGAACACAATATCCTCGATATCTACAGCACGGCAAAACTCGGGCATAAGAATACCGTTCCACTCTTGATTGCTCGGAATACTGAGTACGGTGCTGTTGGTTTTACCAGTTTCGAAGAAAAACCGCAAAGGACTGGAAACTGGGGAGAAACATTTGATTATGCTCATGCCGGAAAGACTTCCTACAAGTTAAGACCCGGAAGGGGTGCCTATTCGCCGATACTCAGCAACTTGTACGTCACAGATCAGATTCTCAGAGATGGATCCTCTACAACTGACGATCAAGAGAAAGGATTGCTCATCAAGTTCTGGGTCAAGCGTGAGTATAACGCTCAGCTCTCAACTCTCCCGATTAAAGTCTCGATCAAAGGGCGAGTAGTCAACGAAGACGGCCTTGAACAAGATGGGGCAGTTCTACTCGATACCGAGGAGTTCGATCAGGAACCAGATGATGTTGATAGCACATTCCAGCCTCAGCGATTATACAAGGTTGCACAAACTGGCCAGTGGTCACTCTATCAGCTTATCGTTGACAATTTTGATGCGACAAAGGTTGGTACCGAATTCGAGATTAGGGTGGCCAAACAGATTGATGACCCTGTCTGGATCGATGATCTCCGCGCTCAACCACTTGACGCACAGATGACTTGCTATGTCTACGATCGAGATAACTTGCGACTGCTGACTCAATTCGACGATCAGCATTTCGGACTCTTCTATCAGTATAATGGTGAAGGAAAACTTGTCAGGAAACTTAAAGAGACCGAACGCGGTATGAAGACAATCGCCGAGACGCAATACCATCTACCTCTTGTTGAGCGGTATACCACAGATCCCACAGGGAGTTCCGGCTCATCGATCAGTCCCCCGATTCAATATTCTTCAACGATACATCGCGATAGAGTTCGTTTAAGCCAGCAGCAGAATCTTTCCTATAACGATCAACAAATCGATCTTCTGAACCTTCAGATTGGTCCGAACGGTCCCGACTTCACGTTCTTTGGCGACCGGGATCTCGAATTGCCGGATTTTAGCCGGTCTTCGGTTTCAGAACTGGATATTCTCGGGGTTGATGATGCAGTCCTGGCCGATCTTGCTCCCTCGGTCCCCAAAATCGAACGACTTCGTCTGATAAAAAAACTCATAGAGTTGCAAACAAGAAGAAAAGAGCTCGACGATATACTCGATTCAGAAGATGCTTCCGATAAAGCCAGAAAAGAGGCAGAAGAAGAACTGCAGCATATCGATGAACAGCGGAGAATCATTTTGCGTGACAAGCTCGGGCTCGATGAGATAGAGGCCGAGAACTTCTCGAGAGAACTTCAGGTTGAAGAAGTTCAAGAAGAACATCATCAAGAAGAACATCAAGAAGAAAACCCATGAGGTTAAGTTCTAATAATATTAACTTTTCCAAAGTTTCAAACGTTGGAAAAGGGAAAAGTTGAAAAGTTGGATAACTTTTAAGAAATGCCATAATGAATAAACAAAAGTTGATACTAACAGCCGGAAGTATTGCCTTCTCCTTGATGATTGTCGGTATTCTATACGCACAGCAGTCCTCAGTGAAAATCGAACCCGATATACCGAAAGCGCGAGAAGGCGAAAGTCACATTCAGATGGCTCGTGAGATATACAAGCAGATGAGCAAATTCAACCAGGAGGGAATTTGTCGCATGGATTTCACGATCACGACAGTCGATCAAACCTTCGATACTCCTGATACAACAGTTGTGAACGTCGAGTATCTGGCCAGCACAAACCGTATTCATTACGAATCCGAACAACTTTCTCTCTATCAGGACCAGAGCGTTGCCGTCGCAATTATTCCGGATCGTAGAACCCTTTTTATTGCTCCATCGAGTCTGCAGGCCATTAGGGAGAAGCAATCGGGATTATTTTTTGCCTTGCAGGACTCGCTCTTTGAAAACTGCTCGGTCTTGAAGAGCGAAGCACTCAGCCACGAAGGGGCGAATCGAGAACTTACTCTCTCGGTTGGCGAACGAATGCGCAAGTTATACCGAATCGATCGCGTAAAACTCCTGATGAATACCGAGTCGAAGAAACTTCAGAATATCCAGGTCTGGCTCCTTCCTCCGAGTGGTATTCGATTTGTGGAGATGAACTATAAGGATGTGGAATGGATGCAATCGACCACCGAATTCCAGAAACCCGTTCTGGATCGCTTTTTCGACCCTAACGGTGCGTTGCGAGCCGAATATCGAGGCTACACAATTTCGGATAAGCGGAAATCAATCACAAAAAAATAATCAGCCGTCGTTAACTTTTCCAAAGTTCCAAACTTTGGAAAAGTTGGATTACTTTCTATGATACATCGTAAATCGCAAATCGCAAATCTGAGATCGTACATCGTAAATCTGAGATCTGAAATCGTACGATCGTTAATCGAGGCTCTGAAATCGAAGAGTCAAGAGTCTGTTCCATCAGTGTTTATCAGTGTTCTAACATCGTAAATCTG
>JAGWAZ010000124.1:2405-2764 GCA_021296135.1 Chlorobiota bacterium | reverse complement strand
GAATATCTGTTTGTAAAGGAGCTTTACGAAAAAGGGGAATTGGGAAAAATTCAGTATTTGCAAGCCAGTCATCCCCAGGATATGGAGGGCTGGCCCGACTATTGGCAGTATATGAAACCCATGCACTACGCAACTCATGTTGTCAGCCCCGTTCTTGGGCTTACTGACAAAGAAGCAGAGTATGTTTCGTGTTTCGGTTCGGGAACAATCAGCGATGACCTTATCGAAAAGTCAGGTTCTCCCTTTGCGGTAGAAACATGCCATATCAAGTTGAGAAACTCTGACTTGACCGCTCACATTTATCGTTCGTTGTTTGATACGTCACGTCAATATCGAGAAAGCTTTGATGTTTACGGATC
>JAGWAZ010000124.1:0-2367 GCA_021296135.1 Chlorobiota bacterium | reverse complement strand
CGGAAATACCCGAACGCATTACGGTACCGGATTATGGACATCTGTTACCGGAAGAGATTCGCGAGTTTACCTTGGAAGGGGTTTATGATGCAGATGAACATGCTCACCTGTCCTTCATCCAGGGAGCTGGCCACGGGGGTTCTCACCCACACCTGGTACATGAGTTTGTCGACTCCATTGTTAACGATCGCGATCCTTACCCCAATGCGGTCCAATCTGCAAACTGGACATGTGTTGGCTTGCTGGCCCATGAGTCAGCCATGGAAGGTGGGGTCATTAAACGACTACCCGACTTCACATTATCAGCAACTTAACAAAAATTTTCTGTTATTAAAATATAATCGGAACGAGGCCACGAACTGATGAAAAAACAAATCTATTTATTCTCTCCCCTGGTCTTCCTTTTTGTCCAGATGGCATTCGGCCAAGAGAATAATGATGCATCGGACCAAACAACTACCACTGCTCAGAAAAGCAGACTGAATAACTTCGTTGATTGGGCTACTTATCGTGGCGATCAGGAAGGAACTGGATACTCTTCTCTAAGCCAAATTACAACCGCGAATGTTCAGTTGCTGGAAGAAGTGTGGACCTATGATACAAGGGATCTTGTCCGTCCGGGGATGTCATCTAACCCGATTGTTATTGAAGGTGTGATGTACTTTTCTGATTCTGAATTGAATCTTGTTGCCCTGGATGCAGCAACCGGAGAAGAACTCTGGCTGTTTGATCTGTCGGAACACCATTCCAGGGGAGATTATCTCGCCAGTGGTATCATGAGAGGGGCGGTGTATTGGGAAGATGAGAATGGCAACAACTCAAGAATCTTCCACCTTACGAAAGATCTTGTCTGGGCAATTAACCCGGACGACGGCACCCTTATAGAGTCGTTTGGTAGCGGCGGGTATATTGATTTAAAGGAAGATCATGTTTGGCCTGCTCACCTGCTGGAAAATAAAATAACGAACACCTCACCTCCTGTAATCTATGATGACCATCTAATTTTGGATTCAAATGTTGCGGAAGGAAGAGAAGAACCCCCTGGTAACATCAGATCTTTTAACGTGTTAACCGGGGAGTTTGAATGGAGATTTCACACCATTCCCTTGGAAGGACAGCCCGGGTATGAGACGTGGGAATGGGAAGATAACATGATTTATGGTGGGGCCAACTCATGGGGTGGATTTACTGTTGATGAAGAAAGAGGCTGGGTATTTGCCGCTACGGGTTCAGCCACCGGTGGAATCCATGGAGGTGGCGGTGCGAGACCTGGCATGAACCTCTTCTCGAATTCTGTTTTAGCTATTGATGCGGAGACTGGAGAATTACAATGGTATTTCCAAACGATGCACCACGATATTTGGGATTATGATATCGCTCCTGCACCGATGTTGGCTACCATTACGCAAGAAGGCGAAGAACGGGATGTGGTCGTTCAAACAGGGAAACAGGGTAAGGTATTTGTATTTGATCGGGATACTGGAGAATCCCTATTTCCCATTGTAGAAAAACCGGTACCGACAGACGCGGCATTCGGTGAAGTTGCTTATCCAACTCAACCATGGCCCCTAAAACCTGACCCACTTGTAAGAACGTCAGTTTATGAGTCCGATTTGACCACCATCACACCCGAGTCTCACGCATCTGCACTGGAGCAATTCAAAAGACTGAGACCCGGACCGATGTATACACCTCCAAGTATAGAAGGAACGATCGTACAGCCCGGAATTCACGGAGGAAATGAATGGGGCGGTCCGGCCTTCGATCCGGAGACAAATATTGCGTACGTAAACGTAAATGACTTCCCATTTATACTAACGCTGGACATCATACATCCTGATCAATTCGCAGACATGACGGAGACGGCCCAAGGGAGAACAATATATCTTGCAGCATGTGCGGCTTGTCATGGTGCTGATCGACAAGGAGGGGTAGCTGTTGCTCTCGATAATACAACGCTCAGCGCTGACGAACTAAGGGATGTCATTACTCAAGGCGTAAATGCGATGCCGGCCTTTCCGGCCTTTGACGAAGATGAATTGGATAATGTTGTAGCCTTTCTTCAAAGTGAACCTGGTGAAGAAACATCCACATCCGATATCGATTTAAGTGACGAAAATTTGACGTGGAGTGGAGGAGAGGGCGAATTGAGTTGGTCCACATCAACCCCACAGTATGTACCTCAGTTGGAATATTTCACAGACCATATGGGGTATCATGCAATTAAACCACCATGGGGGAAACTCGTTGCGGTAGATGTTGCAAGAGGTGACATATTATGGTCGGTTCCACTCGGAGAATATCCCGGATTGGTAGAAATGGGGATTCGACATACCGGTGCTGAGAACTTTGGCGGAATGGCTGTTA
>JAGWAZ010000069.1:13877-15782 GCA_021296135.1 Chlorobiota bacterium | reverse complement strand
CGGAGCAGTAGTGTCGGTGAACCTATGTTGATGATGACTCATAGCAGTTCGCTCAATAGATTTACGATGTCGTAGAGTCCATCTACCTAACACATAACTATCGTGCTTTGTCGGTAGATTTGGTGATGGGGACGAATTTTTCCCCTCCGGATCGTTCCGTTGTTTTGTCGCTGTGAGGAATGATGAGTTGCAATTCCTGCTCCACCTCATAGATCGGGACGTTGTGGCCTCCGATAATGAAGTCGTTGAGGTAGGTGTAGTTCTTCCAGCACGTGTCGCATGGCCCCTGATCAACCTGCCCTTGCAAGGCAACAGGCAAGAGGAGAAGGAGCGCAATGACACTCCGGGCTTTGGGTTTCTGTACGCAGGCAAGGGAGCGCCACCATTGGAAGACCTCGACAAGCCTGACTTTTACCTGTCTGAAATCCTCGCATCGAAACCGGACAACAGCTACATCATACTGAATCGACCGGCCTCGCTTTCGAAAGGGAATCATCCGGTTCTCCGGTGCCTCATGTTGTTCTTCCCTACTCACCGAGAGGTATTCGGCCACTTGCTCTTGGTTCACAAGGGCATTCGGGTCTCTCAGCAGAGGCTTTGGTATGGAGCGTTCGTGACTCACGAGTCAGATTCCTTGTCATGGACTTGATTGCTTTTAACAAACGAATGAACCTCTTCGGGTGGAATTCTCCATCTGCCGCCAACTTTGTATGCCTTAATGGTTCCCTGTAAACAATGTCGACGAATCATCGCACCAGTGACTCCAAGCCGATCTGCAACATCATCTGGAGATAAATAGGTTGATACTTCTGGTTCGTTCATTTTGCAATATTCACTATATTCGTAACATATGACATTTATGAAACCAATATACGTATATTGCTTACGCAAGTCAATCATTTGTGTAGAATATTATTGTATTAATGGGTAACATATCTACGCAAACTGTTGATGTTTTAGGAATAGTTCAACGTATCAAAGCTTTCTACGGTCTTGCCAAAAATGCTGATGTCGCGCGACATTTAGGTCTAAATCCGAGAGGAGGGCCGATAGAAAAAGCAATTAACACGAACCAGATAAACCTGCGTCGCGTTGCAGACCATTGTCCGGATGTAGACTTGGACTGGCTTGTTTGGGGCAGGGGCTCTGTACCAGTCAAGGCTCTGCCAGAGACACCCGTGTTCACATCCGTTGACGACCCAGCGTTGAAAGAACACCTCCGCAACCTTGCGTCAGAGCATGCGCCAGTTGCACTTCAGATAGAAAAACGGGCAGATGAGGAAACGATTAGAGAACAATTGGGACACAACATACCTACCCACATCATAATGGCTCGTGAAGATTATGACGCAATACAACGAGCGCTTTCCAAGCTACAACCAGAATCCTCAGCAGAGCAGTCGAAGCATAGCGATGAATGATGTCACTTTTGTACAGTCGCCGTGGGATGGCAGGGACGCCCGAGGGCATATATCACCTCATCAGCTCCGTCGTCTCCGAAACGCGGGATCAATCCTCTTCCCCGTGCTCCGGCACGGGGCTATGAATTCAACGTCGCCATGCGACTAAGAGCATCCGAAGCATCCCAGAGGAACCGTCTTTCATAAACCGGAATCTCAGTTGAGAGAACCTCCTGCCCGAGTATATCGGTGATGCGAATTATCGCCTTGTCTCCTTGTCTCCTTGCCCCCTTGTCCCCCGCTCTGTCTTTTGATCACTCATAGTGATAGCTCCGTTCGATAGGTTAACCAATCACTTTCCTTTCTCAATATAATCATTCTGTCAGCTTTTGATGACAAGATCCCCGTCTGATCTCCTCTAAATTTCCCTTCTGTGAAACAGGAGATTGCCAAAGCGTTCGGATTGGCCATTCGGCACTTCCGCCTTGCGAAAGGATTCTCTCAA
>JAGWAZ010000069.1:449-13763 GCA_021296135.1 Chlorobiota bacterium | reverse complement strand
GCTCACCACGTCCGACTCCTGACTCTGCTGAGACCGAGGGCTCCGGAGCAGTAGTGTCGGTGAACCTATGTTGATGATGTTGATGATGACTCATAGCAGTTCGCTCAATAAGATTTCGATTAGAGATGCTCATGAAAATGGACAGTCAGTTAAGTGATCGGTTCACAAATCCTATGTTCATGAGCATGAACAACAGACGAAAGTATGACAAGAGGGGAGAAGCAGAACCCTGCCTTGAAGAGAATCTGGATTGTGTGGAGCCGAAGTGAAAATGGGATACCTATATGTCATGGAGTTTTGTGCGCTTTGTGTCTTGGTGGTAACACTTGACACCAAGACACAAACGACGTCAACAAGCACGATGTGTATCAGTCAAGAAAAAGTTCGGCAATCTGTACTGCGTTCGTTGCGGCACCTTTGCGAAGATTATCTGAGACTATCCACATGTTCAGACTTTTTGATTGCGACGGGTCTTTGCGAATACGTCCTACAAAGACGTCATCTCGATCCTCTGCGTCAAGAATTGTCGGGTAGATATCCTTGGCTGAATCGTCCATAATGGTAATGCCGGGCGAATTTTTCAGAAGGGTACGAACCTGAGTGACCGACGCTCGTTTCTCGAGCTCAATGTTGACCGATTCTGCATGAGCACCTGTTGTTGGAATACGGACGCATGTGACAGTAATAGGCAATCTCGGCAACTCCATGATCTTCCGTGTCTCATTTATCATCTTCAATTCCTCCTCAGTGGAATCTTTCCCATCTGGAAAGGAGTGGAAGATTGTATTGTATGCTACCTGTCGTGGGAACTTCGGGTGTTCTGGTTTCTTCCCTTTCAACTCGGTCCTCAACTGATCAACTCCGGATTGTCCCGCACCGGAGATTGATTGATACGTTGAAACAACCACTCGCTTCAGGCCAAACTTTTTATGGAGTGGTTTCAGAACGACCACCAGTTGAATTGTGGAGCAATTTGGGTTTGCGATGATCCCTTTATGTTTCAGGGCCGCTTCAGGATTGACTTCCGGCACTACCAATGGCACCCTCTTTTCCATACGCCAGGCACTTGAGTTGTCAATCACAACTGTTCCTGCATCAACAGCTATAGAAGCAAACTGACGGCTTGTCTTACCACCTGCAGAAAAGAAAGCAATGTCCATTCCACTGAATGCGCTCTTGTCGAGAGCTTGCACCGTGTAATACTTTCCTTTGAACTTCAGGCGTTTTCCGGCTGAACGTTCCGAGGCGAGAAATCTGATTTTATCGAACGAGATATTCCGTTCTTCAAGGACTTTCAGCATGGTACGACCCACAAGGCCTGTAGCTCCAACCACCGCAAGAGAAAGCGACATTGAACACTCGTAATAATGTTTGTGAAAAGAAAAGGCGCGATCTCTCGCGCCTTGAAAGATACGTCCCATCCGAAAACCTGTTACTCCGGAATGACTTCTTCAGATACAGCGGTCAGTAGTAGGTTTGAACCGTCAGGTCCCCGTGAAAGAAAGAGTGTATACGTTGTCCCTTCTTTTAGATTGATGCCGTTTTCGGTGTGAACAACAGAGCCAGACTCATCGAGCAGATCAACGGATAGACTCGATGACGCAGATGCTGTAAACGTTTTGTTCATTGGATCGGGGGCTTCCCCATAGCTCATCGGAGGGCTTAATTTCCCGTTTACGCGAATTCGCAATTGTTCTGAGCGGTGATGATAATCTCCGTGAAAAAAACGGAGTCCTGTCTGACCCGATGGTGGTGGTGGCACCCGGTCGAACATTGTGACAGCCGACGCCTGTCTTACAGCAAACGGGCCGTATGCGATAACCGTATATCGTCGGTCCGCCTGTATTGGAAACTCAACTCGTGGGATGAGTACCGTTTGTGGCCCCGTACCCCCGACCTCGGATGGATTTGTCACTTCAATACGATAGGGGAGTTTGTTATAGAGAAATGTGCTCAGGAAAAAGTATCCTCGTTGTGAATCTGGGGAGTCGGTTTCCAGGGGGGCAACGTTAAGAACTGCATCCTTTTGTCCAGGTTGCCCGGGAAAGTTCCGTCTGAAGTTGTCTGGAAATTCGCCTCCAAACCGGGGATCGTACAGCGTCAGATCGAGGGCAGAATCACCACTGCTGACAAGGTTTGTGAACTTCAAGGCAAGCAACTCAAATGGAAGAGGAAGGCCTCCGTATAGATTCATTTCTTCATCAAAGAAGCTGTCTTGAAATATCCCAAGAAAGACAAGTCGTTCATCCCCTAACGGTCGTAACTTTCCGGCGATAACGAGAGTGATGACAGTACCACCTGAGAGGAGTATGCCCGAAACCTGGAAGATCACTTTCTCACTCTGCGTTTCGGTAACCTTCATGCCTCCATTAATAAAACCGGCAGTCCGTTCAAGGGTTTCACTGGTATCTCCGTATGCAAGATTCTCAACAACTGGCGGGTCATTTGCAAACTGGACACTGGCGCTTGGAGCGCCCACAGCCATGTTGACAATTCTGTATCGGACATATCCATTATCCGGTTTGTTTGTTGGGTCGTCAGTAGTCAGAAGAATCTTGTGCTCACCTCCATCACTGTAGAAATAAGCCGTGTGATACGTCCCCTTTTGCAGAGTCACAGAAGTTGATGCTAACGGTTCCTGACCTGGCAATGCAAAAGCAAGTTCATTTGTTCCCGTATCTACTCGCCAGAAGTGGGCTTCGTACACGTCTTCCGGATACTCAAAGAAGCCAAGTGCAAGTGCATTGGGGAAGATATTCTCTCCACCAAGCGTTATGTTTAGCCGATCAATATTTGGGTCAGCGATAACAATTCGCAGAAGGGCCTGCTTGCTTGGATCGACCGGAACAGGGGGTCTTGTTGGAACAAAGGGATCTTCCGGGCAACACGAGAAAAACCAGAAGGCCGAGAGCAAGAGAAGTGTTAGTGAAACAACGGAACGGATCATCTGATATGTGCAACGATGAATGTAACTTCTTCTTTGTCTCAGGAATTAGAGACTCCACCAAACAAATATGGCAATTATTGTACCATACTTCGTACGCAAATGCAACGTCAATTCTTGAAATACGAAATACATGGAATTGAATCGAGTTGACTTTCATTAAACAACCAGACAAAGGTTATGTGGTTACGATTGTATCGTTCGTCGTTTTTCTCTCTTCCGTTCATCACTCTCCTGTTATCATCAGGGGCACTTAGGGGTCAAACGGATATTGCCGGTGAATGGAACGGCTCGATAGAGATTCCAGGACAGGCTCTCAAGGTGTCATTGACGTTGACACATGATGAAGAATGGAGTGGAAGTTACAGCATTCCTATACAGGGGATTTTGGAACAGCCACTTGAGGATGTGGAAATCTTGTTGCCTGGTATCAAGTTTGTCCTCGGTGGAGGAGTTCCTGGAAAACCAACGTTCATCTTAACCCTTTCAGACGACGAGAAGAGTCTGGAAGGAGGATTCTCCCAGTCGGGCATGACTTTCCCGGCGCTTTTCACTCGAGCCGGTGGGGTCGATGTTGAACAAGGGAACTCCTCGATGTCAATGGAAGAGATGATTGGTGAAGTGGAAAAACTGCTTGCCAAAGTACGGGAGGATTGGAACATACCCGGGATGGCCGTTGCAATTGTCAAAGATGATTCAATCCTGCTTGCTCGCGGGTTCGGCAAGCGCGATCTGGATGAAGATCTCCCGGTGACGTCGTCAACACTCTTTGCCATTGGGTCCACAACAAAGGCTTTTACAAGCCTTGTTGTCGGGACGTTAGTTGATGAGGGAAAGCTCGATTGGGATACGCCTGTGAGTGAATATATGCCGAACTTCAAGATTTATGATGAGTATGCCACAACACACCTCACGGTTCGTGACCTTCTAACCCACGTCTCAGGTTTGCCACGCCACGACCTGATGTGGTATGGCGCTGAGTTCAGTCGCCAGGAATTGTTCGATCGTCTCCGCTATCTGGAGCCGACCGCTGAGGTACGCCAGAAGTGGCAATATCAGAATCTGATGTTTATGGTTGCCGGTCTTTTGGCAGAGCGCGTAACTGGGATGACGTGGGAAGAACTTGTTGAAGAGAGAATCTTCAAGATCATTGGAATGAAGAATGCTACTCTATCGGTTGATGAGATGCAGAAACGTTCCGATTTTTCATGGCCCTACACAGAATCAGAAGATACAAGCAAGAAAATCGATTTCCGGAACATAGATGCTATTGGGCCGGCGGGATCGATCAATGCGGGAGTAGATGAGATGGCTCAGTGGCTCCGGTTGAATCTGAGTGGAGGGGAAATTGATGGAAAACGAGTTATTCAAGAGGAGACCCTGAGCGAAATCCATGCACCGCAAGCCATTATCTCGAACGACCCCGGTGTTGAAGGAATGATGTTCAACCTCTACGGAATGGGATGGATGATCAATTCGTATCGTGGGCATCAGCTTCTCCATCACGGTGGGGGCATCGATGGTTTTGTCTCTCATGTTGCGATTCTTCCTGATGACGGAATCGGCATCGTCGTTTTGACCAACCAACCGACTGGTCTACCGCAGTCTGCCGTTCTTGATATCATTGACAGATTGCTTGGTCTTCAACCGTTCGATCATATTGTCTCCGGGCTTCAGCAGCATGAGATGACACGTGCGCAGCTTGAACAGATAAAAGCTGATGAGGAGGCTGCCAGAGTTACGGGAACATCCCCGACTTTTCCGATCGGGGAGTATACCGGGCTGTACGAACATCCCGGTTACGGTATTATCCAGATAGATGTTGATGAAGAGAAGTTGATGGCTATTCACCATGGAGATTCAACTCCTATGAGACATTATCATTATGACGTTTTTCATGCCGGCGGAGATGAACAAAGCTCCGGGGGCACGGCCGTATCGTTTGAGCATGACCCAGGAGGCGGAATCAGTGCCTTTTATGTTACTCTTGAGCCCTCTCTCGATCCTATTCGCTTTGTGAAGTTACCCCCGGCACGCCTCTACGATCCAGACTATCTCCGCCGCTATACGGGAGAATATGGGCTGGCGGAACGGACTGCAAACATCAGTCTGCACGACTCATTACTTGTACTGACCGTTTCAGGTCAACCATCGTACAAGCTTGTTCCAAGAAAAGAAGTGGTTGACTTATTTACAGAGTTTGAGCTTGAAGAGCTTCCCGGTTTTCGGGTTCGATTTCAAATCAAAGGTGATAGGGTAAGCGAAGCCCTCGTTATTCAACCCAATGGTACGTTTGTGGCTGAGAAGCGGTAGCACGAATTGTTACCGAAACATAAGGCTGAAAGGTTCTCCTCCGTAGTTATACTCCATAATTTTTCTTATTTTTAAGTTTTTCTGCGTTTAGAAGGGACTTTATAATAGTAATTTACCATAGAATAATCAGACTAACATGCGATTGAACTATCATTATCTACTATTGGGACTTGGAATCGCCTTGTTTACCGGGTGTGACGGCGCCAGTGGAGGAGGGGCAATGAAGACATTGGAAGATTCTGTCAGCTATGCCATCGGTATGAATATTGGGACCGGAGTGAAACAGGATTCTGTCATGCTCAACATGCAGTTTTTAAAAGCTGGCTATGAAGATGTTGTGGCAGGGGCTGAGACAGTCTTGAGTGATTCAGGTGCTCAGGCAACTTTTGTAGCCTTTCAGGAACTGATGATGAAGCGGGGTCAGGAACGAATGGCTCGCGAAGGAGAAGAGAACAAAAAGAAAGGAGATGAGTTTCTTGCAACAAACAAGACCAAGCCTGGTGTTCAGACGACCCCAAGCGGACTACAGTATGTCGTCAAAAGTCCGGGAGATGGTCAATCAGCCGACTCAAATGATGTGGTAAAGGTAGAGTTTCGCGGCACTCTGATCGATGGAACTGAATTCGACCGCTCACAACCAGGGAATCCAGCGACATTCCCGGTAATCGGGGTAATCCCCGGCTTCTCAGAAGCGTTAATGATGATGCAACCAGGAGCTGAATGGACGATTTTCATTCCAGGGAACCTTGCATATGGTCCGGGCGGAGGTCCTGGTAGAAAGATCGGTCCGAATGAAACGTTAATATTTGACGTTAAACTGATCGAAGTTGAAAAGAAATAAAGTGAGTGAGTTGAACAATTCAGTGAACAGTACGCAATGAGTTATCAAAAAAGAATCATACTGGGATTGTTTGTTGGAAGCATAGGCCTGGTATCATATTGCACAGTTTTTGCTCAGACTCAGTTGGAAAGTCTTAATGATAGCGCCAGTTATGCTGTCGGGATCAATTTTACGTTGGCACAATTGAAGCCGGCGATGGATCAAGCAAAAGCTCAAGGAGTAGAGTTTGACATGGAACTGCTTGTTGCAGCGATCCATGACATCATGGTGGAAGACCAGATGCTTTTGAACCAGGAGCAAGCGCAACAAATCTTGGTACGGTGGCAGGAAGGCATGATGCACAAACAACAGGAACTTACCGCAGCACAATTACAGGAGAACGCGAAACAGGCAATTGCCTTCTTTGCAGAAAACAAGGGCAAACCGGGCGTGCAGTCTACAGCAAGTGGAATGCAGTATATCGTCATCGAACCTGGGAGCGGAACTTCTCCTGGATTGAACGATACGGTTGTTGTGAAATACAAAGGGAGACTGCTTAACGGAACTCTCTTCGATCAAACTCCTCCAGGGGAGACAATTACATTTGTTCCTTCCGGCCTTATCAAAGGCTGGCAGGAGGCGTTGCAGATGATGAAGCCAGGAGGGAAATGGAAACTGTTCCTTCCTTCAAACCTTGCGTATGGAGAACAGGGAAGCCCACCAAGTATTCCACCCGGGGCTGCTTTGATTTTTGAGCTTGAACTTGTCGAGGTTAAGTGAGTCGCTCGTGCAAATATATTCTTCGTGAGAACTATGCTACAAGTCTTGTAAGAAATAAGAAATGAGTGAACTGAATGAAAGGAGTCATAACCATTTTTTGTTGTAGCCTGATCCTTTTCGGGGGTGTGTTGGCAAATGCTCAGAGTCCAATCGAAACTTTGACTGACAGCGCAAGTTATGCTATCGGAATAAACTTTGCGATTACGGAGCTGATTCCCTCGTTTGAGGAGTTGCATAGTAATGGTATTGAGATTGATCGGGAGATCGTCGGTAGAACCATTGCGAATCATTTGCTCAACCAACCGACGGACTATTTACCAGGCGACAGTAGTAGCTATTTTCTCGGTGTGAACATGGTCAACGGAGTTCTGCTTCCAGCACTTGAGAATCTCCATACATTTGGTGTTGAGGTCAATCGAGAGGTTGTCGGTTTGGGCATCAATGATATTCTGTTCGATAGAAGAACAGAGATTCCGGATTCGGTAGCACAGATTGCGTTGGCCCAACTTCAGCATCGGATTATGGAGGGGGCCGAGGAATTTATTCAGAAGATAGGTGAAGAGAACAGGAAGGCTGAAGAAAAGTTCTTTGAAGTCAATGGCACCAGACCGGAGGTTGTTACCACAGAATCCGGACTCCAATATCAGGTAATATCAGAGGGAACGGGCAGATCCCCGGGCCTTTTCGATTCAGTAACTGTCAGATGTAGAGGCCAGTTGCCTAATGGCTTTGTATTCGATCAGACGGAAGGGGAGAGCACGGTAGATTACGCTTTGAACCGAGTCATTCAGGGATGGACCGAAGCATTGCAGTTAATGAAACCGGGCAGCAAATGGATAGTGTTTATCCCGTCACGTCTTGCCTTTGGCGAGAATGGTGGGTTTGATGGGAAAGTCGGGCCAAATCAAATGCTGATTTATGAGATTGAGTTAGTTGCCGTGAAATAACCGAAAAACCTTGTCCGCGATCTGCTATGAAAGCAGACGTCTACCGGTGCGTTTCTATATGCCAATATCTTGAGAATATGATTATGAAGTCAATTGCTATGTTTTCCTCTCTTTTCCTTCTGACGGCTACGCTTCTTACCGCTCAGAAGGAAAGTACTTCCTCTATCCAGCACAGATTGAGCTCGCTGCATGATTCGCTTGGCTATCAAGCCGGCTGGCAGTTCGGGTTGGCCGTAAAGAGAGAGGGAGCCGATGTTAATACCGCCATTCTTATTGCCGGTGTACGCGATGCTCTGACGTATTCCAGTCCTCGGTTGACCCTTGCTCAAGTTGATAATCTTCTCGAAGGCGTGCGAAATAAACTTGATCAGATGATAGAGGATCAGGATACCACAGGAAATATCCCTCTGAGACTATATGGGAAGTCGAGTAAAAATGGACCTGATAACATCACGACACCAAATGACAGTCTCAGCTATGCGATAGGCTATAATTATGGTTTAGGCGTTAAGGAACAGCGATCCCCCTATAGCCGGCTTGCTGTTGTTGAGGGGGTCGCTCATTGTTTGTATGATAAGGAATCGTTGCTTACCAAGAATGATGAGTTGCAGCTTGAAGTTCACAAGCAACAGGAGAGGATAACTCGCCAAAATGAACGGATGCTTGTGGCCCAGGCTGAGAAGGACTTCCTTGAAAAGAACGGAGGTCGTCCTGAGGTCAAGCGCCTTCCCAGTGGCATTCACTATGAAGTTCTGAATCCCGGCCAAGGAGAATCGGCCGCAATTGAAGATCGGGTCACGATTCATCTTACCGCATCGAAACTGAACGAAGAGCCATATTTTGATACGTATCGGACAGACCAGCCTCTGGTCTATAAAGTGAGTGAAGTATCGGAAGAGTGGGTTACGATTCTTACATGGATGCCTGTCGGTGCTCGATGGAAACTCTGGATACCACCCGATGTGGCCTTTGGAACAAACTTTTCAGGTGAAGTGATACCTCAAACAATCGAGGTCGAGGTAGAAGTGATCTCAATCAGCTCTTCAGAAGAGTAATCATCATTATTTGTGGAAACTAACAGTAGGTCTTATGAGAATCATTCCGTTCAGTACATTTCTGTTCGGTAGTCTCTTTGCTTTCGCAGCAGTCAGTTGTCAGAAGCAAGGGGAAGGAAACCAGGATTTGCCGCCAACTCTTGGGATTGTTGGAGGGGACACTCTCGATTGGGGAGAAGTAGGGAGTGGAAAACTTGAAAGCGTTCTGCAACTGGTAAACGTTGGTGGAGGTACACTTCGGATTACTCAGGTAAAGCCGAGTTGCGGTTGTACAACTACTGCAATCGATAAGGAAGAAGTGGCCTCGGGTGATACGGCTACCATCGGTGTGACGATGGACGTGACCGGGCGGCAGGGAGATTACATCAAGCACATCACAATTACCACGAACGATTCATCAGAAGCTACCCGAAGAATTACATTGAAAGCGCATGTTGTCCAGGACTTAATTGCCGATCCTGGCTACCTTGCAATAGCAGATCTCAAGCCGGGTGAAAAAGGGAGTGCCAGCATTACGCTACGGAACGTCAGTGATAAACCGATTACAATCCAGAAGCCAAAGGAAGTAGGATCAACCTTGATGACTGTCAAGTTTGATATGACCGGACCAACGACCCTTCAGCCGGGAGATTCACTTCAGGTAACCGCAACCGCTGTTACACTGAACCCAGCTCCTGCTCCCGCCCAATACATTTTCGCAACAGATAGCGAA
Organism: Chlorobiota bacterium; assembly: GCA_021296135.1. Lineage (GTDB taxonomy): Bacteria > Bacteroidota > Ignavibacteria > OLB7 > OLB7 > JAGWAZ01. The sequence goes on along the minus strand of JAGWAZ010000069.1, from coordinate 4,192 downwards.
ATGACTCCGGAACTGAAAGTGCGGTTGAATGTCCATACTATTGCTGATGCCACTGTTGATGCTTCGGGCAGTACGCCGCCGATCGGAATACCACCGGGGAAATAGTCGCTAATCACCGGTTCCCTGAACCGTATTGTATGATCACAACAACCAAATTGCTCCGTTAAAATGAAGAATAGTATTGTAAGGATATGGTGTGGCGTGTGTGCTCTTGTCTGGTTTCGTGTGAAGAAAGAGAGCCTTTCTCGGCGATTGATTCCATTGTCATTACTCTCAATCCGGGACCTACGTCGATGCAGACAGGTGATTCCCTTCAATTTACTGCCTCTGTTACCGGAGCCGATGATCCATCCGTAACATGGTCTGTTATACCCCGGGATTTCGGTGAAATTACGCCCAACGGTTTGTTCAGGGCAGTTGATGTTATCGGTAACGATTCCGTTACCGTGCGGATTACCGCAACATCGGTCGAAAACACCGGAGTCTACCAGACCGTTATGCTTACTGTGATCCAGAAGATTGATAAATCTGTTGTTCCTGATGAGGGAAGTCTGTTCTTCTATTCTTTCTATAACATTGATACCTCAGGGCAGAAGGAAGAAGGATCGGATCGAACATGGACGTGGATCGTTAAGGATTGCGGTTTAACGATTGACGGCCGTCAGAACGTTGTGCTGATGGAGCGTGATGATGGAACGCTCCAGTACTATCATTATAGTGACAACGGAGATTTCTCCCTTGGATATGAAGCAACGCCATTGATCTGGAGACGGTACCCGGTAGTTTCACGTGATTGGATAACAATCGACTCAGTATATGAGAAACGTCCGGGCGGGGTCGAATTCCGGAACACGGAGACCACCCTCTTTTCAGGGCTTGCTCAGTATGAGGTGAATGGCAAAGACTTTCTTGCTATAAAAACAAAAAACACGTATTCCGAGAGTAGAACGGGAACAGAGTGGTACCAACTGAGTTCGACACGTGTTTACTGGTATGTCCCTGAACTCGGAGTTGTTGTTCGCATAGAGGGAACGGCTGACTATAGTGATTACGAAGGTGACACATTTGTGTTTGGAGATCGGACATGGATGACTTCTTATCAGTAAATCGCAATACCTGAATTCTCTGAGTTTGATAGGGGTACGAATATGAACATCAATACACTCCACATTGGAATGCGTGTCCGCCACCCGGCGTATGGAACGGGAAAGGTAGTTGCCATCACACAACATACGTGTGATATCGCCTTTGATGATGGGAACAAGAGGACGGTCTCTCCTTCAGGGAGCGGGATAGGTCTTGCTGAGGCTCAAGCTGATGTTTCCGGCCTGAGAATGCCACTCAAGCAGTTTGTTTCGGAGATTGCCAGACAGATTATCGATGAACTTGGCATTGAGGATCCACATGAGTTTGTCAGTCTCCTTGGCTCTCGGTGGGATGGCGGGATGCTTGTGCTTAAGCCTCGTGACGAATCACTGCAGAGCAAGGAGGTCCCTATCGAGACATTCTTCCACAAAATTGTGATGATGCGGAACCAGTTGCGCGTTCTCGAACAGAAAATCAACAGCAATAAGGAGTTGAGCGAAGTTGAAAAGGTTGAAATACAACAGTACATCACCCGCTGCTATGGATCGATGACGACATTCAACCTTCTGTTTGCTGAGGAAGGAGAGCAATTCGGAAAATAGGCTGTGTGATCTTCGAATGACGATTGTCGAGTGCCGAAATACTTACGTACTATCGAGTCGATTCGACATCGGGTGGACTACAGAAAAGGGCGACTCCATGGAGAATCGAGAGAGGAGACGCACAGAGCTCGACCGAATCGGTGCTACGTGTTCGAGTGATTCCGAACCCTGCGACAGATCGAGCAGAGGTATGGGTACTTGTTCGAGAAGAAGCAGAAGTGCGAGTATCGATCTGGAGTCTGTTGGGCAAGCCGTTAGCGGAGTTAACGTCGATTATTGCCGATGGAATCTATACATAGCGTCATAAATAATTGCGTATACGGGCGAGATATATTATCTTGTGCCTATGAAAAAACTCACGATACCGGACGCAGAGACCGTCATCCTCGCCTTACAGGAGGAGATTCGGCGGTCCCCGGAATCTCGCTACGACCACCGACTGCATGGCATCCTGCTGATTGCCCGGGGAATGAGCGGTGGTCAGGTTGCCCAGCTGCTCGGCGATGCGCCTCGAACCGTAGCCTACTGGGTGCGCAGGTTCGAAGAGGAGGGTCTGGCGGGGCTTGTGGACGGAGAGCGGCCTGGGCGTCCGCGGCGGTTGAACCAAGAGCAAGTTAGACAAATCGATGTTGCTTTGAGGAAGACTCCCAGGGACTTCGGCTTGGTCGGTAATGTCTGGGATGGCAAGACGCTGGCGGCATTTATCTACCAGCAGTGGGATGTCACTCTGGGCATACGACAGTGTCAGCGGATGTTTCGGCAACTGGGTTTTCGTCTTCGCAAGCCACGGCCGCAAACTGCGCGAGCCGATCCCGAAGAGCAGACACGGTTTAAGAAAACTCCAGAAACTGGCAGGGGATCCGGAGATCGATCTGTGGTCAATCAATGAGGTCCATTTCCAGCAGCATGGCTCCCGGTGTCGTATGTGGATACCACCGGAAACCAAAGACCCGGCGCTCCTGCACCATCGCACGCGCAAAAGCGTGGGCTACTTCGGTGCGGTCCGGCTACGGGACGGCAAGTTCGTGTTCCAGCGCGAGCAAGGCAAGTTCAATGGGGATACCTTTTTCGCTTTCCTTAAGAACCTGTGCAAGGTCAGTTGCCACGCTGGCCGCCGTGTCATTGTTATCCTCGATAATGCTACCTACCACCATTCCAGAGTGCATAAGCACTGGCGCAGCCAAGCCAAGTCTCGCTTTGCCTTGGAGTTTCTTCCTCCCTAGTGCCCTGATCTCAGTCCCATCGAGCGTGTATGGAAGCTGACGCGTCGGAAGGCCACACACAACCGATACTTTCCAAATGCTTAGCCAGCTTATTGATGACGTAGGAGGAGGTGTTCACTCTCTGGCGAAACGGAGACGAAACACCTCGAAAATTATGCGCAATTACTTAGAACGTCCTGTATAGCAGTTATGTTGTGCAGGTTGATCTGAGCATGAAGAGTGGAACATATCTACTGAGGGCAGAGTCAAGCAATGAGGTTGCTATTGACGGAACTCAAAGCTTGCAGCAAACATGCATTTCGGGAGAAAATAGGGAGATCGTAGTCTCAGGATTGTCAGGTTGGTGTTTGCTGCTAGGTGTGCTGTCTCTGGTAGGAAAGCGGTCATGAGCTAAAAAACGCAGATGTTACACTCTAATGCATTTTTTAAGTGAGAAGATTTGGCTTGTAGCTTATCTTAATAGTAGAGCGAAAAGATGAGTTGACTTTCAGCTTCAACACAATCGACCGAATTGTCAAATGTATAACGTATCAACAAACGGTTTAATCATGAAAAAGAGACTTTTTGTTCCATGGCTAATTCCGGCCTTCTGCGTTTTGTGCCTCCAGATTGCTGCGGGACAGACAGTCGATCCACTACAGCCAGTACGAACTGTTATCGGCTCAGGATCATCTCCGGGGATCACCGACGGAAACCTCACCTTTTCCGGAACTATCGGACAAACTAGTTGTCGGACTATCTGAAGGCAGAAGAGCCAAACTCTACCACGGATTCTGGCACCCTGCAGGAAAGACTACCGCAGTGGCCGGACTGAGACCCACAGAGAACAACG
>JAGWAZ010000069.1:0-313 GCA_021296135.1 Chlorobiota bacterium | reverse complement strand
TGTGGAATGGGGTCGATGAGTCGGGAGAGGAAGTTGCAACCGGGGACTACATCTACAGTCTTCATGGGGAGGCTTTGGATAGGCAAACATCCTCGATAGAACTCTATGGAGTGATGCGGATAATCCAATAACAAGGCATCCTTCCGATCAAGGGACAGGATCGTTTAACTATCAATCAATCACTAACAAATCAGAGGTATTATGAAATCAAGGCATCCTTCCGATCAAGGGGCAGGATCGTTTAACTATCAATCAATCATTAACAAATCAGAGGTATTATGAAATCAAGGCATCCTTCCGATCAAGGGGCAGA
>JAGWAZ010000123.1:2381-4833 GCA_021296135.1 Chlorobiota bacterium | reverse complement strand
GTTTTTCTGTTCCATTTGCTGTGTCATAGTTTAATGAAGATTAACAATTATCTATGACACAGTTTTTTGAACACCCTCCAGTAATCGGCTCCAGTGTCAACAGCTCTTCCTCCCCGCCCTCAACCTGTCGATAGACATAGTAGCCTGTTACATCCGGAGCCTCTGGTCCTTCCCAGTCGATCTCAACATAAGGCTGACGTGCCGCAATCTGATGAATAGCTATGTTCTCCGGTGTCGAGATATCACGATACCTCATGCGGAGAGTTGGATCCCCCATCAAAGCCACGTGAACACCAAAGCTAAAGGCTGCGCTATCGTAGCTTTGGTTGTTCTCTGAGAGAAGAGCGCTCTTCCCAATTGGTTCCCCCATTCCCATAGTATGGAATAACCAGTAGGGTCGCCCAGACCAGGTACACGTTAATGTCGAATCGATCAGGAGTAAAAGATTCCCGCGATCATGTTTTGCCGGGACTTCGATGCCGGAAGCGATGTAGCCAATGCCCCTGAGAATTGATGTGTCAATCCTCAATCCACCGACCACCGCATATTCATACATGATACCCGGCCGGACATTATTGTCGGTCCAGGAATCGGCATCGCCACTAATCGAGTCAAGCAGTTGAAATCCGTTTTGATTTCGAGGCTTTCGTCCAATGAGATAATATTCTGCGCGTGCTTCGTTACGCCAGTTCAACGTAATCTATGGACTCGGACTTTTTTCAACCGTTGCGTTCAGCAAGACCGACACCTCACGTGTCGATTGCGCAAGAAGAGAAACTGAGAAAAAGAGGGGAACAGCAAAGAAGTAGAGGAAAGTACGCATAATCTGCTCCAAAAAATTCGTTCTCAACCAGCGGAGTCATCCCTTGATATGAGTCTTGCCCGCACCAGCCAAGAATAAAAATGTGCAAATAATGGATCGGAAGCAAGCACCCATCGACAAAGTAGGCAATCTTTTATGCCGGTACGATACGACGCACTTTCTCAACGATCAATTCATCTCCATTAGTGATCTTTGCCCGATCAGTCATATACAAGATCAGGAAACTATGCTCAAGATCTCGTTTGTATCAGCAGCCTCTATGGTTTTTCTCCTTGTCCTCGGTCTGGTCTCCTGCTCTTCAGAAGAAGAGAGTAAAGGGGACCAAAGCCCTGAAGCCGACACGCTCCTTCTCGACGAGGAGAGACAATATCTTTCGAATCTTCGGCAGCTGACATTCGGCGGTGAGAATGCCGAAGGATATTTCAGCTTCGACGAGTCACGCTTTATCTTCCAACGCACATTGCCTGAGGAAGGAGATAGTTGCGATCAGATTTATATCTATGATCTTTCTTCCGGCAGAACTCATCGCGTCTCGACCGGTTATGGACGAACCACATGCAGCTATTTCCTCCCCGGGGATTCCATGATTCTCTATGCAAGCACACACCTTGCCGACTCGGCCTGTCCTCCCCCACCCGACTATTCAAAAGGCTACGTATGGTCGCTCTATCCGGGATATGACATCTTTGTAGCCGACACAACTGGTACGATTCTCTCTCGCCTGACCCAAACCAATGGCTATGATGCGGAGGCTACGGTCTCCCCATCTGGCGACCGCATTGTCTTCACATCAACCCGAACGGGCGATCTTGAGTTATTCTCCATGAACCTTGATGGCTCGGATGTCAAGCAATTGACAAACGAACAAGGCTATGACGGAGGTGCATTCTATTGCTGGAACGGAAAGGAGATTGTCTTCCGTGCAAGCCGACCTGAAGGCGAAACGTTGAAAGGGTATCAAGCTTTACTGAAAGAAAACATGATCCGTCCCGGCAAACTGGAAATCTACGTAATGAACGCCGATGGCTCGGATGTCCGTCAAGTGACGGAGAACGGGAAAGCAAACTTTGGTCCTTTCTGGCATCCCGATGGAGAGCACATTATCTTCAGTAGTAATATGGATGATCCGAAAGGGCGTGAATTCGATCTGTACATGATCCGTAAAGACGGAACCGGACTGAAACGGATCACATACTCTCCGGAGTTCGATGGTTTCCCCATGTTTACGCGGGATGCGAAACGACTTATCTTTGCAAGCAACCGGAACAACTCAAAGAGAGGAGAGACCAATCTCTTCATATGCGATTTCTCGCTCGGAGAATAGGAGCGTTTGAGGTCAAGGGTCGGGAGTCGAAGAGTCCGGAGTTCAAAGCCGAAAGCTGACGGCTGAGAGTATGAGTCGAGGGTCGAAGAGTCGGGAGTCAAGGGTCAATGTCAAGTCCTAAAATAGTGTATGTTTTCAAATTATTTTCGCGCTTCTTCATGGTTCATTTCGGAACCTTTAATGTGAACATCTGAACCCATTAGATCAAGGTTGAAAAACCAGAAATTCACCGAGTCCATTAAGCGTACTTGGCCGACGGCGGTAACATTCGGTCCGATCTGGTGAATCCATACGCTCGTTTTGGT
>JAGWAZ010000123.1:0-2372 GCA_021296135.1 Chlorobiota bacterium | reverse complement strand
TTAGCTCGGTAACGCGTCCGATCTCGCTTTCGGTTATCGACTTCAGTTCAGTTTCCAGACGCTGGATATCGGATATGAGAAATTCGGCAGCCGCTGAGAGATCTGCACCTTCTGCGATACCCAAGGCTTTGCGTAAGGCATCGGCTTGCGCTTCCAGGGCTTCGAATCGTGCGCGTTCGCCGGTCGTACCCATCCGACCTGATATTCATCTCGCTGACATCATAGCTTTTCCAACCGGGCAAACCATCATAGGAGATAACAAACGGAAGGACAATCGTGTTGTATGACCAGACCCAACCCGTTGGAGGGACTGCTCCCTCGGCCGGATCACCAACCACCCAGATGGTGTCGCTGGCAGGAGTATTTGATGCGAAATAGATCTGAATCTCCAGTACTTTGCAGGGTCCTTCAGGTTGCAGGATAACCGAAGCCTCCCTGCCGGGGAAGTTATGAACCCCTCCAGCAGATCCGTTATCACGCTTAACAACCGTAGTCTCCTCTGCTTGTACAACTGGAAACGAAAGGAGGAGCAGCGAAAGGAAGAGTAGCGACATCTTCATAGCAAACCTGAAGAAATAGCGAGACGGCCTTAAGTGCACACAATACTAAACTGGACAACGTAAGATATTGTATTTATGAGCTCATTGTCAACTGATCTCCACTTCTTTCGGCATTGATGGTTAAACATAGGCACGACCCTTGTCGGTACGTCCAGAATTATTCATGAAGATCAGAGGAACCATACTGTACTCCTCAAGCGAGGTCAAGAGAGAAGCAAGGGATATGATCGTTCTTGCCTTTCCCGTTGTGCTTGCTCGGCTCAGCCAGATGAGCATGGGGTTTATCGACACGTTTATGGTTGCAAAGCTCGGACCGGAAGCGCTCGGTGCGGTCGGTGTCGGAAACGCGGTCTACTTCTTCTATGTGGTCTTTTCCTTCGGCACCTTGGCTGCGGTCAGTCCAATGGTTGCGCAGGCATATGGGGCCGGAGATGACAAGGAGATTGGCCGTTCCGTTGCTCAGGGTCTCTGGCTTGTGCTGGGGCTTACGCTTGTCGGTATTGGCATTATCTGGAACACCGAGTCAATTCTCTTGGTAGCAGGACAAGAGAAGGAAGTGGCGGCGCTGGCAGGAGACTACACCTATGCTATGAGTTGGGGCTTGATTGCAAACCTCTGGTTCAGCCTCTTCCGCGGATTTTGCGACGCTGTCAGTAGAACGCGTGTCGCAATGGTCATCTCTTTTGCAGCGGTAGTCTTCAACATTGTTGCTGACTATGCATTGATCTACGGTGAACTTGGAATGCCAGCTCTGGGCGCCGTAGGTGCAGGGCATGCAACAACTATCGTCCGCTGGCTGATGCTCGGCCTGATGCTCCTCTACATTTTCGGTACTCGTGAGTTCCGTCGCTATCGATTCCTTTACCGTGCGCGGATTCCACGTCCCCGATATATGAAGAAGATGCTGAAGCTTGGCCTGCCCATCGGCGCAACCCACAGCATGGGGCATGGGGCTTTTGGTGTGATCTCGCTTCTGATGGGAACGATCAGTACGATAGCCCTCGCTGCTCACCAGGTCTCGATTATGCTGGTGGCCCTCGCATTCATGGTCCCTTTGGGGACATCAGTTGCCATCACAACACGTGTTGGACAAGGCATCGGCCGCGGCGATCCTCGTGGAGCCGCCCTTGCCGGCTGGGTTGGCATTGGATTGGGAACACTGTTCATGTGCACAACAGCATCAATCTTCGTGCTGATACCAGAAAAGTTAGCAACGATATTTACCGATGATCCTCCTGTCGTTGCCTATGCTACCGGGCTGTTGGTTCTGGCAGGAGCATTCCAGATTTCCGACAGTGTTCAGGTATTAGCGATCGGTGCACTCCGTGGCATGAAGGATACTGCCCGACCGATGATAACAAACCTCATTTCATACTGGCTGATAGGCCTCCCAAGCGGATGGTTTCTTGCGTTTGAGGCCGGCCTCGAAGGACAAGGACTTTGGTGGGGAATTGTGATCGGGTTATCGGTGGCCGCAACGCTTCATACGTTAAGGTTTCGCAAGTTGGTCTCCAATGAGTCAAAAGTTAGAAGTCGGGGATCGAGAGTCAGGGGTCAGGAGTCGAGATCGGGAGTCGAGAGTCAGGGGTCAGGAGTTGCAGATACTGAGTAGTGAAAAACTTGGGTTGTGTTCAATTAACTGTGTCATTTAATAGTGATAGTACCTTTTTATTCGCTCTTCGTAAGGTTGTGTTCAATTAACTGTGTCATTTAATAGTGATAGTACCTTTTTAATCGCTCTTCGTAATTGATTACCAGCTCTATTTTCGTTTTCCTCCAGATCTTAGGCACTCTGGTCCAGCTTTGGCTAAT
>JAGWAZ010000068.1:7190-20305 GCA_021296135.1 Chlorobiota bacterium | reverse complement strand
GGGACGCACTACTCTGGGGAAGCAGAACAAGAACGAAGAAGGCTACCAGGTGTGGTAGTCGTCGATACAAGGTTGTAGCACTGCTTCTCGGTGTAGAGATCGTGATAATTACCGAGTGTCGTGAATTTATTGAGTATCCTCTGCGAGTCTGTTGTGTTCCTTGAATAACCCTACATTCAGTGAGGCAAGAAGTTGGAAACTCTGAGCGGTGAGCTTTGAGCAGTGAGCTAATAGTCCGCCGAAAGCTGATAGCCTTGACTCATTCACTCTCTTGAGACTCAACTCTATGAACTCTACGAACTGGTATGGTAGATATACGTCATCGGTTCGCCGGAGCGAATTAACTTGGTATAACTTCTCACTTCCGTCTTTTCACTTTCCTTCTACTCCTGAAACCCATTTTCAAAGAAAGCAACGATATCGGCAGCGGCCTGCTCTTCATCCGTTCCGTTGAATTCCAGCGTGAGTTCGAGGCCAGGCTCGGCCACGAGCGTCATCACACCAATGATGCTTTTACCGTTCACACGAAAGCCTTCACGGATGATCGAGAATTTGCTCTGATAACTGGAGGCTTTTCGGACAATGATGGCTGCAGGGCGGCTATCAAGTCCCGATTCGTTTTTCACTCTAACTCTCTTGACGATCATGGAATCGAAGTAAAATGCGATCAGAGTTCTATTGAACCGAAGTAAAGTATCGAAAATCTCCTAAACTTCTTTACTTCTCCCGTCGCATTAGCATCGATGCAAACCAGTCGAGCATCTGCCGTGCTTCGGAATCAGGGAGGGAGACCAGGTGCTCGGTAGCTTGGAAACAATAGTACTCGACTTGTGAGCAAGCTTCATCGAATACACCATGTTTCTCAAACATTTGTCGCGCTGCTTCCACTTCGTCGGGGCGAAGGCCAGGGCCCGAGAGGAGTCGTTCCAGGAGAGTACGATCCTGGGGATCGGAGATATGTTCAACTGCATGGACAACCAGATAGGTACGTTTCCCCTCGATAACGTCGCGGCCAATCTGTTTGCCGAGCTTCTTTTCGTCTGCTGTCAAATCGAGAAGATCATCCTGAATCTGGAAGGCAAGACCAATGTTACGGGCATACCCACGAAGAGCAGAAATCTGTTCGCGCGTACCATTCCCAATCAGTCCACCGATCTCTGCTGCCATCTCTGCCAGGCGCCCGGTCTTCATCGTGATCATCTGGAGATACTCTTCGATTGAGACATCGTTCCGTTGCTCAAACTCACGATCGAGGGCTTGTCCTTCACAGACATCGACGATAGCACGAGAAAATGCGTTGAGGGTGGCCGCACAATTTCCGTTTGTGTTCTTCAGCAGTAATTCTTGGGCAAGACCAATCATTACGTCGCCGACAAGGATAGCAATCCCCTCGCCCCACTTTGTGTGTACTGTCTCCCGTCCCCGGCGTGTGATGGCCCTATCCATAATGTCGTCGTGGACGAGAGTAAAATTATGAAGGATCTCAACGCTCAGCGCTGCCTCCAGTGCATTGTTTGCTTTGCTTCCAACGGCTTCACAGGCAAGCAGAACAAGTAATGCACGCACTCGCTTTCCCGCTCCCTGGAGGATGTGATGTGTTGGAAGATAGAGTGATTGGGGAGAACGATCGGCGACTAATGTTGCAAGTCGTTGATCGATGAGTTCTTTCCATGACTCATATTGTGTACGATAATCCATGCGACGCTCTGTTTCGATGAGCTCCATACTAAATCTCTCGGACGGATGCATTCCGTAATGATACGATGTTTGTTGCTCCAACAAGAAACATCGTAAACCGCAGATGCCGTTCCCAGTTCTGCAAGAAATCTGCGAGTTGCCTCTGGCCGTGTTCCATCAATGTTTTGAGCATGGGGCGAGCGGAGGCAACCATGTGTGCACCGAGGGCAATGGAGATCGGAACGTCGCGGGAGGTTGCAATACCTCCGGATGCGATTAACAGAGCATCGTTCTCTTCACAAAGTGGGCGGGCTGCGATCAGCGCATCGGCCGTCGGAATTCCCCAGTCCCAGAACGGATCATTAATCTCTCGATCCAGGCTTCGCAGCAGTTCAACGCCCGACCAACTCGTTCCGCCTGCACCGGAGATGTCAATGTGACGAACTCCGACATCGAGCAGGCGACGCACAACATCTGCCGAAAGGCCGGCGCCTACTTCCTTGACAATGAGCGGAACTGGGAGTTTCCGAACAAGACGTTCAATGCCGTTGAGAACACCACGAAAGCGTGGTTCTCCTTCTGGCTGTATCAGTTCCTGGAGTGCGTTCAGATGGATTGCAAATCCGTCTGCCTCAATCAAATCAATAAGCTCAAGGATCTTGTCCGTCGCGATTCCTTTCGCAACCTCAGGAGCGCCGATATTGCCGAACATTGGAATGGAAGGAGCTGCACGGCGTGCTGCTCGCCAGCTTTCATGAAATCTGTCCGACTCGATTGCCTGCCGTTGGGAGCCAAGGCCGAGAGCTATCTTTGTTTCTTCACAAACCTCTGCCAATTCACGGTTGATACGTTCGGCTTCGTCATATCCCCCAGTCATGGAATTGATAATAAGGGGTGTTGCGCAAACCTTTCCAAGAAATGGAACTGATGGGTCGACATCCTCCAGGTTCAACTCTGGCAGAGCATTGTGGAGAAGTTCGTAACGTTCCAGTCGAGTCGTTTTCTCTCGAAACGTTACGTTCTCCTCGACGCAGAGATCGATGTGGTCTTTCTTGCGTGAGGAGGTTTTGTCAATTTGAGAATTGTGATGTTCGATCTTCAAGCTACAGTTTCAAAGTTAATAGACTATCAGGCATTTAGGAAGTGCGAATGTCGAGTGTCGCTTTACGAATATTGACGATTGAATAGCATACCGGTCGGGCATCTTCGCCATTTGTCATTTACCAATTCTCTCCCGTTCTCCCATAAATGGGCGTAATGCTTTGGGAATCGTCACGCTGCCATCCGGATTCTGGTGGTTTTCCAGAATAGCAATGATTGCCCGCGGCACGGCAACCGCAGTTCCGTTCAATGTGTGGACAAACTGCGTCTGATTCTCATCGTTACGATAGCGAATGTTCAGCTTGCGACTCTGGTATTCTGTACAGTTGCTTGTGCTTGTCACTTCACCATAATTGTTGCGTGAGGGCATCCAGGCTTCGATGTCGAATTTACGATATGCCGGTGCACCAAGATCGCCCGTTGCGGTTTCAACCACGCGGAAAGGGACCTCCAGACCGTTGTATATCTCCTTTTCGATCTCCAACATCTCCGTATGAAGCTCTTCGCTTCCCTCTGGCGTAGCGAATGCGAACATTTCGACCTTGCTGAATTGATGCACACGATAAAGCCCACGCGATTCACGACCATGAGTTCCGGCCTCGGTTCGGAAGCAGTGACTGAAACCACCGAGGCGTATTGGGAGTTCCTCCTTGCGCACTATTTTTCCGGCAAGCATTCCGCCAAGAGTGATTTCTGCAGTTCCAATCAGACAAAGATCGTGTCCTTCAACATTGTAGACTTGTGTTTCCTCTCCGCGTGGATTAAAGCCGATTGCCTCAAGAATTGCCGGACGTGCAAGATCAGGTGTTAAATGGGGAGCATATCCATAGCGCGTGGTCACTGTCATTGCGTAGTTAATAAGCGCAAGTTCCAGCAGTGCCGCTTCATTCTTCAGAAAGTAGAATCTGCTGCCGCTCAGATCTGCTGCCGACTCGAAATCGATAAGATCAAGCTCTTTGCCGAGAGCCAGGTGATCTTTCGGCTCAAAGTCAAACTCTGGTAGCTTACCCATCCTCTCCAATTCCTTTGCATCTTCTTCGCCACCGATCGGTACATCAGGATGGGTCATGTTCGGGATATTTTTCAGCTCCCGATTCAAGTCATTTTCAACCGTTCCGAGTTCTACCTCAAGAGATGCAAGCTCTTCCTTCAACTCCTTGCCACGGGCAATCAATGGAGCACGCTCTTCCTGTGGCCTCTGTCCCTTCATCTTCTGGGCGTTCTCGTTCCGTTCTTTTCGGAGCCCTTCTACCTGTTGAATCAACTCGACTCGTCGCTGGTTCAAGCTGAGCACTGCGTCCGGATCAGCATTCCCTACGCTTCGGGCATGAACGTTCTCCTTGACAGCCTTCAGGTTCTCACGGATAAATTTTACGTCAAGCATTGATTGTTCGGATTATGGATTCACATGAAAACTGGTACAAGGATAGCATGAGGAGGGGAATAGAACAAGCAACAAAGGGAGATAGGGAGGAAGAGCCGAGACAAGGCGAATGGGAGAGAAGGAGAGCAGGGGAGGAGAGTTGAAAATCAGATCTTAGCACTCCTCCGCCCTCATCCCTTCGCCCTTATTTCTTGTCTTCATCATTACGATTATCGCACCGACCAACAGAAACAATGAAATAAATGCGCTTGGTATTATTTCTAAAAAGAATTCGGGAGTGGGCGTGGTTTCGAGATTAATAGAGGATTCTGATGCGAGGTTTACGAGAAGAATCTGCGAACCGTTGAACAGAATATGCCCGATAATTGCCGGCCATATGCTTCCAGAAGCCCAGGAGACGAAGCCGAGATACATGCCGAGCCCAATCAGAGGAATGAGATTGTTGAGTTGAAGGTGAACAAAACCAAACAATCCTCCGGCCAAAAGCATTGCAGCAAAAGGCTTCAGTCGATCCTCGAAACTTCGTTGTATAATGCCACGAAAAACAAACTCTTCACCCACAGGAGCAACAAGGGCTACAGTAAAGAGTGCGAGCAGCAGCAGTGCCGTATCTTTTCCGACAAGTAGCTGTTCTGCGATCATGTCTGAATTCTGACTCAGCGTTTCGTACGTGGAGCCGAACCAGTCAGGAATCATGTACAGCTCCTGTGCAGTCATCCATGCTTGACCCAGAACGTAACAAGCGGCGATTCCGAGAAGTGTTAGCGTAACATGCGAGAACTTCGGACGACGAAGGCGGAGTGCCTCTTTCAAACCAAGCGGATGTCGTTGTGCGAGCCAAAGGGAGGGAATGAGAAAAAACAATATCTGTCCAGCGGCTGCGGAAAGAAAAAAGTTGCGGGAACTAATATCGATATTTCCCGTTGACGATACAGAATCAACGGCTAACCCCATGACAATACTCCCGCCCAGAGTAAAGAGGGTAATGATGATTGCTGCAGCGAGCCAGCCAAATGCAAAGGGGGAGAGGTTGCTCCGTCCCTCAGGTCCGTTATTCTGATGTTGGTTGATGTTCATTTCAATAGAGTTACAACGATTCTCGGACAAAAGATAAGTTAGGAGGAATCGAGATGACTTCTTATCATTCCCTCGAATCTTCTTGCAAGGAACTACAACACTATGAAGCATACAGTCTCTGAACGTGCCCTTGTCCTTGTTGAAAAGAAGCTCCTGGAGTTTAAGGGAAGGCTTTCTCCGCAGGATGCCGCCTCTGTTACCGGTCTTATCGTCGGCGAAGCCCAGGATGCCCTGACACGGTTGATGGAACTCTACGTGACCCGTGTAAGCTATGACGAAAACGGACGCATCATTTTTGATTTTGAGATGCCGTTGCGTCAGCGTGGAACGAAGACTCTTGCTGAGAAGTGGGTGTCGGTTCGGGATAAAGTATGGCGAGGGTTTAAGGTCTTCTACAAGATATGGATCAGCCTGATATTGATCGCCTTCTTCATCGTCATGGTTGTTCTGGTCATTCTTCTGATTGTAGCCGCTTCGCGTGCAGGAGGGGATGACAGCGATAGCGATGATGGAATTGCTGGGGGGATCGTTGGCGGACTCTTCCGGGCAATTGGTGAAGGGTTGCAGTTTGCGTTCTGGACACAGGCTTATACCGGAGGTTATGCGGTTGATGAGCATGGGTATCGATATCGCGAGGCTCGGGTTCCAAAAGGAGTCAAGAAGAACAAAGGGAAGAAGTCGTTCTTCATTGCGGTCTATGATTTTGCCCTTGGCCCGGAGCGAGCCGAGGTCGATCCGCTCGAGAACGAGAAGGAGGCTGCGGCCTTCCTGAAAGAGGAGAGGGGCGTTGTTACGTCCGCCGAGGTATTAGCCCTTTCCGGAGGTGACTTTGCAAAGGCAGAGGAGCGGATGGCAGACTATCTTGCCCGATTCGGTGGTGAGCCACGCATCACAGATCAGGGAGTTGTCGTTGGAGAGTTTGAGGATTTTCTGACGCGTTCATCAGATATTTATACCGGTGGAAGAATTGTTCCCTTCTGGGAAGAATTTGAGGCTCCCTACAAGGTAACCGGGAACACGGGAAGGCGAAACTTCTTTATTGGTTTCATGGCCTTCTTTATTCTTATTGCCGGTGGAATTCTTGGTCCTGGTGAAGCTTTGATCGATCTTGCTGAGGCATATCATCCATTCTTTGCAACAGACCTCGCCTACTTCCTGTTTGGAACGATGCCGATGATCTTTGGTCTGTCCTATCTACTCCTGCCAATCCTTCGCTTTCCCTTTGTCAAGAAAAAGGAGCGTGAACGCCTCAATCGCAATCGGAAGAAGCAGGTAATGCGTTCGATCTTTCTTCATAGACTCTGGCGGACAACACTTGATGAAATCTATCAATCGTTACCGGACAAAACCAGACAGGAACTTAACAGGCAGGATGTTGAGAATATCGTTGAAGAACTGCTCCTTGACTTGCAAGGAGAAATCGATCTTGCTCAGGATGGCAGGCCAGTCTACGTCTTTAGGCGACTTGAACAGGAATATCGTGCGGCAGAGGGAGCGAGGAAGTTGTTAGAGTAGGGAATGACGAGTGGCGATTTTCGAGTGGGTGTCAATAGCTCTTTATCATTCGCCATTCAGCCTCTCTATGTTTTGCTCCTCCAACGCCTTCACTCCCGGCAGCTCCTTCCCTTCGAGGAATTTTAGTGAGGCGCCGCCACCGGTTGAGACATGTGATACCTGGCTTTCCAGTCCGAACTGAGCGATGGCTGCTGCGGAGTCTCCTCCTCCGACAATAGTGGTCGCGCCGTTCCTTGTTGCCAGCACAAGTCCTTCGGCCACTGAACGTGTACCAAGCGCAAAAGGCTCCATCTCGAAGACACCCATCGGGCCATTCCAGACAACGGTCTTGGCTTCCGTGATCAGCTCTACAAACTTCTGACAGGTCATCGGTCCGATGTCGAGTCCCATCATATCGGAGGGAATAGCATCAACGGACACTATCTCCCTTCTCGCATCCTCGGCAAATTTGTCCGCGACAACAATATCTTGTGGAAGAACAAGTTCTACTCCCTCCTCCTCTGCCTTCCTTAGTATCTCCCCTGCCATCTCGACACGATCGGTCTCAAGCAAAGAAGAACCGATCTCCTTTCCTTCTGCTTTCAGAAATGTAAAGACCATAGCACCCCCAATCAGGATCGTATCACACTTGTCCAGCAACGTGTTGATCACGTCGATCTTCCCCGAAATCTTTGAGCCACCGAGAATGGCAACGAGTGGACGAGTCGGATTATCGACCGCATCGCCAAGGAACTTTACTTCTTTCAGCAGCAGATAGCCAGCTCCCTTTTCCTGTGCAAACTCTGCGACACCTGCTGTTGAGGCGTGTGCCCTGTGTGCCGTGCCGAATGCATCGTTGATGTAGACGTGGGCCAGACTTGCGAGTCCTTGGGCAAACCCTTTGTCGTTCTTCTCTTCTTCAGGGTGGAAGCGCAGGTTCTCCAATAGGAGGACATCGCCGTTCTTCATCTGACTCACCATCCGCTCAACTTCCGTGCCTACACAATCCGGAACGAGAGGAACATCTTGCTGTAGCATCTCCGAGAGTCGTTGAGCTACTGGTTTCAGAGAGAACTCTTCCTTGTGTTCGCCTTTCGGCCTGCCGAGGTGAGACATAAGAATTGCCTTGCCACCTTCGCGAATGATCTTTTCAATTGTTGGCAACGACTCACCGATACGTCTGTCGTTGGTAACGTTCCGGTTATCATCGAGTGGAACGTTGAAGTCAACGCGGAGGAGTACACGGTTGTCTGAGAGCGGAAGAGCATCGATTGAGCGGATCATGCTGCCTCTGATTTCTGTGCAATGATTGGCCTTTTCAAGTGCCGGTGAAGCTACAAAATCGAGGGAAATCGGTAGTTGATTTCACGCTTTATCTAATAGAAAGAGGATAGCAAATGGGAAGGAGACGTGATCTACTACGTTCCAAGAGACTTGCGAATAAACCTTAATCCGATCCTTGCGGCCCTACCCGAATATTCACGCAATTCGTCAGGAGTCGATTCTATCTGATCCCCCTCAAGTCTGTTCAGCAATGCAGTACAGACAATGCCTGCACGAATTCCAGCCCGGTTACAAAAGGCAGCAATGGCTGTTGACTCCATTTCGATATTGCGGACGCCGGAGTTATAGGCCTTTTGAAGAAAAGCAATTTTCTCTTCTTCTGTGTATCCTGGCACCAAAGCGCCATCCATGCGACCTTGCCCTTCGTAAAAGTCATCCGTGCCCATTGTCAATCCGCTTGTTACAGGAATATCAGTGGTAGGGGGCAACAACAGGTCTGTCAATTCTTTGTCGAGGGTTGTTCGATAGCGGCGCCTCTGACCAAGCTCTACCGACTCAAACCAGGGTTCCAGTTCACCGTTGAGAGCACCAGAGGAGACGACCACGGTTCCTGCTTCAACGCCGATTCCTCCTGAAGTCCCAATACGGAGATAAACCGGATCATCGCATCCGGCATAGTCAAGGAGTTTTGTGAGTTCATGAAGCAGGATAAGGGTTGAGGGCATTCCCATGCCGTGCGAAGCGGAGATAACCGGACCGATCTTGAAGAGGACGAATCGTTCCGTCTTACCGAACGGCCTGATGTATCCCCCTGGAAACCGGATATCAAGCTCATCGGCAACGAGTTTGGCAAACGCGGCAGCCCTGTGGGGACTTCCTCCCATGCATACAAAGCGTGTATCACCGAATATCTTCCGCAACTTCATTCGGCTGTGCAGACCGAGATGGTAGAGATGATCGGCATCGAGGGAAGAGAGATGGTGATTGTGGAAGGCTGGAGAACTCTTCATTACTACTCAGTGATAGTTCAAAGGATCATTGCTAAAGAGCCTCCCTAACACCATTCGAAGAGGCACTTCTTTATACATTAGGCTATAAGTTCAGAGAAGTTAGAATTGTAATGTTGGAAACAGGCCACCTCTGCTTTCACACTTCTAACTTCTGTTATCCTCCAACTTTCTCTACCAGATCAACGATCCGTGTTGAGTATCCAAACTCGTTATCATACCAGCCGACGACTTTCACGAGATTCCCGGTCACCATTGTCGAAAGAGAATCGAAGATGCAGGAATATTCGTTCCCAACGATGTCGCTGGAGACGAGCGGATCTTCCGAGTATTCGATGATTCCTTTCATCCCACCGTTGGCAGCCTGCTTGAATGCTTCGTTGACTTCCTCAACGGAAGTCTCTTTGTTCACAATTGCCGTGAAATCGGTAAGTGAACCATCCGGTGTCGGTACGCGAAGTGCGAAACCATCAAGCTTTCCTTGCAGTTCCGGAAGAACGAGACCGACCGCCTTGGCTGCACCTGTTGTTGTCGGTATGATGTTGACGGCAGCCGCCCGTGCACGCCGCAAATCCCTGTGGGGGAGATCGAGAATACGTTGATCGTTTGTGTAGGAGTGGACTGTTGTCATAAATCCCCGTTCGATACCGAACGTATCGTTCAACACTTTTACCATCGGCGCCAGGCAGTTCGTTGTGCAGCTTGCGTTTGAAAGGATGTTGATCTCCGGTGTGATAACATCATCGTTAACGCCGAGCACCACTGTTGCGTCGAGAGCATCTTTTGCCGGGGCGGTCAGCACAACTTTTTTTGCGCCATCGTCCAGATGTTTCTGCAAAGCCTCGCGTTTGGTATGAACACCTGTTGCTTCCACAACAACATCAATTTCGCCCCACTTCAAGTCTTCCACGTTTCGCTCAGCACTGATAGCAATGCGGTCTCCGTCAACAATGAGATCGTTCCCGTCTGCCTCAATCTCAGCATGAAATCGACCGTGAATCGAATCATACTTCAGTAGATGAGCGAGCGTCTTTGCGTCGGTCAGATCATTGATACCGACAACATCGAACCTTTCCTTCCGTGCGTGGGCTTGACGGAAAACGAGGCGACCAATACGGCCAAAGCCGTTAATAGCAATACGTATAGCCATTTTGGTGTGTGGTTTTTGTGGACGTTCTCAAATGAAATGAAGTGAGGCAATTTACGAAGCGTTGGATCGAGGCTGGGTGAATTTCTATTGCTGAGGGTTGATTTTGGATTTCTGAGTCTGTCAGAAGAGGTTTGTATTTATTTACCATCGTCCACTGTGGCCGATCTCCACTCGTCGAGCACTCTTCCTGCCTCGTCCAGATCATTCCCGAACGCGATGATGCCCTCCTCATGTCCTTCCATTGCTACAATACGTTCTTTGGGCAGATTCGTCTTGTTCCAGAGTCGTTCGATTTCCCGAGCCATTTCAGGTGTACCATAGGGGATATTGGGCACGCTTGTTGGGATTCTGTTCAGGAGACTTTCCCACTTTGCCCGATGATGAACGTGAATTACTCCTCCAATATCCGGATCGAGTCGATAGAACATAGCATGGGTAAGTCCCTCGGATGAGGCGGCGATTGGTCCTTGACATGTTAACCTGTTCTTTTCGATGTCAGTCTCAATCACCTCGCAATATCGATCCGCCTCAAGCTCCGCTATGCCTCCAGTCTGTGTCCCGCTGATAATGAAGCCATCACCCCTTCTCATGCTAATATTCCCGTAGCCGATTCCATTCGGGTATTGACCGATCAATCCTGACTCGAAACACCATTGCCGCCATTTCACCAGTGGCTTCAGGAGAGTCTGGTCCAGTGGGGGAGCCTTGAACCATTCGCAGTAGTATTTGACAACGCCTTCATCCATTATGCATCACGTATCCCCCGTGGCAAACGCAAAGGATCATGATGTTCTCTGCGGATCATTCTACATTGGTTTCGTGTTGGTTTGTCTTTTCGTTGCCAAAGAGTTCTTGAATGGCCTCCTGGTTTGCACAACTCACCCCTTTCTCAGTGATGATCCCGGTTATCAACCGTGCCGGCGTTACATCGAACCCGTAGTTTACAACCGGCGAACCATCCGGGGAGATCCGCATTGATATGTGCTCTCCATTATAGAACCCACTGATTGAACTGACTTCGGTATCGGCCGGCTTTTCAATCACGATCTCTTTCCAGTCTTCGATAGTCCAGTCAATCGTTGAGGAGGGAAGAGCAACATAGAAGGGAAGGTCGTTATTCCATGCAGCCAATGCTTTTGTATATGTGCCGATCTTGTTGCAAGCATCCCCAAAACGTGTCAGACGATCACAACCGACAATGACTATGTCGACCATGCCACGCTGCAAAACATGTCCTGCCGCATTGTCAGGAATGATCGTATGCGGGACTCCTGCTTCGCCCGGTTCAAAGGCAGTCAGGTGCGCTCCCTGAAGTCGCGGGCGGGTCTCATCGACCCAGACATGAACGCTGACACCTCTCTCATGGATATTCTCCCTTCTCAAACATCCTAAAACTTACTCATATCCCGCCCAAAGAGTCGTGTTTTTATCCAGTCAAAAAGGACAAGCACTTTGTTCTTTAGGCTGACAAGACGAGTAAGATAGGCCGATCGCCAGAAGAAATAGGTAAGGGCTCCACGTAGTCTGAGGTGAGCTTTTGGTACCTCGGCCAATGCTTTGCTCTCCCCGATGTAGGCAAGCATACCGAAGTTGTTGAACCTAAAGGGCGTTACAGTTTTACCCTTTGCTTTCCGGTTCAAGGCGCTGCCGAGATATTTCCCTTCCTGCATGGCAAGTTGTGCTGTTTGTGGAAAGGATTCTGTGATTACTGTAGCGCAGTCGCCAAGAGCATAAATCTCTGGATGTGAGGGCACGCGCAAGTACTCATCGGTCAGTATGCGTCCCCTATCCGCATCAAAGTTAAGAGACCGTACCAGAGGAGTCGGACTGCATCCGGTTGACCAGAGTATCAGACCTCCTTCCTCACGAGAACCATCACCGAACTCCAGAAATCCATCCCCGACATGTTGAACCCGTTTGTTCAATTGCAGGTCGATTCCCTGACGATTAAAATGGCGCATGGTATAGTCGCGAAGTTGTGTGTCAAATACACCGAGAATTGTTGGGAGGGCTTCGTAGAGCGTGATTTTTACAAGCGCAATGAATTCCGGGTAGTTCCGTTCCATCGACTCTTCAACTAGATCATGCAGTTCCGCAGCAAACTCAACACCGGTTGGGCCGCCTCCTACGATCATGAAGTGGAGAAGCTTTGCTCGCTCTTTCAAGGTAATTCCGGGGAGATCGGCTCGTTCGAGACAAGAGATGATACGTTCCCGAAGATTGCGGCCATCGACAAGCTCTTTCAAGAAAAGAGCGTGCTCTTCAACGCCAGGGATGCCAAAGGTGTTGTTATTTGTGCCGACCGCAATCACCAAGTTGTCATAGTCAAGCGTGAACTCCACGTCAATTTCAACACCTTCGCACTGAATTGTCTGCGTCCCCGGGTCGATTGCGATACAATGAGCTTGTACGTAATCAATCCCCTTTCGGGTCTTACGAATCGGCTCGATGATACTTCGAAACTCTACTGTGCCAACTGTTGTGCTTGGCAAAAGTGGCGTAAAGAGAAAATGATTACGTGGGCTAACGACCGATACATTGTAGCGTTCGAGATCGATCTTCTTCAGGATCATGACCGCAGCAAAGCCCGATCCAAGAATGACAAGGTGAGGCTTCGAGCCTCTCTCCTCGTTGTTCATACTCCTTCCTCCTGTGTTCCATGCTCACTCTTGCTTCCGATACAATAATACGGAACTGCTGCAAGTTCAGGTGAGGGAAAGGAGTTATTGAAGGTTACACGGATTCAGATGCATTCAACAGACCACCAGTCAGCAAAGTCACCTCCTCCTCGGTCAGTGGGAACCATTGAGGATATGAAAAAATGCCGGCTTCATCACAGTTGAAGTGAACCAGATCTACATGAGCTGGTCTCGTTTTCCTGGACAGCTTTTCTTGATAGCTAAGTTATCAAAAGTTTCTCATGCGGCATGTTGGTACACTT